>CAJXVR010000278.1 GCA_913061285.1 uncultured Verrucomicrobiota bacterium | reverse complement strand
GCTCGTCGGCAGCGTCAGATGTGTATAAGAGACAGGAAATAGAGCCAAGTAAGCCTTTTAAGTGATTATCTCACTTCAGTCGAAACGGGGTTCCAAGGCCTTTACCTTGGTCGAGCTTCTCACGGTCATTGCGATCGTGGGAATCCTCGCTACCCTGTTGCTGAGTGCGTTATCGACCGCCAAGAAAAAAGGTCGCATCGCGGTCTGCACGTCGAATTTACGTCAGGCCGTGATTGCTTATGAAATGTATCGGTCCGACTTTCCGACTCGACCACGAGACTTGGGGCAGCTGGTGGTATCGCGACATCTGAGTGACAAGAAGGTGCTGCTTTGTCCCGAGGACCGGACGAAGCAGTGGGGGCAACTGGTTCAGCCGCTCCGATTCAATGGCGACGATCTCATAGAGTACTCATACCTTCATCCAATGCCTTGGAGCGACGGGGACTGGAATCTCCTAGAGCGGGCGGGTAATTCGGCGGGACTCTTGGTGTGTCAATTGCATGGCTTGGGTAGACAAAGTCTTGAGGCGCCCTCGGTTCAAGATTTTGAGGGCTTGGTCTTGCGTGGCCAATTAGATGGCGCTGTGGTTCGTCGGCAGATGTATTGGGATGATCCAGAAGGACTTTCCCTGGCAACTGGAGCGGGCGCCAATTTTGCGTCCACTCGTTTTGGAGTGGGACGATTGCCGTGGCGCCTCTTTGTTGATTTACCCCCTGGACAGGACTCTCCGAATCCATGAGATTGAAGGCGTAGTCAAACTGATGGAACCTGTCACAACCAGTGATGATTCGCTTGAGCCCTCATCCTCCCTGTCTGGGGCGGCGAGTGCACCCTTGTCGAAACCGCTTTCGCCCTCTCAGTGGACGGTGTTGAAAGGATTGCTGTGGTCGGAGTGGTTCGCGCACAGCAAGATGCTCCTAGTGTTCTTGGTCCTCTGGCTTTTAGGCGCCTGGATGATTCCGTTTGTGGCCCATCCTGGGTGGATTCTTGTCATTGGGCTTGGCTATGCTCTCCTTGCCGGACCTGCCTATGGAGGGACGGATGCGATTGAGGGGTGCGAGGAGTTTACGCTGTCGCTTCCGGCCACTCGCTCGGAACGTTATCTGGCTAGAATGGCTTTGGGGATCGGAACTCTGATGATGTTTGTGGGGCTCGACTTTGTTGTGTTGGGCCTCGATTGGACGGCCACCGTGCATCGGGTTTTCATCAATGCGGGTATTGTCGAGGCAAGCCCAAATCTAAAGCCGGGCTTGCTGTATGGACTCGCTGTGGGACTGCCCTTTTTTATCTTTTCGTTTTCGTATTCATTATCATCAGTTGCGCGAAATCGTTTCCTAATTCTCACCTCATGGTTTTGGAGTGGGTTACTCGCGTTGGGTGTGCTTTACGGTGGTCTTAAATATGAGGAAATGATGTGGCAGGAACCAAGTGGATATTTCTGTGCTTCGCTCTTCTTCGTTGGCGGCGTTGCGTCGCTTTGGACTGGCTTTCGCCTTTTCCAAGAGAAAGAGGTAGGGCACTACGGAGCTCCAATCACACTGCCTCAATGGTGGTGGGCCTGGCTGTTATCGATTGTGCTGGGTGTGGCACTGGCTGCTGTGCTTCTGAGCTCGATCTTACAGCGCTTTCCGAATCTTCTTAGTCGGTAATAGGCTCAAGATTGGCGAGTGGAAAGCGCCTCGCCAACACCGATGTTGTGCTTCAGACAGTAAGCTGAATTGGAGACGTACTTTTCTGCCCAATGCTTTAGCTGATCGCGTTCCGCGTCGCTCAGGGCTCGTTTGACCTTCGCTGGACTTCCGACAACCATCGAACCGGCAGGGATTTTCGAACCTCCGGTCACGAGGGCGTTCGCTCCGATAATGCATTGTTCGCCGATCTCGGCTCCATCAAGAATGGTTGCTCCCATCCCAACGAGCGTTTCATCGCCGATCTTGCAGGCGTGGACAATGGCGGTATGCCCAATGGTAACCCAGTCTCCAATCTCGCAAGCAAAGTCATCCGCGACGTGGAGAACGGCGTTGTCCTGCACGTTGCTAAAGGCTCCAATGCGAATTTGATTGATATCGCCACGGGCGATGGCGTTGTACCAGATGCTAGACTGTTGGCCCATCGTCACATCCCCGATGACAACGGCTCCTTTGGCGATATAGACGTCCTCGGCAAGTTGAGGTTGCTGACGAAGGTGCTGGTTTAGGGTGGCTTCTAAATCGATCATGGGGCCTAGCATGGAAATGTCTCAGAGCATGGTGCAACAAAAATCCGCCTCTCGATTAATCGAAAGGCGGATTGATGAGACCGATCAACCAAGCCGGTCGGTGGGTAAGGCGGCTACGTCTCGCTGCCGGTCTACGCGGGCACGATTCAGATTGTAGCTTCCGTTAGTAGCGCGTGGGGCAGTAGACCGGGGCAGGGGGCACATAACGTCGCTGCCGGTAGGATCGATCTCGATGCCGAGTTCGGGGTTGATGAATCACGATCGGGGCTTGCTGGACAATCACCGTTCGTTGACGGGCGAACCGAGGGGTTTGGCGAACAACGATCCTGGGTTGTGGTGGCGTGTAGACGTGAACGGGAGGTCGGTGCACGGTTACAACCGTTGGGGCGTGCCTCACAACGTGTCGGGGGGCTGCGTAGTGATGGTGCCGATCGATGGCGTCGCTGACGACCGCTACAGCCGCAACTCCGGTAAGGATTTTGCCAACGACGGCCCATTCTTTATCCCCGGCATTGAGCTGGTTGGATGCTAGATTAGTCAGTGTGCCGACTAGTAGAAGTGCAATGATTCTTTTCATAATATACCTTTCGTCACTGTTAAATTGGACTTTGGCCCGTTGATTGTTATTCATTTCAAAGGTAAGATGGGTTGATTCGATGAGCGAAGATGAAGAAGCATTGCGAGCTCGCGCGCGTCGGAAGCGGCGCATACCGAGATCCTTTAAAGATCTGACACCAACGCAGGCGTTCAATCCGCGGACATTTTTCTATGAAATGGTATGGAAGGCCTTGGTGACTCGGAGGAAGGGCGTTTACAATAAACCAGAGTATCCAAACTTGCGGGAAGGGAAGCTTGCCTTGACCTGGATCGGTCATGCTTCGTTCTTGGTTCAGTTTACGGATCTCAATGTTTTGGTAGATCCGAATTTTGCTAACTGGCTATTTTGGCAGAAGCGAGTCAAAAAGGCGGGAATGAAGATCGATGACCTGCCTCAGATCGATCTCGTGCTCCTGACACATGCTCACTTCGATCATTTTCACAAACCGACACTGCGAAAGCTGCCGTCACCGAAGATTGCTGTGGTGCCCTGGGGTGTTGGTGATCTGGCTCGGGGACTCGGGTTTTCTCGGATCATTGAGCTGGAATGGTGGGAAAGTTTTTCTCATGGGGATTGGAAAGTGACCTTTACTCCGGCCAAGCACTGGGGGGCACGAGTGCTTCATGATGAGTATCGTGGTTTTGGCGGATTCGTGCTGGAGCACCAGGGGCGTCGGGTCTATCACGCTGGAGATACCGCTTATTTCACTGGCTTTAAGGAAATCGGAAAACGTTGCGAACCGGAACTCGCGCTGCTACCTATCGGTGCCTACTATCCTGATTCTTTTCGAGAGGTGCACATGGGCCCTGACGAAGCGTATCAGTCCTTTGTCGATCTCAAAGCGAAGACGATGGTGCCGATGCATTTCGGTGCCTTTAAATTGTCGTTTGAAGACATGGATGAGCCGCCTCGATGGTTGAGAGAAATTGCTGATGAAAAGGGAATCAGTGATCAGGTGCGAATTCTAGACGAAGGCTATCCCGTCGTCTTCTGAAACAAGACCTTCTCTTGGTGACGCGCCATTACTGTTTGATGAAGTGTGCGGTTACCTGCAACGGTGATTCACTGTTGAATGAGAGCGTTGTCTGAGCTTGGTTTGCTTCCGTGACGGGGCCACTCCATTCCGAAAAGATGTAGCCCGGAGCTGGCTCGGCTATCAGAGCTATCGGAAGGGCATTAAGATAGACGCCTGTCCAGGGGGACGAATTAATCGTTAGAGAATTGAGGTGGATGGAGCCACCCCTGAGGGGAGCCACCTGGATCGTGACCTGGCTTGACTCTGCTTCGAGATCGAAATGAGCGGCTAAATCGGATCTAAGTTTTTCGGGCCGTTGATTGGCAAACGTGATGAGTTCCTGAACGTTGTTTTCCCAATGCTCCTTGGTGAGCGCACTGTCTTCGGGTTTGAATGGAGTGCCATGGTTTCTCTCTTGAAGGGACTCCCAGCTCCAGCGGGTAAGGTGTTGGGCGATTTCTGGGCGCAGACTAGCCGCCATCTGCCGGATGCTTTCTGTCGCGCGTTTGCTAGTGAAGTCCTGATTCAATAGGTCGAGGCAGCGGGTGATGAACGAGGTCTTGAATGATTCATTTAGGAGGAGGCGCCGGAGGAGACGGGTGCGACCACTAGCGTTTGGCCATCCTGTTCCGGTACCTTCCGGATTGGTATAGAAGGCAAACATGTTGTCGTAGTCCGAGTAGTCTCGAGCCATGGCTGGGAGGTAGACAGTTTCTGGCCAAAGATTGAAACCGTAGTCCTGGTCATAGAGCATCCAGCGAAAGGTGCCGTCGTCTTGGGATCGCCACTGTTTGATATTGCCGATGTCAAAATTCTGAAAATAGATAACGGAAAGATGGTAGTCGATGAAGCTCGGAATGTTGATGTATTGCGTCGCGACAGTTGTGAAATGTTCGTCGATGCTGAGATCTGTCCGAGACACAAAACTCTGCATGCTTCGGTAGAATCGATTGCTTCCGGAGTTCGCCTGGGAATAGCCTTCTATGAGATCTACTTTCTCACTAGGGACGTCGTGATGGGATTCCACGTAGTGTTCGTTGAGTTTTTCTCGCAGATTATAGATGCCCCAGTAGTTGCCATTGAGGTAAAGGATTGTTGGGCGATAGGCCTGAGTATCGACTTCGAGATTGCTCGCAAGGCTTTGCATCATTGCGTCTCTAAAGAGGGTGAAGGTACTATTGACAAAATAGCTGCCATTCCCTTGTGTGGGACCAAAGTTGCTGATTGGCGGGCGCGGTGGAATATGATGTGTACTTTGGTTGTCGTTCCCTGAGTTTCTGAGGATGAATGATTCGAAGGATTCAATACCCAGATTAGGGAAGAGAGGATAGCGGATCTTTCCGGGGCCGTACTTCGAGCGAGCGAATATAGCGAAAGACTTCTGTGGATAGCCTCTGGATCCCCATCCCCCGAAGATCTTGAGACCGATATCCTGTTGAAACCGATCGGTGCTGTTCTCGTCGAAGAGCTCAAACGATGCTGCGATCTCGCGATCCTTCCAGGCGTTGGAGGCGCTGTAGGGGAAGGTTGCTGTGACTCGACCGTTCTGATACATGTGCTCGCCGAGTCCGTAGAGAAACCCGTCTCTGATATCAAAGTTCTGTGGGTTTGCTGCGAGGGAAATTATCGGAAGTGTGTGATTTGTCCCGATAAGGTAGCTGCCCGTCGAAATGTGACTAGAATTGCCGACTTGATCGATCGTGATTGCACGAATAACGGTCGTCTCGTTGATCGGAAAGGGTGTCTGGTAGCTAAGGGAATCCTGAGATGGTGCCGAGCCATCGGTCGTATAGAAAATAGTTTGTCCGGTGTGGGCTGCAGCGATTTCGAATAGAACTCCTTGAGTGTGCCGTCCTGGCGTTGGGGTGAATTGCGGGGCGACGATAAATGGGGGTGCCGCTTCCGAAAGGTTGGGCTGAGCAGGCGAGGTGAACGCAGGCGAGTACACTTGCCAATCATCGGCACTTTCAGCGATCTTGCCGAGGGATTCGTCGTTCTCGAGTCGACCAAGGGTGATTTGATCGATGAGTTGATTTTCTCCATAGCTCAAGAGAATGGATTCTCCGTCGGCGCTGATCCGGAAGTTGGTATGCAGTGGTCCTGAGAGCGGGGGACGATTTTTTCCCGAAGCAAAGACCAGTAGATAACTCTTGGGTTCGATGGTCCGAGCAGGGAAACGCCATTTTTGTAGCTCTTCAAGATCGTCCGATAAGTACCACTGCTCAAGGGAGACGGTCTCGTCGCTTGGATTGTAGAGTTCGATCCAATCGGAGAAATCGCCGTCGTCGTCTGCGAGAGTCGACTGGTTGTTGGACATGATTTCGTTGAGAGAGAGGAGGCGTTTTGCCTCTGCTTGATCGTCGATAATCAGTCGGAAGAAACCGGATGTTTCCTCTGGGGCTTCTAGTTGATACTGGATCTCTGTAGGCGAAAGCACATCCCGTCTAATAATTGCCACTCGTTTCCATTCTGCTTCAGGATCAAGGTTTAGAGCGAATTCAAAGCCCAGAGAGGTTGTTGTTTCCTGGTGGATGCTCAGGGAGAATTTCGAGTTCTCGACGCTGATCTTCGAAATGCTTGCGCCGAAAGTCTTGCTCGAGAGTCCGAGAAGGCACAGAAGAACCGTGACGTGATGACATCGGAACCAGGGCCAGAATACTCTAGCATTCCATCGGTATTTGCGATTGGGTTCTTGCACGTTTGAGATCTGGGATTCCTAGGGTGGCGACAATCAGTGTTTTTGGAAGGCCTTACTTTGATCAGAATTTGTCGAAGGTATTCTTACCTCCTTGCTGGATGAATCGATCGTACCAAGGTTGGTTGTGGGGGAGTGGATTCCCTCGGCGGGTCCAACCATCCCTTCGACGTTGTGCTGGCATGTGATCGTTGGAGTCGACGCGCCAATGATCCAGCTCTGCTCTGAGTTCGTTGAGCAAACGGCGGTAGTTTGGATCGTCGATGAGGTTGACTAGTTCGAACGGATCCGCGTCGAGGTCGTAGAGCTCCTCGTAGGGGCGTTCAGGATTGAAGAGAAAAGACTGGGCCGGAGTGAGCTCTCCTGCGCTGCGTGCTTCTAGCATGCCATGCCAAGTAATACTGTTGATCGAATCCACAGAATTCCAAAGCGGAGTATCCCAATAATAGTTTCTGACCAGTTTATACCGCTCGCTACGCACTGCTCGGGTGAATTTTTCGAAATCATGCCAATTGGCTTCGGCGAAGATCTGCTCGCGAAGTTTCTTGTTTGGATTCATGAGCATGGGGGTGATATCGATGCCTTCCATGGTTTGTTGCGGGACCCCTGCGATCGCCATGAGAGTGGGAGAGAGGTCAATGCTGCTAACTAGTCCGGTATGGACGGAACCCGCTGGAATATGGTTTGGCCAACGGACAATGAGCGGTGTGTGAATCCCTGAGTCGAAAAGAGTGCATTTTGCTCTTGGGAAAGGCATGCCGTTATCACTGATGTAGATCACGATCGTGTTTTCATCGGCTTTTTGACGCTTGAGTTCTTGTAGGATTTGTCCGATGTGGGAATCGAATCGAGAGACTTCGTCGTAGTAGAGAGCCAATTCTTTGCGAATCTTCGGGTGATCTGGTAGGTAGGGGGGCACTCGAACCGCATCGGGAGAATGGGGAGGAGTGACGGCTCCTTCTTGATAGCCCCGATGGGGATCCGTCGAGGCGACCCAGAGAAGGAAGGGTTTTTCGGGATCACGATTGCGAAGTTCCTGAATAGTTTGGGTGGCCATAGCGCTTGCCTGGCATTCGTTGACGCGATCCCATTGGCGTTTTTCTGGGGCACCAAGGTGCCATTTTCCGATTGAAGCGCTGTAGTATCCGGCGTTGCGTAGGTAGCGAGATAACGTGTACTGGTCTGAAGGGAGAGGGACATGGAGATCTTCGGCACCCGTGTTGTGGGGGTATCGTCCGGTGAGTATGCTGGAACGGCTCGGGGAGCAGGATGAAATGGAGAGGAATGCTCGGGTGAAACGCATGCCCTCAGACGCGAGCTGATCGATATGGGGCGTTCGGATTCGTTCGTTGCCGTAGCAGCCCAGATCGTCTTCGCCATGATCATCAGCGATAAAGATAATGAAGTTTGGCCGTTGTTGGACAGGGTGTGGATGCTTGCTTCGTACAGCGAGTTTGCTGCTAATGGCATTTGCGACCCTATTGGCGAGAAACTGCGATCCTTCGGGAGTGAAGTGAACGTTCTCGGGACGCTGCAGTTGATCGAGTTTTGGCTTGGCGTGTGTGTAGAGATCGTTGATGGAAATCTGATTGGAATGCATGATTCGTTTGGCGACCAAATTGTAGATGACGTCATCGCCGGGTTTTCGAAGCGGCTTGATCTCTCCATGGGGAACTGGGGTGGTTGAAGCCCAGATGAGCGAAGCGCCAGTGGCTTTTAGTTGCTCAACTAGTGAGGTTAAGTTTGATTCGTATTGATCGAGGCTTACCTGCCTATGGCCGTTCTCCATGAATTTCAGGTCGTGGAGGCCCCAGTTAAAATGAATCACATCCCAATCCTTATCCCCAAGCCACTGGCCTAGCTTGTCGATGCCGCGAGTGGTTGGTCCGCCGTTCATGGGAATGCGGTGGACCGTTGCTTTTCCTTGAAGCAATTCCCGCACTGGGAGGGTATAGCCGATCGAGATGGAGTCTCCGATCAGCAAGACGCGTGGTAGCGAAGAATTGTCGGCAACGGGGGCGAGAGGATTAGGTCTTTCCTGGGCAAAACTTATCGCGTCAAACGAGCTAACCCCCAACAGGCCTATGAGTGTGAGAATGAGACGGGTGATTCGTGGATTCATGGAATAAGGAAAGGCGGGAGTTTCCATTAAGGCAACTATTCTTTCTCACTTCTCGTGGATCCTTTGTTTGTGTTTCGAGTTTTATCCGTTAGGTTTTCGGGGTCGCCGCCGTCAGGTCGAATGATGGAGCCGGGCGCAAGTGAGGTATAGAGAATGAACGCAACGACTCGAGATAGTTTATCAGTCACGCCAAAGAAGTTTGATCGATTTGGAGACTCTCATTATTTGAGACTTGATTCCGCGGAGTCGCTTCGGCAGGTGCTAGCGTTGCCGGAAGCACGTTGGTTTGCGTCAAACGCTCCTATTGATGCCTTTCGATCCGATGCTAGGTTTCTTCAGTATTTGAATGAGAATCGGGATGGGCGTCTACGTCCACGGGAGATCAAATCAGCGATTCGATGGATGTTGAGAGTTTTTGGCCGCCTTAGCGACGATGCAGTTGGTACGTATTCTCTCCGTTTTGAATGGATCAAGAAGGAGAATGAAGAGGGGCGAAAAGTGCTTGCAGCGGCAAAGAAAGTCTTGGGCTTGCTGGGCAGGTCGAATGAAACGCAGATCGATCTGAAAGATGTGGAGCAGGTCCGAAAACTTGTCGAGTCCGAGGGTTTAGGAGAACCCGGCTGGGTGAGTAGCAAGGTCGAGACTTCAGAGCCGTGTCGTCGCCTCATCAGTGAAATTGCCGAGACGGTAGCGAATTCAGAGGAGGCGATTTGCGAGCAGGATCTAGAGGAATTCATTCGACAATGCCGCAGCGTCGATGAATGGGAGCAAGAGCTTGCGGTCGATGATCCAACGGAATGCCTCCCATTTGGTGAAGAGACTGATGATCGCTACGCCCTTTATACCGATCTCTATGACCGGCTCGAAGCATTCTTCGCGCTTTGCCAGTTGACGAAGATAAGCCCCCGTGTGAAATCGATGGCCTCGCTGGCAGAGCCCAATGGCGATCCCGTGGATCTTGGTGATCTTCAGGAAGTCGAAACCCTGGCCGAAAGGGTCCCTATTGCTGCTGTGAATTCGGATGCGGTTATTAAATTCAACGGTTCGCTGAATCCTCGTGATGCGGAGCAACTAGGCGCCTTTCGTGAGCTGATCTATGTGCCGCTTTTCGGTGATACCAGCCAAAGCCTCAAACGGCATCATTGGGAGGAGATCAAGTCGAGGTTTGTGGCCTACGACACATGGATTCGCAAGCGGCCTGATGTGATGGTCAGTGATTTGGATCCAGAGCGTCGCCGGGGCTATGCGGGAGAGAACGCTGCTGTTGGGGAGCTGCGGCGTCTTCTTGCTGAGTCGGAAGAAAATGGCATTCAATTGGAGAGCGTGGGGTTATTGGAGAAGGCGATTCTCTTTCAGGCGCACCTGCTGGCGTTTGCTAACAATTACGTTAGCTGCCCTGACCTGTACTCGCCTGCGGGGCGGGCCTTGTTTGAAATGGGGACGATGATTCTTGATGGGCGTGAATTTGCGTTTTGCCTGCGAGTTTCGGATCGCGATCGGCATATTCGACGGTGCCAAGGCGAGAATGTGTTTGTGATTTATGCCGCGATTAGTGATGTCGAGGGAGAGATTGAGTATGAGATCGCTGCTCCGGTTACTTCGGGCTTCAGAGGGCATTTGCGAGAGGGGCAGTGGGGTGTTTTTCATGACAGTCATGGGAGAGAGTTTAATGCTCAGATTACTCGCTTGCTTGAGAGTCCGATTAGTCTCGTGGAAGGCTTGATTGCGCCGTTTCGGCGTTTTGGGAGAGCCGCGGTTTTGCGGCTTGATTCCCTTTCGATGGAGGCAGAGACCAATTTGCAAGACCGAATCGTCAACGAGCGAATTGCTCCTAAAGAACGAAAGATTTTTGATCAGGCGGAGGGCTTTTCAAGAAGCTTTCTCGCGACCGGCGGCATCACGCTGGCTGCGATTGGGTATGCGGGAGCCTTCATGGCTCAAACGCTCGCAGGAACTGATTTTTCTCGGTTGTTTTGGGCGTCGATCTTGCTTATCTCGGTCTTGCTCTTGCCACTGGTCGTTACGACTGCCTTGCGGCTACGAAATCGCGATTTGCGCTGTTTGCTTGAAGGGGCGGGTTGGGGAATTAATTTACGGATGCGGCTGACTTCTAGCCTGGCGCGAACCTTTACTCGGCAGCGACGCATTTGATCGTCGTTGATTCGAGGTCCTAGGACGTGCGAAGATTCTTCTATTCGGGCATTTGAGTGACATGCGAATTGAACTGATAAACACAGGTTCCGAACTTCTCTTGGGGCGCGTGCTGAATACGCACCAGCAGTGGATTGGTCGTCGGCTCGCTGACTTGGGTTATGAGGTGAGCCGGCAGGTGGCTGTGCCGGATACCGGAGACGCGATTCAGCGAGCGGTTGCTGAAGCGAGAGAGCGAGCAGACCTAATCATCACGACAGGTGGCTTGGGCCCGACTTCGGATGATCGAACCAGAGACTTGATCGCGGCGATGTTGTCTCGGCCCTTGAGGGAGGATCCTGCCATTGTCTCTCATATTGAGGGATTCTTTACTCGGCGTGGGCGAACGATGCCGGAGTCCGTTAAGGTACAAGCCCTTATCCCTGAGGGTGCGAAAGTGATTCACAATGAGTTTGGGACCGCACCTGGATTGGCGATGGAGTTTCCGGGGCCTGTCTCTTATACACATCTCCGAGCCC
>CAJXVR010000277.1 GCA_913061285.1 uncultured Verrucomicrobiota bacterium | reverse complement strand
CGTCGGCAGCGTCAGATGTGTATAAGAGACAGCCGCCTCCGCGGCCCGGGCCCCTCCCTGGTCCTAAATCATCCCCCATCAGCTCAGGAGGGAGACGCAAACTATTGCTCTCACGGAGGAGCGTCGTGAAGTCAAACTCGACTGTGCCTTTCGGCCATTCAAACTCATCGTCCAGCAAAAATCGCACGGTGAAATCTGGATAGTTCTGAGATAAGGACGCATCGTTATCTAACCATCGCCCCAGAACAAACCCACTCATTCGCCCCCCCCGCCAGCCGCCCTCTCGACTCCTCAGGGGACAGGCGTAGAGGAAGCAAATTTTGCCATCAAGCCGAGCGACAAAACCAGTTGGGCGGGTTATCTCACGCTCCTCCAAGGCTCGTGAGACATCCACGACTAAGGGATCCGAAGCGGACAGTTCCGTTCTCTCACCTTCACCGAACCGATATCCCACATCAAACTCAGCACCGTTCTCGAACACCATCCCCAGTTCAAATCCGTAGGAGGTAGAGTTGGCTACATTGAGTAAGGGGTCCAGAGATGCCTTGTCCTCAGTTTCGACGTATCTCCGAGATTCCTCGCGCATCGGAACACTCCGAGCATAGCGAATCATCCCAATGTCATACTGGAAGATCTCGCGAACAGCCGAGAACGCCTGTTGGAGCGTATAGTCATCCCGGAATTCTAAGAACCGATTGGTTAGCGTGTGGGACAACCAAAAACTCGCCGTCACTAGGAATCCCGCCAGGCATACGCCAGACAGTGTGATTAAAACCGGCTTTTGATCATCCATCGATTTCATACCTTGGCAATCAGAACGTCTGCTTCCCTCGCAGCTTCACCTATCAGTTCGATACCGGAGACAAACCAACACCAGAACTCGGGAAAAGCGAAGATCAATCGGAGTCGCTTCGAGATCCTAATCGCGGACTACGACGAATCACTTCTTGAAACGACTCCGCATTGATCGGTTTGGACAAGAAATCATCCATCCCCGCCTCGAGACATCGCTCCTGATCTTCGGTTGTGGCACCGGCCGTCATGGCAACAATCCATGGGCGCTTACTAGCGGAGTAGTTTCGAATCAGCCGACGCGTAGCCTCCAGCCCCCCCATTTCAGGCATCTGAACATCCATAAGAATCACGTCATAGGCCTGACGCCCCATCGCATCCAAAACCTCCAGACCATTACCAGCGAGATCGGCTACATAGCCCATCTTATGAAGAAATCCCAGCGCAACCTTTTGATTCACAAAGTTATCTTCCGCCAAGAGAACCCTCAACGGATTCGTCTGCCCCAAGCCGTCGTCAAATCGCCAGAGACTACTATCGGAGCTCTTTTTCGCGAAATCGGCTTCGAAGAAGCTATGGGTCAGCGCATAAAATCGGGCCGGTTTAATCGGACGATTCAGAACCCCCACACAATGTCGATCTTGCTCCCAATCATTCGAGACAAGCCTGCTCGACACCAGCAGAAACGGAAGACTGTTCAAGGCTGGATATTCCTTTCGCTTTTGAAAGAGATCCGCTCGCACCGTCGTCATCAACTCATTATCAACCATGAGAAAATCAACTTTCCCACGCTTCTCGAGATAGGTCTCGAAGGCATCAAAATCAGCGCACTCAATGAGATTCATCCCCCAGAGCCGGCAATAACTACCCAAGATTTCTCGACTGGCATCATTTCCTTCGATCACCACCACATGACGACCAGCGAGGGCAGACTGATTCGGGTCAAGAAAATCCGGCGTCACCGAAGCAAGTCCCTTCGCTCGAATAGAAAACGAAAACCGCGATCCGATTCCCACCTCGCTCTCGACCCAGATCTTCCCCCCCATGAGCTCACAAAGCCGGGCACAAATGGCCAAGCCGAGCCCGGTTCCGCCAAATTTCCGTGCTACTGACGGATCGACTTGGCTGAAGGGTTCAAAAAGCAACGCCAGTTTATCCTCCGGAATGCCAATACCAGAATCGACAACCGTGAAGGTAATCTCATTTTCGTCAGCGCCGTGTTCGACGCCAGAAACATAAACGAACACCCCTCCAGACTCCGTGAACTTAATTGCATTCCCAATGAGGTTCACCAGGACTTGTCGCAAGCGCGTCTCATCGGAATAGATCATTGTCGTTGGAAGATCCCGAAAAAGGTACCCCAGATAGACTGATTTCTCAGCGGCGTTCCGACTGAGGAGATCCAAAGCACCTTCGACACATCGCCGCAGATCAAAGGATTGGTTCTCTAACTGGAGTTGCCCCGCCTCAATTTTCGAGAAGTCAAGAATCTCATTGATGATCGTAAGAAGCACATCACAACTCTCTCGAATCGTCGCCACAAACTCTTTCTGTTCGTCCTCGAGCTCAGTGTAAGCCAAAAGGCTCGTCATCCCGATAATCCCATTCATCGGGGTCCTTATTTCATGACTCATTGTCGCCAAGAACTGGCTTTTCGCCAGGTTGGCATCATTGGCGGTCGCAGCCATGTCGGTCGCTTGACTCAGCGCGAGTTCCAAGCGCTCATTGAGAGCCTCAAACTCATCCTTCGCTTGAACGAGGGACGATTCATAGTCCTTTCGTTCGGTGATATCGCGAACGATTAGAGCCAGTGAATAGGCACCACTCTTGGGTAGGTAGACCAGGGTGACTTCAACAGGGAAGTTTTGCCCTGACTTGCGAACCGCAGTCGTCTCAAATCGATCGAAGGTCTGAGTTCCGGCAGAGGAAGTCCGCGACGGCGATTGCCCCTGTCGCGTTGTTAGATTTTCTGCCGTTTGTTGAGGAAGAATGTCACTCACATTCATTTCGAGAGCCTGCCGTTTTGCCCAGCCAAAACTCTCCGAAGCATAGCTGTTCCAATCAATGATCTGCCCCTCTCGATTGATGGCGAGAATGGCATCCGTTGACGCATTAGCAACCAATAGGAATCGCTGTTCCGATTCATCAACAGCCATACGAGCATTGCTCAACCAAATCCCCACACGATCCAGTCCGATCACCCCCAACGAGACCCAGACAAACATGTTCATTGCATTGTGCAGGAGATAATACAACACGACCGAAAAGGAACTCCCCCACGATTCAGCATAAACGCCGCAAGCAAAGAAGAGCAAACTGAGCAAGTTTGCGACAAAGAGCGCTATGGTTCCAGGAGCATCAAGGAGGCGAATCCGCACCAAAAGCACAGAGACTGCTAAAGGTGCCAACGAACGACTCACACCGCTAGCAAGGGGCATGATCTCAGCCACTCCAAAAAGAAGGGGCCCAAGTGATAGCAACCCAAAAACGACTAGGATCGCCGCCATCAGATGCCGACGCCACGTCACACCACCGATGACCTGAACGGCGCCAAAAATCGAGAACCCTCGCAAGAAACTGAGAAAATCGAGCAAAGGCACCGGCAAAGGCTCACCTCGTAACACCCCCACCAACACCATCGAAAGGCCCAGGACATCAAAAAACAATGCGGCGAGGACAAAAAGAGCGAAACGATCACGTAGTCGCAAGAAGGCGACACAAAACCCCAACAAGACGATTAAGTCAGCACCGATGAAGAAGAGCTGAATAAACGCCTGCAGCAAGGGACTTTGACTGGTCAATCCCGAAAGTTCCATGGTTACCCTACGACTCCACCCAGGCAAGCGGGATCCACACGCGGAACCCTGACCGAAGTAGAGGCTCGACTACTTAACACACCGATGGAAATAGTTCCACTTCAACCTGTAATGACAAACTAAAAAGCCGACATCAGGTCGAAGGGAACTCCGTTTCCGCAAACAAGCAGATTGAGAAAGGCCACGTCGCCGCTCGAGACTTCCGCTCCACCAGAAGCCCCGTCGCCATTGAGCTCTCCTTAGGAGGAAGGAATCCGGATATCAAGCAAAGAGCGCAGAGACCGGTCGTGCCTTCACCAACTCTCGGGGTTGATTAAGATGATTGTAGACAATCGTCTCCGGATCAATCCCGACAGAGTGATAGATGGTCGCAAGTAACTCGCTAGGGTGAACAGGGTTCTCAAGCGGCGCTGATCCCGTCTTATCCGATTTACCATGCACGTAGCCACGCTTTATACCGCCACCAGCCATACAAGCAGTGTAGCAATATGGCCAATGATCTCTCCCGTCGTCACTGTTACTATTCCCTGAAGTACTCACCCCACGCTGAGGACTACGCCCGAACTCACCTACGGCAACTACCAGGGTATCGTCGAGCATCCCCCGCTGATCGAGATCAGTAATCAAACCAGAGAGACCACTGTCCAACATTGGACCTGATTGTTTTTTCATCCGATCGGTCAGACCGGAGTGCACATCCCAAGAATGATTGTCTGAGTTAGCCACTTTTGGCCAGATGACTTCTACGACCCGAGTCCCGGCTTCAACGAGACGGCGAGCGAGGAGGCAGCTCTGTCCAAAGGTATTTCGACCATAGAGATTCCGAATCGCTTCAGGTTCTTGATCAATATCAAAGGCATTACGAGCACGACCTGAGATAATGAGGTTCAGTGCCCGATTGTAATACTCGTTGAGGTTAAACTTCTCTACGGCCTTATCAATGTCAGGCATGGCTCCATTGATCGCATCTCGTAGTCGAGCGCGACGTTTTAGACGAGCGGCAAACACTTCAGGTCGCATTTCCAAATCATCCGTCTTCAAGCGATCCATCTTCGTCATATCCATGTCATCCCCAGACGGATAGAGATTGTAAGGATCAAAGGCCTTCCCGAGAAAACCTGCCGTCCCTGCTTTACCCACAACATTACTCTCTTGGAGTGGGCGTGGAAGCATCACGAACGGCAACATCGGTTCGGTGGGAGGCTTCAAACGAATGATGTTTGAACCAAAATTTGGAAAATCCTTGGGACTTGGCGGCTCCAACTGGCCAGAGGGACTCACCTTGTCCGTCGTGTAACCGGTCATCATCTGATAAATGGCCGCCGTATGGTTAAACAAGCCATTGGGCGTATAGCTCATGGCTCGAAGCATTGTCATTTTGTCGTTTATTCGAGCCAGCTTCGGCAGAACCTCGGTAAATTTAATCCCAGGAATACGGGTTGAAATTGGCGAGAAAACACTTCGAACATTGTCCGGCACATTTTCTTTCGGGTCCCACAAATCCAGATGACTTGGCCCACCCTGAAGATAAACCATGATGACACTCTTAGCTCGACCAAATCCAGAGCCGCCTCCGGAATGTGCGGCCTTCGCCTTTGATTGGAGTTGAAACATCGAGCCCAAAGTCAACCCGAGCATGCCTGAACCACCGACTCTCAAGAGGTCACGCCGAGTCATTTTCTGCTGTTGGTCACACAGATCAGTGCTTAATTCACCTGGTATTCTTATCATGGCTGCTCTTTCTGTTGCTGGTCGTGAAAAATCTTAGTCTAGTGATTAAAGAGAAAGGCTGGATTGTTGATCAGTGCCCAAGCCACGTCCTGAGCGGCTGTTAATCTCACTGTGCCTAGCTGCTTGGAGCTCAGCTCGACGGCCCGACGCAATTCGCGCAAACCTGGGTCCATCGGCAGAGGCTCCTCAAGCCGCGCCAGTTGCGCCTGAAGCCGCTTTAATTCCGGGTCCTCTGGCAACTCCTTCTGTGCATCGGTCAACTTATTCTTAAGATCCTTTAAGCCCGGATCAAACCCCTTAAAGAAACTCAATAGTGAGGCCTTTTGATCAGGGGTTCGATCCGATCGAACGATATCCAGGGTTTGAATCACCTCTTCAGGCAATCCAAAATCCAGCGGCTTCGAATCCGTAGCCAATGAGATACGAAATCTACCCAAGCTATGCTGCCCGCTATTGTATTGCTGATGAATCTTGAACGTCAGTAAAATAGGTTCCCCCTCTCCGACCAAGTTCTTGAGCTCGAAAATAGCTTCATGATCTTTCCCCGTCTGAGGAGAAACGGCCCAGCCATTGTTCGCTCCTTGCAAGCGTCCATCGACCGCATCCGTCACCGAGAACTGGTTCTGACTGAAATCCGCTCGAGCATTTTCCAACGCAATCTTCGTTTGTTTCTTTGGATCCGACACAGGCGCCCAGTAGGCCTCAAACTCCGAGACCACGAAATTGCCATCGCCTGCCCGACCTGGCCCCTTCTTCGGTAAACTGTCATGGGTCAATGCCTCAAGCTTGAATCCAGAGATCCCTTTCAGCGCGGTCGTCGTTGTCAATTCATAGACACCCCGGCCGTTTTCACCGGATACGATCACCGAGGCATCTCGTTGAAGAATCAGATTGGCTTTATTACTTGCCTTGAGATTGCGAGGATCAATGGAAGCCCAGCCCGTCGCCCGTTCTGCCGATGATTCCCATTCAACCAATTTCTGTTCGATCTGGGATTGGTAGGTCTCCAAGGCCTGCTCGGCGGACTTGATTCCAGCAAGTCGCTTGGCGACTGCTTCCGCTACTTTGGCGGCACTCTTCGACTGGTAGTCACGCAAGGAAATCTTCGCTTCACTAATCTCTCGCTCACGATCAGCCTCTCGCTGCTTGACGATAGGTGCAATCTGCTTCTCATAGGCGGCAAGGTTTACCAGCAGTTGATCATGCTCTGGCTTGATCTCTCCCACGATTCGAGTCGCCGCTTCAATCTCTTCAGACCTCGGTTTTCGATTCAAGATTCTGAGGTACAATTCTTCGATTAATTTCGCATCATCCGGCTCAGAGTTCACCAGCGAGGTGATAGCATTTCCCGGATCACTCACCGCGTGGTCCACTGTGGGGCCGCTAACCAAGGCCATGATCGATCCAAGTTGAATATCATTTGACCGCTCACACTCACAGGCACTCTCGCGTGCAGGGCGTCCCAGGTTGGCAAGAAATCCGTCCGCAAGCTTCACCCCAACGTCAGGGAGTGCCGAGGCACGGGTCCCGGCAGGGACACCGGGAATATTTGAGTCTGTTCCGGTGGCAAAATAGATCGCATCATACAGCACTTCTGCCGGAAGACGTTTGGGCATTGCGTGCGAGAAATTAATCGTATCATCATCATTCCACTCGTGCGTCTTGATACTCAATTGATAGGTTCGGGACTTGCAGATCGTTTTCAACAAGCGCTGAACATCAAATCCATTGGCAATGAAATCATCAGCCAGCCACTTCAAGAGATCAGGATTCGTGGGCGGATTTCCTGCTCGAATGTCATCGATCGGTTCAATGATTCCGACGCCGAAGAGATAACCCCAGATCCGGTTCACGTAGCTCGCCGCAAAATACTCATTATCTGTCGACGTGATCCAGGAGGCCAATCGTTCTCGACGATTCAACTCGTCGTCACCTTCATCGCCTGCCGCGTAAGGGAATTCCGGGGCAGACACCTTGCCGGTTCGTAGATGGACGATCTCCCCTTCATCTTTCTCGTAAACCACCTCATAGAGAGGCTTACTTCCTTCAACAGCCGTCCCGCCAATTCGCTTATCTTGACTAGCCGGATCTTTCTTCAGTCCAACGCGAGCAAAGAAGGCTGACATCTCGTAATACTGGTCTTGGGTCCATCGCTCAAAAGGATGATCGTGACACTTGTTGCAATTGAACCGGGTCGCTAAAAAGAGATGAGTGGTATTTTCCATCGTCTCTTCCGGTGATCGCAGGATCTTGTAGTAGGACGCGGCAGGATTTTCTCGATTCGACCCATTGGCAGTCAGCACCTTGCGAGCAAATTCATTGTAAGGGGTATTTCGTGCGACTTCTTGACGAATCCAATCACGGAACAGCTCAGCTCCTTCCGTCCCAAGAAACTTTCGATTCACCTGCAGCAAGTCGGCCCACTTATTTGACCAGTGATCCACAAATTCCTTCCCACCAATGAGCTCATCGATCAACTCCTCACGCTTCAGGCGTGAATCACGAGGATCAGCTTCAAAACGGCGAACATCAACAGCCCTCGGAGGCAATCCCGTCAAATCGAGATAGACCCGACGGATAAACTCAACATCCGTGCAGAGCTCTGAAGGCAAGATTTTCATCCGTTTCCATTTCTCTGCAGTGAGCTCATCAATACGATTGAAGGCGTCAGGTTCTTTCCAAACAAACCCACTTCGATCCCCCATGACCGTGACCGTCGTCGCTGCATATGCACCTTCAAACCTCGCCAAGATGGGAGCTTCACCTCGTCGGAGCGTCGAGACAATCCCGTCATCACCCGTCTCAGCAACCTCTCCATTTCCTGTTTCTACGAATGCCTCAGCGGTCACATCCCGCTCGAACCCATTGTCATATTTGGCCACCACGCGCACTTGCTGCTGATCTCCAATCCTGGCGACAACGGGGTTCTCGGGGAACACTCGAATACTCGTCACTCGACTCGAATCCGGGTTAAGCCTCGCGCCCTCCGCGATCCACTGCCTTAGAATCTGATAGTAGTCATCTCCAGGCTTAGTCCGTTGCCCTCCCTCGTGCGGCACACCGCCGGTTGCCTTCAACAACATCAGGCTATCATCAGGAGAGGCAAAATTAATTCGGCGCCCAGCATGATCATCGGCAAAGGCTCTCACGTCATAAATCGGATCATAACCGCGAAGTGAAAGCTTGAACCCATTCTTACCGTCCTTTGCCCCATGGCAGGTTCCAGCATTACAACCTAGAGCTGAAATCACTGGCATCACATCCTTGATGTAATCCGCATGAAACGGTTCATCAAGCCCAGACACGGAGACTGACACTTCAAGATGCTGATCTTCATAATCGATCCTAAGCGTTCCCATTCCATTCTTTTTCGGACGCACCATTCCCGTTTCTGAAATCTCGATCAAATCGTCTCCCCCCGAATAGCTCACCTTTCTTGTGAGATCTTGAGCATCCGCCCCACTTACCCAACCGTTTACCACCAATTGCGAATATTCGAAGGGGGTTCCGAGGCTGATTTGTTGGGGCTCGACACTCAGGGCAAAAATTTCTCCTGTGGACTCGGCATCGATCGGCACCGAGATAAACGCCCGCTTCAGAGAGGCTGTTTTCGAATCAATGATTCGAACCACGCCATCCCCACCCGAGACAGCGATCACCTTGCCATCAGGATGAAACGCTACCGCGTAAATTCCCGTGTCAAAGCTCATGCTCGCTTGAAGCCCAACATCCTTCTGACGATAGGCTAGCACCTTGGCTTGTTCCTCGGGTTTTCGACTCGACACGGTCTTTTGAAGAATCCCAATCAATTCATCCGTCAAAGTACCGTCAAAATCACAGTGATAGATATTGACCATTCCTGCGCCGTCCAGACTACTTCCCGCAACGATCGACGTACCACTCGGGCTGTAGTCCACACCAAAGATTCGTCCAGGCATTGAATCAAAGAGCCTCATCAAATTAGCATTGTCACCAATCACTCGCTTGGATTTGCGAAGCATCCGATAGATCTGGGGCGTTCCATCCGAACCACCAACGAGAATCTCATCTCGACTTGGGTGACGAGCAACAGAAAGGATGCCCCCTTTGAGAGCTCCGGGCGTAATCGAAGTAATATTATCGACGAAACGCTCTGTGGCGAACTCGGTTAGTTTCGCGGTTTGATCGCGACCGACAGAGACGATATGCGACCCATCAACGGAAAACACCGTGTCCAATGCCCAGTCATCGTGAGCGCCTTGATAGACAACCTCTTCTCCCGTTTTACTGTCAATCGCCCGCAACGTCGTATCGGCACAGCCAAAGGCAATGTATTTGCCATCAGGAGACCAGCTTGCGCCGTAGACGGTATCGAAAGAAACAGGCACCGAAAGCGTCAACTCCATCGACGCGATGTCCCAGATCTGAACCTCTCCCATTCGGGCAGGAAGTCCACCAGTCACAGCGAGTCGTTTACCATCAGGAGAAAAACGAACCGATTCAATTCGGGCCGAAAGCCCTATAAGGCGGCCCTTCAAGCCACTGCCGTCAGCCCGGTGTACGAGCACTTCATGAAAGCCTGAAACCGCCAGCAACTGGCCATCAGGAGAATAGTCCAAAGAGGTGACAATGGGTGGAACATTGTACTGCGGCGGATTGTTCGCATCGAAGTGACGCTTCACATTCTCAGGAGTATCATCCTCAGCGCCCTGAGCAATCCAATCCCGGATCAGACCTATCTCGATTGCCGACAAGGGCTCACCTTTTTGCGGCATCTCAGCGACCCCGTTCACGGGCGTGATCAGCTCAACCAAGTAACTCTGGTCAGGATTACCCGGAATGATGGCCTTATCGTCGCTTTCGCCCCCCTGCAAGAGAGCGTCGAAGTCGGTCATCACATAGCCACCCTTAGCCTTGGCGGGCTGATGGCAACCGTGGCACTGCGCTTGAAACACCGGGCGGATCTGATGATAGAAACTAACGGATGAAGCAGGTTCAGGCTCCGCAGCGCTACAATGGAAAGCCAACGGCGAACTCGGCAGAGTGAGAGTAGCAAGTGTAAAAGCCGCGGCAAACGCCTGCTTTCCAAGTCGATTAATTGAAAACGTCATGATTCAACGCAACTTCTCGTTGAGAGAGACGCCAGAGTGCATCGCTCCCGAAATTTCCCTTGAGATCCCCAAATTCAATCATAGAGCTCTGCGAATGTCCATCGACAAAGCACCGTCTCTCGGGCTCAAAACTGGACAGAATTGAAAACAAGGTTCATTAATAGAACCCTTGCACCGGCAGTTTTCTGGAGAATCGGCCGCCGTGCTCTCAATTGAACCGGGTCATAGAATGAATCAACTCAGAAGAATTCCAAGTATTCCAGCATCCCTCAGGACTGTTTTTGCTATCACAGCCATCATGGGTATGATTGGGTGCGCTACCTTTGAAGCGACGAATTGGAGCGAGCGCGTTGGCAGCTACACGATCGCAGACGCCAAGGAAGAATTAGGCAGTCCGGATCGCACCGAAGATACGGATGACGGCGGCGTGATCGCAACCTGGATTCAACGTAATTCCTATCGAACTCATAACGTCATAGAAACCGGATCATCCTACGATCCACGAACAGACGACCAAACGGGCATCACCCACATTCCGCAATCGAGTGTTGCCTCAGAATCGTTTATGAACCTCACTTTCAATGAGGAGGGGATTCTCTCCGCCTGGGATACATCGGCACACTAGCCCTTGAACACCCCATCCGATGACAGGTGGCAGCTGTGGATTGACACGGGAGGCACGTTTACTGACTGCCTCGCCCTCAGCCCGAAAAAGCAACTAAAGAGGATCAAGGTTTTGTCCTCAGGCCGTTTGCGTGCCGAAATAACGCAAACGGTTCATCCCCTCAAGCTTACCCTCCAGTCTTCGACCGAGTTCCCAGAGGCCTTTTTGAAAGGCACTCGAATTTCTCTGATTGGCCGGTCAGCGGCGTCTCGCACAGTCACCTTGCATGAGGCGGCAACCGGACTCCTGA
>CAJXVR010000276.1 GCA_913061285.1 uncultured Verrucomicrobiota bacterium | reverse complement strand
CGGCAGCGTCAGATGTGTATAAGAGACAGGTATTCTCACTCACCGATAGTTCGGCGCCAATTTCCTTGTTTCTCAAGCCACGTGCGACCCGATCTAAAATCTCTCGCTCACGTTCACTCAGTTTTTCAACCCCACTAGTCTCGGGTCTGTTCTCTTGAAAAAAGCGTACGAGAAGGCGAGCCATTTTTCCCGTCAGCGACGAATAACCATGATGAACATCGGAGATCGCCTCGAGAATCTTCGTCGGAGGCGTCCTTTTTAAGAGGTAACTCACAGCGCCGGCGCGTAGAGATTCAAAAAGGAGATCTTCGTCTTCATAGGTTGTCAGCATGATCACGTTCACTTCCGGCAGCAGGCGTTTTAGTTGCCGAACACATTCGATCCCGCTCATTCCCGGCATCTTGATATCCATCAATACAACGTCGGGACGATCTTCAGGCAGGGATTTCAGAGCCAGCTCAGCTCGTGGATAGCCATTGATCACGCGAAAACCCGATGTCCCGTCAATCAACATGCTCAGTCCATCACGAATTCGTGAATCATCTTCGACAAGACAAACGCGAATTTCGCCCTCTGGTTGCGTCTCCATATCCCTCATTATCCTCCAATTCCATCCAGACGGAAAACCAATTCAGCCACCGTTCCCTGTCCCGCTTCGCTAGAAACAGCCAAACTTCCGCCCGCACTCTGAGCCCTTTGTTGCATCTGCCCCAGGCCATTGCCTTTGGCCTGGCATGCCGCCACATCAAAACCACGCCCATCGTCAATCACTCGAACCCTCAATTCATCCTCCGAGACCTCAATTTCAAACCGAACACACGAACAGGCACTATGTTTGCTGGCATTGTTGAGAAGTTCTTTAACCACCATCACAATTTCATGCCGGTTCTTCCCTGCAACGGTGTCTAAGCCAACAGCATTCGGAATGACCAGCTCGAGTTTCCAGCCTACGCTATCACTCATATCACAAGCTATCTGCACCAGGTGAGAAACCAGGCGCTCCAAATTGTCATTGCGCGGGTTCGTCATCCATACAACATCATCAAGCGCTTGCGCCGTCTGCCGGACACTGTTGACGACAGTGTCCAATCTCGACTCTAGGGTCTTTGTTTCACCCAGGGCCCTCTTGGCAAGCTCTCCCTGAAACGACAACTGGGTCAAACGAGCTCCTAAATCATCATGCATGTCCTGCGCGATCCGTTCTCGCTCCCGGTAGAGGAGCTGATCCATGTTTCGCTTGGCCTGCTCCAATCGAATCCGACGGCGAGCAAGACCGCCAATGGAGGCCACAATCACCAGAACGCCAGCAGCACCAGCCAGCCAGAAAGCCACGGTCGTTTCCCACCAATTTGGCGCAACCCTAATCAAAAGTGTCGCTGGCTCGGTGTTCCAACGGCCGGACTGAAGCGCAGATGTGACTTCAAACTGATAGTCTCCCGCCTCAAGCTCCAAGAAGGAAACAGAGCGTACCGGACCCAGCGAGATCCAATCCGCACCATTGCCTCTGATCCGATATCGATACCTCACCTGTTCTGGAGCCGACAAACCAATCCCTGAAAATGTCACTTCTACCCGGCGTGTTCCCGGCCCAATATTGACGACCGGAAGACCATCGACTTCAGAGCGGAGCAACGGTGTTTCATCTGCCAGCACGTCCCGGATGGAAACTGGAGGAATCCAGCTGGGCAACGATTCAAGCTCTGGCAAAACGATCTCAGCGACACCTCGTTTCATTGGAAAGTACAGCCGACCAAGATCGCTAAGCAGAATGCTCGGATGAAACCTGTCACTACACTCTAAGAACGCAAGACCATCCTCTTTACCAAAGCTCTGCCGCGAACCAACACCAGATGTCGAAACGAGATTGAGGTCAGTCCAAGCAATTCTATTGATACCGCGACTCGTACCTAGCCAAAGAGAGCCCCGTTGATCATTGACCAACCCGGAAATGAAGCCATCGAGTCCAGCCAAATTCCCAAGAAACGGCACGAAGGCATCTTCAGAAAAACGAGCGATACCACCCCCGTAGGTTCCGATGCACAGTCCTCCTTGCTCATCAAGACACATCGAAGTCACGGCGTTATCAGGGAGGCCATCACGGGTGGTAAACTGCGTCATCGATCCATTGCGCCATCGGTAGACACCTCGCCCTAAGGTCCCGAACCAAAGCGCGCCCTCCTTGTCTTCAAGAATACATCGAATGCTCTCCAGAGTTGGAAACGACGATACAGGTTCATCTCCTATATCCCCCTCACGAAAAACCGCCACACCACTCTCAGCCCCAACCCACACATTCCTTTGGGAATCCTCGAAGAGACTCACGATCGACTGACCAATGTAGTTCTCAAGCTTCTCCTCTCGTTGTTCCGAATCCGACGGATAGAGCACCGCCAGTCCATCGTTCTGGGTTCCCGCCCAGACCCGATCTCTCGAGTCATGAAGCAAAACGTTTACGACCTGTCGATCTAAGCCAAACACCGATCTAAACTCGTAGCCGTTCCAATGAAGCAGTCCCTGACCGTCCGTGGCAATCCAGAGATCGTGAGTGGCATCTTCGACCATCGAATTCACCCTGACATCTCCCAAGATCGATTCAGCTCCAAACTGCTCGAATGAATTCTCTCGAATGCGGACGAGCCCACCGCCATCGGTTCCCAACCAGAGATTACTCTCTCGGTCTTCAAACAAAGTATTGATATCGACACTGGGCAATCCATCGCCTTTCGAAATCACAATCAGGTCATCGGCACCAGTGAGACCTCGAAGCCCCTCACCCCGAGATCCAATCCAAAGCACCCCGTCACGAGTCTCCAAAAGTGCGGTGATTCTTGAATCATCGCCCCAGGGAAAGTCACCATAGTTCTCTACCCACGCTCCGTTATCGTATCGACGAACCTTAAGGTCAGCTGCCACCCAGACTCCACCTCGAGGGCTCCCTCCTAAGGCCCAAAGCCAGGCTCGATCTTCGGAGGTATCAACCCACAACTCAGGCAAGACTCGAGGCATCCCTGCCGATGTCCACCGATTCAACTCCGTGTGTAAACCGACAAAGAGTTGTCCGTCGTGATCAAAGTGCAGCTGAACGCCTGGTGAGGATTCTCGCCTTGGTTCAAGCCAAGCACGCCGTTTTCGAATAATGCGAGGATTCCCTGGAGCCAGCTGTAACACGAGCGCATCTCTCGTTGCCCCCACAATCCGTCCGTCATCACTGACCACCATCCGATCAACGTAATCATCCCCCTCCAAGGGAACTCCTTGGATACTCTGGAAGCCCGCCTCATCCATAAAGCCAACCTGCCCGGAACGCTCAGAGAACCAAACTTCGCCACTCGGAGAAATGAGCAGGTCGGAAAGATCGCTCGTTCCTAGCTCAGGATGAGACACATGGTTGAACACCTCGAACTCGTGACCATCAAAGGCTGCGAGCCCCCGCGAAGTCGCAACCCAGAGTCTCCCGTCTGCCGCCTGATCAATCGCAACCACCTGCGAACTAGGAAGTCCCTCTTCAAGGTTCCAAGCCCGAATTCCATAGTTCCCAGCAACCACACAAACCTGGCAGGAAACGACAAACCCGAATAACAAGCGCGTGAGACTCATTATTCGACGAAAACCTCACGATCAACCAGAACACAGCGAAAGCCATAGCAATCGACCTGCGCCTGCGGTAGATGCGCATGCCGCTCGGTTGCCAGGGTGTTTCGAAATGTCTCGGTACGCCACGAGCATCCCCGTAAGACCCGGTATAATTGATTTTCATCGTACCAATCTTCGCACCATTCCCAAACGTTCCCCGCAACATCAAACAACCCGAGCTCATTGGCAGGAAACGATCCGACCGGCGCCGTGAAGGCAAAGTGATCGACTCCTTCATCCTTGCCAAAATTCCCGCTACCCTGAGGAGCAGGCCAGCTTAGTCCCCACACGAACGCTCCATCAGCATTCTCATCTAGGTCCCTAGGTAGCGCGTCCTCCTCAACGAAGCGTCCCAGCATCAAGGTCCATTCACGATCCGTAGGCAGGCGATAGAAGGCTGTCGACGCAATAGTTCCCTCACGCTTTTCAAGCGTCGTGAGCCAATCGCAAAAGGCCTTGGCCTCTACCCAACTGATTCCTACCACAGGATGATTATCAGTTTGTTGGAATGAGGGAGTCTTCAGAGACTTTTCATGTTCATGGAGAAAGCGTTTGTAGTCGCGCACGCGTGTTTCCCATCGACATATCTTAAGGCCGGGTTTGAGCCCGCCGACAAAAGGCATGCCCAGACTATTGGTCCATGATGTGAGTGGCGGAACATGAAAGGGAGCAAGTTCTGCCAGTCTCGGAGAGAGGCCCGTTCCCAGAAGTACCGAGCAGACAAGCAAGCCAGCGGCAGTTAGGGTCCATTGCCGAGCACGCTTCAGCGGGCTAACAGCACTATGGAGACAAAGGAAGCACACCAAGGCACCCTACAAGATTCCATCGTAAGAAATCGAGCGGAAAGGCGCTTCCGATAAAGGATCGCGGGCCTACGAGTTCCGATCCAGCCCAATGAAGCAAGGCACAAAAAAGACCGCCCCCAAACTGAGGGCAGTCTCGAAAAAAATAAACCGATACCTCGGTCTGAAATTACTTATTGGCAGTCCATTTACCAGAACCAAGATCTTGATCGGAGCTATCAAAGTAGGTCCATTCCCCAGCCAACTTGGTTGGGCCCGTCTGAGCAGCCGCCACTTTGACCGTGCCGTCTCCGTAAGCAAACTCGAAAGAGAGTTTGTTCTTCTTCACTCGGAGATTCTCGAGATCCAGACTGCCTGCCTCGCCCTCGACCGTCCCGGTATAACGATATCCTTCTTTGGTGATGGAGATCGTATGCTCATTGTCGCCGTCATCGGTCACCGCGACAACATTCCAACTCCCCACTACGACCTTGCTCAAGTTACGAACCGCACCCCACTCACCAGAGTAGAGTTCCGTCCCACTGTCATCATTCGCAAACCAATTCCCCTTCAACTCGCCATTCGAACCTAACTTTGCCTTGACGCCGAGCACCCCTGATTGCCCGTTTTGGTCGATATCGATCTCGACGTGAAACAACTTGCCGTCAAACTTGATTCGATCAAGGATTCGCTCATCTCCCTGCTCATTCACTGATTTGCCAGAGAGTTTGCCTTCTTTCTTCGTGATCGTCATGGTCGACGCTGACTCATCACCGTTAGGCCCCACCCCGACGCCATGCCATACGCCGACAACACTTGCCTTGTGGTGATCCGCCGAAGCAGCCAAGCCCACCAACACCGAGCACACCGCTACCAATAGTCGTGTCATTCTCATTCTTTTACTCTTTTAGGTATTTCAACAAAGCTCCACGCAAGACCCTTCTGACGGGTTCAACATGGCTAAAACACAAGACAATCCTCTTTCCGCTCTTGTTACAACGATTTCTACAGATTATTTCCCCAAAGCTGCTACGCTCGATTAAGGGGATACCCCCCTCCTCAATCTTCCATTTCTATGAATGAGACTGAAAAGATGGCCTGGCTCAATGAACCAGAATCGTGGTCAAAAACGGATCGCGGCGTCACGATCAAATCAATGCCAGAAACCGATTTCTGGCGACTCACTCACGACGGAGGAATTCGTCACAATGGACACTTCTACCACGAAGTCGTCCTTGGTAATTTCTCATTTCAGAGCCGTTTTCAGGGACAGTATAAGGACCAATATGATCAGTCTGGCCTGATGGTAAGAGCAAGTGACTCGGAATGGATCAAATGCGGGATCGAATATGTCGACGGAATGCCCCAGGCAAGCTCCGTCGTCACAATGGCGCAATCGGACTGGGCGATCTCACCCGTCGCATGCCCCCCAATAGTCACGTTTAGGATCCAACGAACCGGCAATCTCATCGAGATTTCATACGGCGAATCCGAGTCAAAATGTCGCCTTATTCGCCAGGTCACCTTCCAGACCACGGGACCAATTCAAGCAGGAATCATGACGGCCTCGCCCAAGGGAAATGGGTTTAAGACCGAATTTCTGGAGTGGGAGTTGAAGAGCTAAACAGGGTTAAGGCTTGATCAGAGCAGCCTTCTGTTCCCAGGGAATTTCACGATCAAAGACGACCCCGTACTTCTGGTAATTGTGATACGGAACGGCTTGATTCTTCCAGTTGGCTAAACTTTGATCATAGGCTCCACGAAGCCGGTTCAGGGCAGCCTTGTGGTCAGGATTTGTCGCTTCATTGTTCATCTCGAGACGGTCTTCCGCTAAATGGTAGAGTTCCTCAACCGGCTCGTAATCACCCTCACCATAATTCCAAAACACATACTTATAGTCCTTCGAAACAACCGATAAACTGTGCACTTCTTTGGGGCCCCAGACATTGATTAAGGCAAGAAAATCGCGCACGGAACCCTTCGGGTCATCATACAAGGGTAGCAAGCTTTTCCCATCAGTCGACGACGGAATCGGCACTCCGGCCAGCTCCAGAATCGTTGGTGCAAAGTCGATATTCCCAGTCAACGCAGCCGAGCGACTCCCTGCATTCTTTCCCTTTGCTCGCGGATCGTAAATAATTAGAGGCACACGAGACGCTTCCTCGTAGGGAAGCACCTTCGATCCATAGCCATGTGAGCCACAGAGAAACCCGTTGTCAGAAGTGAATATCACGACAGTATTATCTACCACCCCCGCTTCCTCCAATGCCGTCATGATCATACCAACAGCAACATCAACCGCATAAATCTGTTGATGATAGAGAGCCATGACTCGATCGTAGTCATTCTCGTATCCCCATTCCGAGAAACGAACAAATTGCCTTCCTTGCTGACTCTGGCGCGAAAAATGAGCGCCATGTTCGCGTCCATAATTGGCGGGTTTTTTGAACGTTTTCCCTTGATAGACATGGTCAAATTCTGGATCCGGCGTCACCGGTCGGTGAGGTGCCTTGAAGCTAATTGAGAGACAGAACGGCTTTCCGGATTGAGCGCTTGATTGAATAAATTCTCGACCAAAAGCACCATACGCCCGCGTCGAATGGGGATAGTCTTTGGCGTAAGCTTTCATCGAATCATTCTTCTTCGTGGCATAGAAAGTTTGGCCAGGGCCACCTCCCCAGAGATCAAAATCCTCTTCAGGGAGAACCCCGCGAACCTTAGGCTGGTCAGCGACGAGAAACCCAAATTTTCCAGCAAAGGCGGTCCGATAGCCCGCCTTTCGAAGGAGAACGGGATAGGAACGATCGAAGTGCTCCCGCATCAATGGTCCATGCTCAAAATTGCAGCCGGTCTTATACTCATACATTCCCGTCATAATACTGGCTCGGCTTGCCATGCAGATCGCCGTCGTATCATAATGATGATCGAAGGAGACTCCGAGCGATGCCAGACGATCCATGTGCGGCGTCTGTACATCTGGATTCCCATATGATCCCACCGAATAGGCTGTTTGATCATCGGAGAGCAGAAACACAATATTTGGGCGTTGCTCGCCAGCATCGCCTGTCCTTGGTAGTACAAAAAGGACGAGCGTCAGCAGCAATCCCACGACGGAGTTACGAGGATTCGGATAGGTTATCATTGCTTCTCAATTCGAAAAAGTTGCGTTTCCGTTCTAACGATTAAGGCATTCCCGGTCACGGCCGGTGACGCGAAGATTCGACCGGCGAATCGATTCTCTGCCAGGAGTTCAAAGGTGTCCCCTGCACGCAAGACGTATATGACCCCTTCCTCCGTAGCAACATAGATTCGGCCGCCGGCAATGATCGGAGACGCCGAGACATTCCCTTTCACCCGATCCTGCCATATTCGAGCTCCGGTCAAGGCATTCACACAACTGACAATCCCCCCATCGGACACGTAGTAGAGCTTGTCCCCAAGGAGCAGCATCGATGGTGTCTTTGGTCCGCTTCGAGACGTTTTCCAGGTCACGTGAGAATCACTAAGATCACCCCTTCCACCGAGTCGGATGGCAAGGACGTTTGGTCGACCAAAGCCGGTTGCCACATAAACATGCCCGTGGCCAGCAATCGGTCGCGGAACAACGGAGTACCCTTGCCCATAGTCGACATGCCACAACTCTGCTCCCGTCTCAGGAGCATAGGCAAACACAGCCCCACTCGCTGGACTAATGATCTCGCGACGCCCATTGACCGAAACCAATAAGGGGGTACTGAAGGAAAATTTCCGTGAGGCCCCGGTATTGCGTTCGCGTTTCCAGGCTAATTTTCCGGTGTCACTGTCCAAAGCGACAATGGCTGGATTCGCTTTCCCGTCGGCACTGTAGATCACCTTATCCCCAACGAGAATCGGAGAGCCTCCGTTCCCGTGAACCGGTTCATACCCCAGAGTATCTTGGCGCCACTGCACGGTGCCATCAATACTGAGGCATGCCGTTCCGAAGTGCCCAAAATGCGCAAAAACTCGATTTCCGCTCAAGACTGGCGTTGCACTGGCATGGCTATTCTTGTCATGCTTGACGCCATCGACTGGCAGATCAAACACATCTGTGGCCCAAGCCAATTCACCCGAATCGAGATGAAAAGCAATTACCTGTAGTTTCCCTCCTGAACCGTCCGAGCTAGATACGGCAGAAGTGACATAGACAAGTTCGTCCTTTATCACCGGAGACGACCAACCCGCCCCTGGCACAGTGGCCTTCCACTGTACCTGCTCCGATTCAGACCATTCGATAGGAGGATCGGCATCAGGCGCCACACCTTGGCCTTCGTTGCCGCGAAACTGAACCCAATCCCCCGAGGCTCCCTTCGTCTCAAGCCCTACGGCAACAGCTAGAAACAAAGCCAAACCAGGAGTCCAGCATCGTAGCATTCCGTTCCACCTACACATCGCTTTCCTATTCATGAACCCAGCAAGCTTAGGCGCTTTCGAACCAGGCAATCAAACAATCTTATGCAAAGCGTCTCGAATCAGGCTGCAGTCCCCCATCAATCTCTGGACGTTCCAAGCCAAGAAACCAAAGAAATGGAGTTCACTTGTTGGCCTAGCACCGCTAAGCTCTTCCCAGATGAATACGCAGCTCACAGGTCATTCCCTCGTATCGGGAATATCTATTCAAGAAACAGACTCGGTTTTTCAGGCGATCAATCCAGCCAACGATCAAGCACTTGACCCAGCCTACAAACAACTCAGTTCAGACAGCGTCGACGCCGTTGCACTTCAGGCAAAAAAGGCCTTCTCGAGCTATCGCAATTGCTCTGGCGCAGAGAAAGCGGCTTTTTTGAGACAAATCGCTGATAATATCGAGGCGGTCGTCGAAGACTTAGTCGAGCGGATGCCCAGCGAAACAGCTCTACCAGAACCAAGGGTTCGCGGCGAAGCTGGTCGCACCATGGGGCAACTTCGACTATTCGCCTCACTCGTCGAAGAAGGCTCCTGGGCCGACGCCAGAATCGAAACCGCCCAACCAGACAGACAGCCTCTGCCAAAGCCGGATGTGAGATCACTGCTCAGCCCGCTTGGTCCTGTCGTCGTTTTTTGCGCAAGTAATTTCCCGCTCGCCTTCTCCGTGGCAGGTGGGGATACCGCAGCCGCCCTCGCGGCCGGTTGCCCAGTCATCGTGAAGGCACATCATTCTCATCCCGGCACCGCGGAGATCGTCGGCCAAGCGATAATGAAGGCCGTCGAGTCGTGCCAAATGCCGGTAGGCACCTTCTCATTGATCTACGGATCCGGAAGAGAAATCGGAACCGCGCTCGTCCAACATCCAGCGGTCAAGGCGGTCGGATTTACGGGATCCCGCACCGGTGGAACGGCTCTCATGAAGGTCGCCGCCGAACGCCCTGAACCGATCCCGGTCTATGCCGAAATGAGCAGCATTAATCCGGTTGTTATTCTTCCGGGGGCACTCCAAGCCAAAGGACCACAACTCGCCGCTGGTCTTCACGGTTCGGTAACCCTTGGACTCGGCCAATTCTGCACTAATCCCGGCCTCGTCTTCTTACCAGCTGGTGATAGTGCCAACTCATTCGCAGAGATTTTGAAAGGCGCCCTTACCGAGACAGCCCAAGGTCATTCATTGAATGACGGCATTGCTGAATCTTATCGCAAGACGCTGCAGGAAATCGCCGCTCTCAATCAAGACGGTGTTACCGTTCATCATGATGCATCGAATACTGGTGGTGATCAAAAATGTCAGGTCGGCACGGCTCTGGCCCAAGTCACAACGGAAGCCTTCCTTTCCAATCCAGCGCTCCATCAGGAAGCCTTCGGCCCGTCGACCATCTTGGTGACCTACCAGAATCCCGAGGAACTCGTGCGCGCGCTCTCCACACTCGAAGGCCAATTGACCGGGACGGTTCATGGCCTCGAGAATGAATTGGGAGGAGCGACCGAAATCATTTCAGCCCTCCAAGAACGCGTGGGAAGAATTCTCTTCGGGGGCTTCCCAACCGGCGTCGAAGTGTGCCATTCCATGGTCCATGGCGGGCCTTTCCCGTCCACCAGCGATGGCCGAAGCACCTCGGTTGGCTCAATGGCCATCCAACGCTTTGTCCGAGCGGTGTGCTTCCAAAGCGCACCCGATGGAATGCTTCCAGATGAACTCAAGAATTCGAATCCACTCGCGATCTCGCGTTTAGTAAATGGGACCCGAAGCACGGACCCCATCTCCTAACCCGGCCTACAACGGTTACAGATTTGAAGCAGTGTCTCAAAAGCCACCGCCGTGGCTCCGCTTTTCTATTGCTCCCATTGCTGTTGACTAGCCTAAGCAATCTAGGCTATTGCCAATCGGGCGCTGTCAGGGAGCCCAGCGAAAAACCGACGATTCACGCGTCCCCCACATCGGGCCCCGTGACGATCGATGGATCGCTCGATGAGTCCGATTGGAAAACAGCTGAGACCGCGGGTCCTTTGTTTCGGTATGATCGTGAGTTCGGTTCACCAATGAGCGAGCCGACGCGCTTTGCGATCTTGTTTGACGAAGACTATCTCTACATCGGTGTCTGGGCCTTTGACTCAAAACCAGAGGCAATCAAAGCCCGCACCATGGAGAGAGATTCGACTTCCATATTCTCGGATGATTATCTCTATCTCGCTCTCGACACCTTTCATCGGCAGCGAAACGGCTACATCTTTGCCGTGAATCCAAACGGCACGCGTTACGATGCTCTTCTGACCAACAACCTCTACCGCAATGACAATTGGGACGGCGCATGGATGGCTCGAACTGAAATCAATGAGGAGGGATGGACAGCCGAAATCGCTATTCCGGCAAAATCACTCAGCTTTGATCCGAACAGCTCTGTCTGGGGATTCAACCTTTCGCGAACCGTTGCGCGCAAGAACGAACGAGGTCGATGGACCGGAGCCCTTCCGCATATTCGAACCTCCCACGTTTCGGAAGCAGGCGACATCCTTGATCTCAAAGCTGTCTCTTATACACATCTGACGCTGCCGACG
>CAJXVR010000275.1 GCA_913061285.1 uncultured Verrucomicrobiota bacterium | reverse complement strand
GGATGCGAAGGTGATGTTTCGCTGCCACCTGAAGAACCTTTTCGCTCCACCTAATCATTTCTTGATCATCTCGATCGAGAAAATCGACCATGAGTCCTTCGATACCCCAGTTTTCATATTGGGCGAATGCTTCCTCGAGTCGTTTGCTGAGCGGCTCCCAATGAACCCACAAGCGAATACCCACCTCTCGTTTCTTTGCGTATTCCAGTGTTCGAAAGAACTCGAGTTCGGGACGAGGGCTTAGGATATCGGCATCGGAACTGGGCGCGAATCCACTGGCTGATTGCTGATACCAGGTAAAATTCTCGTCGGCGCAATCGATCGCGTGAAATTCGATGCCGTTATCGGCGCAGAAATCGATATAATGTTTGGCTGTGGCGTAGTTTGCTCCGATCTCGAAGTCAATCGGCTCGGGGTAGAATCCGTTCCACCAGTTCCAGGTGGTCTTCCCGAAGCGTATCCACGATGAATCGAGTATCGTGGACGAAGGGTTGAGTTTGAGAATCAGGTTTGATTCCAGGAGTGACCCCGCACTATCGCCGACCATAATGACCCGCCATGGAGTCGTGAAGGGGAGCGTTATTGTGGCTTTTTTCTCCGACTGCGCTGGCAGGGGAGAGAGATCGCTCCTGAGGCTTGTTCCGTCGGTGGATCTTGTGGCTCTCAAATACATGCCCGGATAGTTGCTAAGGGCCGCCTCAGTGATAGCGAGGGCGGGGCCATCGTCGTATTCCAACAGCAGCGGCGTGGCAATCAATGAGGTCTCTTGAAGACCGGCAAAGGGGGTGCGTTCGTATGTGGCCTCGTGTGAGGTCGTGTAGCTTGGCAAGTAAAGCGGCCACGCTAAGGAGGCTTTAGCGGGCTTAAACGTGGTGGTCTCATTGGCAATGCTTGTCGTCTGAACGCGGGCGGTGTTCTCGGTCAAATCGGTCTTGTGGATGGTATAGCGGAAGGCAATGCCGTCGTCGTATGCACGGCAGTCTAAAGTTACTTGCGGCGAACCCTGCTTCGTGGTCTTTAGTCGTATCGTCAATGCGTTGAAGCGATCAACGATTGGATTTTGTTTTCCTCCTGGTTGAAAGAAAGTGCTGTCATTGGCCATTCGTTGATGGCCTTCAATTGTTGCGTTCTCAAAGAGGAGGCCGTGAGGAGACGTCTCTAGTTGGAACCCTCCTGAGAGGAGATGTTGAGCGTCGCGCCTGACTTGATAGCCAGTGAGCACATTTTGAGAGTTCAAGATGGCTTTAAACTCGAGCCGCTGGTTGGGGGACCTGAGTTCGAGAGCTTCCATGCTCACTTCAGCAAGAAGTGAAAGGAATGGGAGGCAGAGGAGTGATGTCAGCCGTGGAGTCATTTGATTAGACGTTGCATGATCCAGTCATCGAAGATCGGTGCCCAACTCGGGTTGTTGTGAAATGCGTTGGGACCGTGGCCCCCAGTTTCAAAAGCAACTAGCCGAGCGGGAATGGAATGCGCGAGAAGAGCTTGGTAGTAACTGAGGGTATTCTCGATGGATACCACCTTGTCATCGGCAGCATGCAAGAGGAAGGTGGGAGGAGTCTTTCCCGAAACTTGTAACTCGTTGGAATACTGCTGAACGAGATCTTCGGATGCATCTGGCCCCAGCAGATTATTGCGTGATCCCCGATGGGTGATTCCCGTTTTCATCGAAATCACAGGATAGAATAGAATGGAGAAGTCAGGGCGGCTGCCGTGTTGTTGAATCGGGTCTTCAGCCTTGGGATTTGGTGGCACGAAGGTGTTCGAAACGGTACTCGCGAGATGGCCGCCAGCCGAGAATCCCCATATCCCCACTTGCCCGGGATGGATTCGCCATTCTCTTGCTTTGGCTCTGACGATCTGAATGGCTCTCCGAGCGTCTTCCGCTGGAATCTTGTGGTGTTGGTTGGGGAGGCGATACTTAACGACGATTCCGGCGATGCCTCGGCGGGCTAGCATAGCCGCGATTTGTTCGCCCTCAGAGTCTGCACAGACAACGCCGTAACCTCCTCCAGGTGTGATGACCACGGCAATTCCTGTGGCTCGGTTTGGCTGGGGAAGGTGGATGGAGAGGCTAGCTTGCGAGATGTTACCTATGCAGCCCCCTTGCTTTTCCGGTCCGCTAAGTCCATTTTCTTCCGGAGGCGCTTGATCCCAGACCGGAAGATGAAAGACTTCTGCAGCGTGCAGTGTCAGGGATAGGACAGCTCCTGTGAGTGTCAGGATTGATAGGAAGATCGATTTCATTGGCCTGGGTGGTTAGCTGAGTTCGTTAAAAAGCGCGCCATTGCGTTGAAGTCCGTCCGCAAAGTTGACGAACTCGCTATTATTGACCAGTAGTTGAGCTCCCTGGTTTCGTCGCTTCTTCATTTCGTCCAGCGAGAAAGCCGGGCCACCAAATGCCTTTCCGTGTTTCTGGCAGGCCTTGGCGACGATCTCCCAAGCATCGTCAATACTCATTTCCTTGGTCTGACGGAGGCGCAGGCCTAGATCCCCTGGTCCGATGAAGATCATGTCAACCCCTTCGACGGCAGCGATGGCATCGACATTGTGAACCGCTTCTGGGGTTTCGATGATGACGGTGAGAAAAGTCTCCTGGTTGGCCCATGCCGTGTAGTCGTCAGGATCGTGCAGATTGAAATCAGAGTCGAGCCCGGCGTTGTCGATGCCTCGATCCCCGAGCGGAGGAAACTTGGTGGCCTGAACCAACATTCGCGCTTTTTCCACGGTTGAGACGTGGGGAATGAGCAGGCCTGCCACGCCGTCTTCCAGATAGCGATAGAGTCCGGTTTTCTCCAGGGTCGGTGGGCGAACCATGACATCGATGTCGTGCAGGTGAGCATGGGCGAGGATCGATTGGAGCTCACGAATGCTGAGAGCGCGGTGCTCCATATCCAGCCAGACGCAGTCGTAGCCTGCCCGGGCCGCGTGGGCAAGATAGCCGGGGATGTAATGCCCGAGTACACAGGTGCGAATGGCTTCTCCCTGGCGGATTCTAGCGAGAGTCTTGCTTTTTCTCATGAAAGGAATTTTGGCGCGTGGCGAGAATTGAATTGGGTTCTTTCTGTCTTAGCCTCTGAGTGTCTCGGTTCTGGGCTGGGTGCTTGCAATTGTCAACTTGATTTCTTCATTGCCATAGGGTGCTTGTGATCGGTAACACAGATCCATGATGTTCCAAGCTCGTCGATTTTTAGTGATATGCGGATTTTTGGTTTCCGTGCTTTTTTGCCACGCGCAGGAAACCGTTGATATAGAACGTCTTGATCCGAACATGACCTTAACCAAGGCGGATAGCGATGGAATCGCTTGGTTGGATCCTCGCTCGGCACCGTTTCGATTGGTCGGATTTCCTTGGATTGGGGAAGATCATGTTTATCGGCGTCTTCCAGTCGAGCCAGATTGGGAAATTCGAGGCCCAGTGGATAGTCTGGCGAATTGCACGGCCGGAGGGCAGATTCATTTTCGATCGAACAGCCAACGAATCCTCTTGCGAGTGAGGTTGAGACAGTCCTCTGGAATGTACCATATGCCTGCCACGGGGCAGAGCGGATTTGATCTCTATCTCGGGGAACCTGGAAAACAACGGTACTTTTCGACCTCCCGGTTTGACGCGAACGCTGGCGACTATGAAGTGACGCTCTTCGAAGGGAATGAGGCGCTCCGTCACTTTACCTTGAATTTCCCGCTCTACAATGGTGTTGAGGCGGTTGAGATTGGTGTGGTTGCGGGGGCGAGCGTCTCGTCTCCGATGCCCTTTAGTGCTCCTGGGAAAATCATTGTCTATGGGACGTCGATCACCCAAGGGGGTTGTGCCGCCAGGCCAGGGATGGCGTATTCTAATATCTTGAGTCGTTGGCTCAACTTGGAATTTGTCAATCTGGGGTTCTCGGGTAATGGGCGGGGTGAACTTGCCTTGGCCAAACTCATTTCTCAAATCGACAATCAGTCGCTGGTGATCTTGGACTACCAAGCCAATGCCGGTGAAACGATTCGAGATACGCTTGAGCCATTTATTGAGGAGTTGCGGCGCACGCGGCCTCAAATCCCCCTGCTCGTGATCTCTAAGATTCGTTATGCTGCCGAGATTGCGGATGAAGCACGGATGAAGGCGGCTGTTTCACTGGCCGCCTTCCAGAAAGCCTTGGTGGAACGGCTGAGAACACAGGGAGATCGTTATATTCACTTCCTTGATGGTGCTGGGCTGCTCGGAGAGTCGGCAGACGAGTGCACGGTGGACGGCGTGCATCCCACGGACCTGGGTTTTATGAGAATGGCAGAGGGGATTGCCCCGGCCATTCAACGCATTCTTGAGCTATCCTCGGAATGAGCGGAAAGAGATTCTCTGGCCATTGGTGGCAGGCGTAGTGCGGGGCCGAGTGCTTACTGAGGTCTCGGCCTTGAGGGAATCCAGGAGTCTTGTCTCTTGAAGAAGGCACGGTTTGAACTCCTATGGGCTGTTTGAAGAGAGGGGGGCGTGGTTCGGTAGTAATCGCAAAGAGGTTTCACCTTCTGGATTCTCGTCGAATTCGTTTTCCTGCTCGTCAATCGATTCTGTTTGGCTAGGGTTCGTGCATGTCAAAACGGCTTTTTTTATTGGATGGGATGGCCTTGGTCTATCGAGCCCATTTTGCGTTTGCGACTCGGCCGATTTTGACGAGCGCTGGATTTAACACTTCAGCGCTCTTTGGTTTCACCAACACGCTCTTGGATCTGATTAACAAACACGAGCCAACTCACCTCGCGGTTGCCCTCGATACCCCCGAACCAACGGCTCGGCACCGTGAGTACCCTGCTTACAAGGCGCAACGAGAAGCCATGCCCGAAGACCTGAGCGCAGCTTTGCCACACCTGGATCGGCTTTGCGAGGCCTTTAGGATTCCTCTGATCAAAGCGCCTGGCTTCGAGGCAGACGACATTGTCGGAACCTTGTCGCGTGCGGCAGAAGGGGATGGCTATGAAACGTACATGGTGACACCTGATAAAGATTTTGCCCAACTTGTTTCGCCGTTGACCTTCATGTTGAAGCCCGGACGGAAGGGAGATGACATCGAGATTCTCAAAGTTCCCGAGATTCTTGAAAAATGGGGGATCGAGCGTCCCGAGCAAGTCATTGATATTCTGGGACTCTGGGGAGATGCCTCTGATAATATTCCCGGCGTGCCTGGGATTGGCCAGAAAACCGCCAGTAAGCTGATTCTCAAGTATGGGAGTATTGAAGGGCTACTTGAGCACTTGGAGGATTTGAAGGGCAAACAGAAGGAGAATCTAACGAGTCATCGCGATGATGCTCTCTTGTCGAAGCGATTGGCGACGATTGATCGTGATGTTCCCCTAGAGATCGCTCTCAAGGACCTTGCACGGCAATCGCCTGACGACGAGTTGCTGCGGTCTCTCTGTGTTGAGTTTGAATTCAATTCGATTGGGCGTCGTCTTTTTGGTGCCGATTTCAAAGCGGGGCGGGGAAGTGCCAAGGACGAGCCGGCTGAATTCAAACTTGTCTCCGATGATGCCTCACCCGATCCCTCGGAAACCCCGGAGGCCAAGACCCACCTGAGTGATCTTTCGACCGTTGACCATGTCTATCGGTGTGTGGATACGGAGGCAGATCGTGAAACACTTCTACAAGAACTTCGGGCGCAGTCGATCGTTTGTTTTGACACTGAAACAACGGGACTCGATCCCAAAACGGCAACGATCATTGGGATCGCCTTCTCCTTCAAAGATCATCAGGCCTACTATGTTCCCGTCATCCCTTACGATGATTCAGGCCTGCCCAAGTCATTGTCGGACGATGGGCAACCCCTCCTCGAATACTTTCGGGAATTTCTTGAAGATGCTTCGATTGCCAAGGTGGGACATAATCTGAAATACGATCTGAGCGTGCTCCGTTGGTATGGCATCAACGTTGGAGGAGCGATTCATGACACGATGTTGATGCATTGCCTCATCGAGCCCGAGCTACGGCATGGAATGGACTATTTGGCTGAAATGTATTTGGGCTACTCTCCTGTCTCGATTACGACCTTGATTGGCGAGAAGGGGAAAGATCAGAAAGACATGATGAGTGTGCCTCTTGAAAAACTCGCGGACTATGCCGCTGAGGACGCGGATATCACCTGGCGCCTCTACGGTCTCCTTCAGCCTAAACTCGTTGCTGCGGAGCAAGAATCGGTATACTCCAAGATTGAGGCGCCGTTAATACGGATTCTGGTTGATATGGAGTATGAGGGCGTCCGGCTTGATTCGGAAGCCCTTCATCAATTCTCGATTCAACTCGCCGAACAAATCGAGCAGCTTGAGAAGGACATTTACGAGCTGGCTGGCTCGGAATTCAATCTAAACTCTCCGAAGCAGCTGGGTGAGGTGTTGTTTGGTGAAATGAAATTGGTCGAAAAACCGAAGAAGACAAAGACCGGGCAGTATGCGACCAATGAACAGGTTCTGATGACCTTGGCTGCTGAGCATGAGGTGGTTCGAAAGATCTTGGATTATCGAACGGCGACGAAGCTTAAATCGACCTACGCGGATACCCTTCCTGAAACGATCTTTGATCGCACCGGTCGGGTTCATACGACTTATCATCAAGCAGCTACTGCTACTGGGCGATTGAACTCGCAATCTCCGAATTTGCAAAACATTCCGATTCGAACCGACTTGGGGCAGGAGATTCGACGTGCTTTTGTGGCCCGCGAGAAAGGGTTTTGTCTCTTGTCGGCTGATTATTCGCAGATTGAACTACGGATCATCGCGGCCTTGAGTAAGGACGAAGGTATGAAGGCCGCGTTTGAAAGCGGTGAAGACATCCATACCGCGACGGCCGCCAAGGTCTTCGGGGTTTTTCCTGAAATGGTTACCCCTGACATGCGACGAAAGGCAAAGATGGTCAATTTTGGAGTCGCTTATGGCATTTCCGCGTTCGGATTGTCTCAACGTTTGGGGATAGCGCGCAAAGAGGCGGCAGAAATCATTGAGCAATTCTTTGCCAATTTTCCCGGAATTAAGGGATACATCGATCAAACCATCGAGTTCGCGCGGGAACATGGCTACGTCAAAACGGTTAGTGGCCGGCGGCGTTACCTTCGTGATATCAACTCGGCCAATGGAACCGTGAGATCCGGTGCGGAGCGAAATGCCATTAATTCTCCGATTCAAGGGACTGCTGCTGACATGATCAAAATCGCCATGACTCAAATTGGATCCGCAATTCGAGAGCGTGGGCTAAAAACTCGCTTGCTGCTCCAAGTTCACGATGAACTGGTGTTTGATCTCTGTGAGAATGAAGAGAAAGAAGTGACGAGCCTCGTCGGCGACTTGATGCGGTCGGCCTTGCCTTTAGATGTACCGATCGAGGTGGAGATTGGTACTGGAGAAAACTGGCTCGAAGCCCATTAGAGAGCTTCGAGCCAAGCGTGAGATTGCTAGTTCGCTGGTATTAGAATGATTCGATAGAAGGTCGCTCCAGTTTCGAGTGGCCCTGTCCACCTACCAGTCGACGAGTCGACGATGATGGGATCGCCTGAAGCAGTCCACTCATTCAGAGTTCCTGAGGTTTCAATCGCATAACTTCTTCCTTCAACGGCGTCCCAATTCAATTGAATCTCACCACTCGCAAGCAACTCAATCGAGAGGCTTGGTGCCGTATCTGGCTCGACAACGACTGGAGGAAGCGGAGGTGTTGGAATGCCTGGCTCCGGTTCTGGTTCGGGCTCCACCACGGGTGGTTCGATGGTTGCTGGGATTTCTCTGCTGGCAATAATGGTCCCGGTGAACGTGAGCGTGGCGTCGTCCGGAGTGGCGACTCGGAATGAGACGTCGGTCTGAATGGGAAGGGTCAGCGTTTGAATATTGTCGACGATCGTGAGCGTCGCCATTTCCGAACTGGCGTTTTCACCTGAAAGGCCCGCGAGTGATTGTGAGGTGTTGACGGGGAGGAATCCGCCAACGGCAATGTCAACTGCAGCGGCAGATTCTTCGGGTATTCCGATTGTGATGCCGCTCGGAGAGAATCCCGTTCCATCCGTGTTGAGGTCGATTCCCTCACTGGTCAGAGCGAATTCGATGTTTCTTGCTGCGGCGTCTGCCGTGGCGATAATGACCGAGGCTTTGGCCCCGAAATCAGCCGGTGCTGAGCCGTTTTTTCCACCCGGTAGCGGGGCCCAGTCTCCATTAGGGTTGGCGTCAATGATTGAGTCGGGTCCGAATGCGATCGCTGTGTCTGAAATCACCGTATGAAGGTCTCCGGCAAAACTGGTGCTTAGGCTTCCGTCGCCTTGGCTGTTAAGCGGATTCCCGAGAACATTCCCGGTGATGGAAATCGTGCTGGCTTCTTGATCGACCGTGAAGACCGCATCTGTACCAACCACCGGGGGGGTAGGTTCAGGTTCTGGCTCGGGCTCTACCACGGGAGGTTCGGTCCCGGGGAGAACCGTGTCAATCCAGATCGAGCGTATATTAACCGAGGCAGAAGCAGATGTGGTATCGTCTCCGAAGAAAAGGAAATCAGAAATATCATAGGGTGTTCCAAAGCCGGAATAGTCTCGGAGTGGTCCCGTTAAAATCTCGGTGTCAGCACTGCTTAAGGAGTAGTTTTCACCCTTAATCTCGAGGACAAAATCGACGTACTGATTCGCTAGGCGGAACGGAAGCTGATTGTTTCCTTCGGTGTGAATGAAATCAACCGACTGGGCGAAAATCTCATCAGTCCAGAATCCAAGCTCGATTCCCATGAGGTCTCTGGATGTGACGATCACGCTAAATCCAGCACGATCCGGGCGAACGTGGCGTTCGCTGGGAAGTTGAATCGTGAATCCAACCTGATAGCCATTCTCTCGATTAAACTCTTCGGGGAGATCTGGATGCGGGGTCATGAGCGGAACCCGGGCAAAGTAGCCTGCATGATCGGCGGATTTTCGAAGTGTGTTCAAATTCACGGCTCGATCGACGATAACTTGTCGAGAGTCGTTTCGAAAAAGAGGGTCCAGGAGATAAATCCATCCCTGTTTGTCAGGGAGAGTTCGTCGGTTGCCGTCATAGAGCGTGACTGGCTCAGCCGAAATCTGAATGATGCTGATGGCAGCAAGCAGGAGCGGGAGGCTAGCAAAAAGACTGATTGTTTTCCTCATTGATCGTGCGGGATGATTCGTGAACTATAAAGGACAAGCCTAGGCATGGGTCGCAGTTTTGGCGATCATTTATTGAGATGGGACTGAGGTGCTGCTGCTCAAAAGTGGTGAAGGCTGAAAATTGACGAAATGAATAAGTGCCGAGGAATGAATGCTAGAGATCTTGCTTGGGCCGTAGCCTGCCTTTGTCTCACGAACGTGACCTCAGAGTTGTCCGCCGCGGAAACGCGGATCGGTCATCATCTTTTTACCCATCCCGAGGGATTCGAACTGCAATTGGTCGCGGGCCCTCCTCTCATTGATCGCCCGATAGAGATGGCTTTTGATTTTCAAGGGCGCCTCTATTGCACTGATTCGGCAGGGGTGAATGATGGGGTTGAGCAGCAGCTCCATGAAAAACCTCATCAAATCCTTAGGCTAGAAGATACCGATGGGGATGGCGTCTTTGACCAGCGGACGGTGTTTGCGGATCAGATGATGTTTCCGGAAGGATGTCTCTGGTATGATGGCTCGCTCTACGTGGCGGCGCCTCCGAGTATTTGGAAGCTGACGGATACCAATGACGATGGTGTCGCTGATCAACGTGAGGAGTGGTTTCAAGGGAAGACCTTGACCGGGTGCGCCAACGATCTTCACGGTCCGTATCTCGGTCTCGATGGACGAATCTATTGGACCAAGGGAGCCTTTGCTGAGCAAGACTATCTGAGGCCCGATGGTTCTCAGTGGGTGACTCGGGCGGCGCATGTTTTTCGAGCGCGCCCCGACGGTGGTTCGATCGAAGCAGTCATGACTGGAGGGATGGACAATCCTGTCGGAGTCACCTTCACTTCTGGGGGAGAGCGAGTTTTTACGACGACTTTTTTTCAACACCCAGGCGGGGGAAACCGCGATGGTCTGGTTCACGCCATCTACGGTGGCGTCTATGGGAAGGAGCACGGAGTCATCGAGGGACACATCCGAACGGGGGATCTAATGCCGGTATTGACTCATTTGGGAGCAGCGGCTCCCGCCGGTTTGACTCGCTATCGCTCAGGGGCCTTTGGCCCTGACTATCAGGACAATCTCTTTTCTGCCTTATTCAATATGCAGCGGATTGTTCGCCATCAACTAAAGCCGAAGGGGGCATCGTTTGAATCCGATGATGAAGTGTTCTTGCAATCGGATAATCGAGATTTTCACCCAACGGATGTGGAAGAGGATGCGGATGGTTCCCTGCTCGTCGTCGATACTGGTGGCTGGTATAAACTCTGTTGTCCTACTTCCCAACTCCCAAAGCCGGAGGTGTTGGGGGGGATTTACCGCATTCGGCGAAGCAGTGCGGCCGAGATTGAATCTCCTCGAGGGAAAGAACTTAAGATAGCTGCGATGGACGCGTATGAATTACTGCGTCGTCTCGATGATCCTCGACCGGCTGTTGGGGACCAGATTGTGCATCGATTGTACAAGGAAGGAGCGGCTAGCCTGAACGCTGTCGCCTCGATCGACCACGCTCACCTAAGTGGGCTTGGAGCGCAGCGCCTGGTCTGGATGCTGACGCGCATTGATGGTTCCGCTGCTCGAGAGCTCGTTCTTCCATTTCTGAACCATCGGGATGCGCTCGTCCGCTCTGCCGCGCTCCACTCTGTCAGTCTCCATCGAGATAAGTCGGCGTTGTCGGATTTGTTAAGAATCCTGGAGACTGACGTCATTTCGAACCGTCGTGTTGCTGCTGAAGCCCTGGGGAGGTTAGGGAGAGTCGAGGCGATTCCGGTGCTCTTGAAACAGATTGGAGTTGGCCACGGGCGGGTTCTTGAGCACTCGCTGATCTTTGCCTTGATCGAGATCGGTGATGTCAAATCAATCGCCAACGGACTCAACTCAGAAAACGAATGGATTCGCCGCGGAACCTTAATTGCTCTTGATCAGCTTGGGGCATCGAATGTGAGTGCTACCGATCTGCTCTCCGCGTTGGGAGGGGATCATGAGGAGACGCGTCGAACGGCGCGCGAGATCGCTGGCAGGCGAACAAGTTTAGGAAGTGCCTTCGTTCCGCAACTGAAAGACTGGCTCCGAGACATTCCGGCGAGTGGGGTTCCAGAGAGTGAGCTGGTTGAGCTGTTGATCGGGCTGGGCGGTCAAGAATCCATCGCCACGCTGATTGGTGCTGGGTTGATTGATACGAAGAGTCCTCTTCAGACTCGTTTCATCTTACTTGAGACGATTAGGCGAAGTGATGCTTCGCTCGCTCTTAAATCCTGGGGCACGGTGCTGGTGTCCTTGCTTCAGAACCGAGAGTCAGACTTATTGCCGCAAGTGGTGCGCTGTCTCTTATACACATCTGACGCTGCCGACG
>CAJXVR010000274.1 GCA_913061285.1 uncultured Verrucomicrobiota bacterium | reverse complement strand
TCTACACTAGATCGCTCGTCGGCAGCGTCAGATGTGTATAAGAGACAGCAATGAGGTTGAGTTTTTGCGGGCTGAGGTGTTAGGTTGGCCGGATACCAAGTATCGTTTAAGGGATCTGCTCCGCTTTGTGATTCGTAGCGATATTTTTCAAAAGAAATAAGTGAGACCGCGATGACGAAACCATTGAGACTTAGTCGACGTGAGGTGCTCAAGGGCCTTGCCGGTGTAACCCTGTCACTGCCCTTGCTTGAAGCCATGGGTAAGGAAGTCACCGCATCGGAGCCGAAACGGTTTTGTGCCCTCTATACTGCCAATGGAATGTCTTTGCCGAAGGCGGAGAACGGGATCGATGAGTGGAGTTGGTTTCCGCGTCGTAAAGACCAGGCAGGGCGCTTTGTCTTTGGGCGATCTACTGAACCGCTTGCCCCCTTTCGGCAGCAGCTGAGTTTCTTGGGAGGCTTGCACCATCCTAGTGGTCCGAAGGCGGATCCACACACCTGTTCGGACATGTGGCTTACCGGAGCACCCTTGCACAATCCGAAACCTGGTTCTTATAACTCGGTCGGCTTAGACCAAGTGATTGCTCGGCATACCAAGCAACATTGTCGCCAGCCTTCACTGGTGCTGTCTGTCGATGCGGGAACGGGTTTTTCCTCTCGCACAGGAACGATTTCTTACAGCTATGAAGGAAGGCCGATTCCCGCTGAAAATAATCCGCGACGGGTCTTTGATCGTCTATTCCGTGGAGATCGTCACTCTTTGGAGAGCCAACGAGATGCCTTGAAGCACCGCATTCGTTTAGTGGATGCTGTTCTGGAAAGTGCTCGCCAATTGAATCGTCGTTTAGGGCGATCGGATCAGGATAAACTCGATCATTATCTCACCTCCCTGGATGAAGTGGAATCGCGTCTGGTAGCGTCTGAAAAATGGATTGATATTCCGGTCAAGCAACAGGATTACTCGCAGTTGAATTTGGATGCGACTCCTGAGGGAGAGCCTGCGGATTATTATCGCAACATGTTCGATCTTATCGCACTGGCCTTTGACGCCGATATCACTCGGAGTGTTGCCTTCATGCTGAACCGAGAAGATGGGATGGGGATTAGTGATACCTTTCCGCTTAAGCTGGGGCTCAAGCGGACCCACCATAATTTATCACATGCCGGAGACGTGGTTGGGCAGCGCGAGTTTGCAAAATATGATCGCTTCCTGAGCGAACAGCTTGGCTATTTCTTGGGGCGATTGGAAGAATTTCAAGATCAGAGTGGCTCTGTACTCGACAACAGCATTGTGCTCTATGGGAGCGGCGCGAGCACGACCCATCATTCCAAGAACCTCCCGACGATGATTGCCGGCGGGGCGAATATGGGGTTGCGACATGGCCAGTATTGGCGGAAGGATGAGGCGCGGATGTCGAACCTTTACCTGAGTATTTTGCATTCGATGGGGATTGAGGAAGCGTCGTTTGCGGATAGCACGGGCGTGCTTAATAACTCGATTTTTTCTAGCGTTTAGTCTGGGGTATTCATCGCGACTTGAGAGGCGGATTCACGGATTCCAAAGCGTCTCCTTGCTTGTAGTGGTTTATTTGGGGGCGCCCCGCTAGTCTGCAAGGAACTTATGACAGAGAACACCCAAATGTCCGATTACTCCCTTTCAAGTTTTGTGGATCGCACCAAGAATCGCGATCGAGGCCAGGGCGTCTTTGAACTGGAAACGGATCGAATGCTCGAGGTCAATCTCAATGGAGCCATTTGGACGAAGATGGGATCGATGGTGGGCTATCGGGGCAATGTGAAGTTCACTCGAGAAGGGGTTCTGAGCCAAGGAGTGGGGAATTTACTGAAAAAAGCGATGAGTGGCGAGGGAGCGAAACTGACTCGGGCCGAAGGTCAGGGGAGCGTTTTTCTGGCTGACAAAGGAAAGAAAGTGACCTTGCTGGATCTGAATAACGAGGCCATCTATATCAATGGCAACGATATCTTGGCCTTCGAAGATCGGATCACGAACACCATCGAGATGATGAAGAAATTCGGTGCGATGTTATCCGGAGGGCTTTTCAATGTTCGCCTCGAAGGAACGGGGTTGATCGCCATGACAACGCATTACGATCCCGTCACGCTGCAAGTGACCTCGGGGAATCCAGTGACCACGGATCCCAACGCAACGGTGGCGTGGTCAGGGAACCTTCAGCCGAAATTTAAGAAAGATATGTCGTTCAAGACCTTCCTTGGGCGCGGAAGCGGTGAGAGCATCCAGATGGAGTTTGATGGGGACGGATTTGTCGTGATTCAACCGTACGAGGAAGTTGTCTTGGCCGAGGGACAGTCCTAGAGTCTCGTTGGGGGGGCCACTTCCCTCGTATTTTTACCCTTTCGCTATCGGACCAGGCACGGACGCTTAGCGTCGAAGGTCCATTCCGGGATCAGGAATTGCATTGCGGCAGCGTCGTCTCGACCGCCTAGATTCATCTTCTTGTAGAGCGCATGGGCGCTTTCCAATTGTTCGAGGTCGATGTCAACGCCGAGTCCAGGGCGATCAGGGATCCTTAGGAGCCCGTCCCTGATCTGATAAGGGTCTTTCGTGAGTCGCTGACCGTCTTGCCAGATCCAATGGGTGTCAATCGCAGTAGTTCGTCCGGGAGCTGCGGCCGCGACGTGGGTGAACATAGCGAGGGAAATATCGAAATGATTGTTTGAGTGAGATCCCCACATCAGTCCGTGATCTCGACAGACTTCCGCGACGCGAACGGAGCCTTGCATGGTCCAGAAATGGGGGTCGGCGAGCGGAATATCGACGGCTTCAAGTTTAAGGGCTTCTTCCAGTTGGGGCCAATCCGTCGCCACCATGTTCGTTGCGGTGGGAAGGCCCGTGGCTTTGCGGAAATTAGCCATGATTTCTCGCCCGTTTCGTCCGTTCTCCGCCCCACAGGGGTCTTCAGCATAGGCGAGGAGGGAACCCTTGCCTTGGCATAGTGCAATGGCCTCATCAAGCGACCATGCTCCATTGGGATCGAGGGTGATTCTTGCTTCTGGAAAGCGTGCTTTGAGTGCGGCGATGGCCTCCATTTCTTCCTCGCCTCGACAAACTCCGCCTTTGAGTTTGAAATCGTTGAATCCGTACCGAATTTGCGTGGCTTCGGCCAAACGCACGATGGCTTCGGGGGTCATGGCTTCTTCGTCTCGAAGACGGAGCCAATCATCTTTTTCCTCCGTGCCCGCGCGGTAGGGAAGATTGGTTCGATTGCGATCACCGACATAGAAGAGATAGCCGAGCACTTCGGCGGCGTCGCGCTGCCGCCCGTTTCCCAGGAGATCTGCGACGGGTACGTTTTGATATTGACCTTGTAAATCGAGTAGGGCGGATTCGATCGCCGTCATGGCATGGATCGTGGTCCGCTGATCGAAGGTTTGCTGTCCTCGGCCACCCGCATCTCGATCTCCAAATTCCGATTGGATTTGCTTCAAGATATCGGTACACGCAGTGACTGGCTGGTCGATCACCAACGCCTTGGCATCCTCGATCGTCTGTTGGATTCTCTTGCCTCCAGGCACTTCTCCGACGCCCACTCGATTGGCACTGTCAGTGAGTAGGACCACATTTCGGGTAAACCAGGGACTATGCGCGCCGCTTAGGTTCAGCAACATGCTGTCATGTCCGGCGACCGGAACGGTTCGAAGCGCGGTGACTTTCGGGGCGTCAGGGGAGAGGGTAGGCATGGAAATTATTGCGGTCCGAGGGCGTTGATTAGTCCTTCCAGAGTTTTTTCCTCGTCTGAATTTAAATCCACGAGTGGGGGGCGAACGGGCCCCGCACCCTTGCCCACGAGTTTGGCGCCGGCTTTGACCATGCTGACGGCGTATCCTGCGCAGCGATTGCGTAGGGCGACCAGGGGGAGGAAGAATTGGTCAAAGAGCTGGCGTTGTGTCGCTGTATCGTCAGCGGCTACCGCGTGATAAAATTCCATCGCGGTCTTGGGGATGAAATTAAAGACGGCGGAAGAGTAGACCGGGACGCCGAGTGCTTTGTAAGGCGCCGCATAGATTTCCGCTGTGGGGAGTCCTCCGAGATAGGAGACTCGATCACCGAGTTTCTGGCGGATCGAAACCATGAGCTCAATCTCTCCGATCCCATCCTTGAATCCGATGAGATTGGGACAGCGATCGGTGAGTTCGGCGAGGGTGGTCGCATTGAGTCGGCACACCCCTCGATTGTAGACGATGACCCCAAGTTTGGTTGCAGCGCAAACGGCTGAAATATGAGCGGCCAGACCTGATTGTGGTGCTTGAGTGAGATAGTGGGGAAGGAGGAGAATGCCGTCGGCTCCCTGGCGCTCGGCTTCTTGGGCGAATTCAATGGCGGCGCGGGTTGGCCCTCCTGCTCCAGCTATGATCGGCACTTTCCCTCGGCACGTATCCGCCGCTGTCTTGATGATACTCGAATATTCACTTCGGGTGAGCGAGAAAAACTCGCCCGTTCCACCGGCTGCAAAGAGGGCCGTCGCGCCATAGGGGGTGAGCCACTCCAGTCGTCCGGCGTAGCCTGCCGGATCGAAGTCTCCCGCCGCGTCGAAGTCCGTTACGGGAAAGGATAAAAGCCCAGAGGAAATGGTGGATTTGAGTTCAGTGGGATTCATAGTCAATTAATGTGGGAGGAAGTTTACAAGACGAGTGAAACTTTGGCCAGCGATTGCCAGAGAGATTCTGAGTGCGTAGAGGCGGGCAAAGACCGGGTGGGCGAAGGCTAGAGCTCATTTGATTGGATGCGAGAAATTGACAAAGCTGGGGTAGATTATAGGGTTTTGGGGAATGAAGTTAGCTAAGAGTATTCTCCCGATTCTTGTATCGGCGATTCCGGTCCTTTCGTACGGGCAGACCTTTACGGTCTTGGAATCGTTCGAAGGCGTTGATTCCAATTCAGTGGTGGATTCCGCCGTCGCTTGGAATTCGGATCGAGCGCAGTTTTTTGTTCACGAATCTAGCGGTGCCGATGACCTTCGAGTTACGGATGGGAATCGGGCTTTGGAAGCTTACTTTGATGGCGCACTCAACGGTTGGGCGCAGGATTTTCAAGTGATTCTGAGTGACGAGGCTTCCCAGACACTTGTGGATGCGTGGGATTCTGAGGACCCTCATCGATACTGGCTTTTCTACGATATCACCTTTCAGAGTGGCGGTGGTGAGTGGGCGAACAATCCGTTTTGGATCGGCAATGACGGCACCTTTGGAGATCAAGTGGAGGTGAACGGAACCTGGGATGAGCCTGTCTCGGGATATATTGAACTGGATGCCGCTCGGAACGGCAATGACTTGGTTCTGACGGAGGACGGCAGAGTTGCCTTAGGCTTCGGCTTCAACGGAAATCTGGTTGATGCGAGCAGTGTGTATGTCGATAACATCCGATTGCTTGATACCTATGCGCCCGGGCGGGGCCCCACCGAAGTGCTTCTCGAAGGGTTTGAGGATGAGAATTTTGATAGCCTGGTTCCATCTGGGTTTGAGGTGTTTCCATATAGCCGTTCCGATGACGCGGATACGAATGTGACTGAGGGCGTTGGAAGCGCTCGGATTGAAGTCGCTGAAGGTGGCTGGACCACGACCTCTACCTTGGATCTTACACTTAGTGACGCTTTAAACGATGTGCTCTTCGAACTGCCTCAAGCCGAGCGTCTGAACTACATCCTGAGTTTTGACTACAAAGTGGCGCCTGACCCTGACGTCACGATCGGGTGGTTTCAATTCCTTCCTCAAGCCGATGGGCTTCGCTTGACGCCAACCTGGGGTGGGGGGGCGAATCGAACCTTTTCCATCAACCTTGGCACAGTGCCTTGGGAAGATCCTGTTCCGGTAATCAATTTCATTACCCAGGGCGGGTTTGATGGCTTTGTGGATGTGTATCTTGACAACATTCGTCTCATCAATACCCAAGGTGCCATTGCTAGTACGCCTGAACCGACCGAGCCCCCTGTTGTTCTTCCCCCCGTTGTCTTACCCCCCGTTCCTGGAGGTCCCGTTGAGCCACCCCAGATCATGGATATTGAGGTGACAGCAGATACCGTAGTCTTGACCTTCTCGAGTCAAAATGGCGGCAACTATTCCGTTTTCACAACGAGCGATGTGACTTCGGATCCTTCGACCTGGACGGAGAAAGCCAGCGGTATCGTGGCCACTGGAGCCACCTCGACCTGGCAAGATAGTCGAGCCTCGACAGGGGCGCTCTTCTATACTGTCCGTCGGAACTAGTTTCATCATACCTGAATCATACCGTGTCGAGGACGATGGTCTTCGGCACGGTGTTTTGTTTTTCCAAGAGACTTCCGGTTTTGAAACTGGGAGCACCGTTTCAAGCATTGCTGCCTCTGGTTGAAGAGCTATACTCTCGTCTATGCAAGATGCGGCGGCTCCTCGGGAATTCAACACTACCCATTGGAGCTTGGTGCTTGCCGCGCAGACGAATCCCAAGGACCAAGCAAGTAAGCGAAGTGCTCGCAAAGCTCTTGAGTCACTCTGCAAAGCCTATTGGTTTCCATTGTACGCCTTCGTTCGACAGCGCGGCAATTCTTCCCATGATGCACAGGACCTGACTCAGTCCTTTTTCGCTACCTTTATCGAGAAAGAAGGCTTTGCTGGAGCGGATCCTAAACGAGGACGCTTCCGATCCTACCTCTTGGGATCGCTTAAACATTTTCTTAGTCATGAGCGTGAACGACGCGCAGCGAAAAAACGAGGGGGAGGAGTCCCATTGCTTGAGTATGATGCAAAGGATCTTGAACGACGCTTTGTTCTCGAGCCGTTCCATTCCTGTGATCCTGACGAACGCTTCAATCGAGAGTGGGCGCAGGCCGTCAATCATCGTGCCTTGAAGTCCTTAAAGCAGGACTTTGAGCGCCGAGGTAAAGGCGCGCAGTTTGATGCCATGAAGGAGAGCCTGACGGGAGTTGAACCTGATTGGGGGGGCATGGCCCAGCGTCTCGGGATTGGCGATGGGGCGCTTAAGGTTGCTGTCCATCGGTTCCGAAAGCGGTATCGTGAACGGCTCCGAGCCGAGCTTGCTGAGACGGTTCTTGATCCTCGTGATGTTGATGATGAATTGCGATGTTTGGTCGCTGCTTTGCTTGCTCAGTAAGATTCGTTGTAATCCTGCGGGGATTTTCCGTCAGGAACATGATGACGGATGAGGAATAGCCCTCACCGAGAAGGACTCATTATGACTGATTCATCGCCAGATTTATGCCCCCGCTGTGGTGCCTTGCTTCCTAGTACGGATTCCCGGTCCCTTTGTGCTGCCTGCCTCATGCTTCAGGCAATGGATGGTGAGGGAGGGGGCGATGCCGAGACTCTAATGATGGGGCAGGGGCAGTCCTTGGCGCTCAATGGACCCAGCGAGTTTCCCTGTGATTTTGGAGGCTACCGTTTGACCCGTTTTCTTGGCCGTGGAGGGATGGGCACGGTTTATGAGGCGGAGCACCTAACGACGGGACGGCGTGTTGCTTTAAAAATGTTGGGACAACAGCTTGAGTCCGATGAGATGCGTCAGCGTTTTCTCCGCGAAGGTCGTCTGGCTGCGGGAGTCAGTCACCCCAACAGTCTCTATGTGTACGGTGCCGAGGAGATTGATGGTGTGCCGGTGATCACGATGGAGATTGCCGCGAGTGGGACCCTTTCAGACGAATTGAAACGAAAGGGACCGTTGCCAATTCGAGAGGCGGTCGACTCGACTTTGAGTATTATTGGAGGATTGGAATCAGCGCACGCTGCAGGGGTGCTTCATCGTGATGTCAAACCGTCGAATATCTTTGTCAGTCCAGCCGGTAGTATCAAAGTGGGAGACTACGGTCTCTCTGTTTCGACGGTGGCTTCGATTGACTCCTTCGCCACAGCGACGGGTGTTGCCTTGGGAACGCCTGCCTACGCTGCTCCTGAGCAGCTAAAGGGAGGCGAGGTGGATGTTCGAGGCGATATCTATTCGGTGGGGGCCACGCTATTTACCTTGCTGACCGACCGGGCGCCCATTGAAGGCAAGAACCCTGTGCAGATCGTTGCTGCAGCCCTTGATGAAAAACCTGATTCGATAAAGAGTCTTCGCTCAGAAGTCCCGCAAGGACTGTCTTACGTGGTCGCGAAGTGTCTCGCGAAGAGGCCGGAACAGCGCTATGCCAATTACTCCGATTTGCGGAATGCGCTCTTGCCGTTTAGCTCGGAAATGCCCCAACCCGCACCTCTGTCTCGCCGCACTCTCGCGGGGATTGTGGATGGTTCGTTTGCTTGGTTTTTCCCTGTTGGTTTGGTCACGGCTTACTATGGGAGAATGAACACGGTAGAAATGGTGGGGGGCGGCGAATATTGGCCATTGATCGGGTTGCTTGTCTGGCAGGTTCTGTATACCGGTGTCCCGGAGGGAGTGTTTGGAACGAGCATGGGGAAGTGCTTGCTGGGGCTAGGCGTCACTCGCAGTGAAGGTCAATCGTTGGGAATGGTCAGAGCCCTTGCGCGAGCATTCCTGAATTGGTTCTCAGGGCAGGGGGCTATTCTGGTGTTCCTACTTATGCAGGGCCTAGGCATTGAGGCTCCGGGGTCATTCGCTGCCGCCGGTGCGCTGTATGCGAGTTGTCAGATTTTGCTGCTCCTCGGGCCTTTCGTCACGATGCGACGGGATAACCGATGGGCTGTTCTTTGGGATCTGTGGACGGACTCGCGGGTGATCGAGAAACCCAAAGGGGTGTCGCGTCCTCGGGTGGTTGTCGAAGCAGCCGGTAAGGAGCTTGATCGGGACCAGGATGCGGAGTGGATTGGACCCTATACTGTGATTGAGAAGCTCAATTCAGAGTGGATTGTGGGGATCGATCCCACGTTGAGGCGTCGGGTTTGGTTGCAGCGTTGTCAGGCTGGAATGCTTGATTTACGGCGTCGTGAGTTGGCTCGCCCAGGACGAGCGCGGTGGCAACAATGCGTGGAATCAGTCGATACGAAATGGAATGTCTTCGAAGCGCAATCAGGTGTGTCCTTACCTGATTTGTTGGCGAGAGGAATGGCCCCTGCCTGGGAAAGCGTGAGACACTGGCTCTATGATCTCACGGTTGAGCTTGCCCAGGCGGCACAGGATGGAACCTTGCCCAAGCGATTGGGTTTGCGTCATATTTGGATCACTGAGAGTGGCCGTGCCGTGCTGCTCGACGAAGCGTGGCCAACTCGGTCGCAAGACCTTGAGTCCTTCGAAACGGATGACCAAAAAGGGAAACTTCGCTTTCTCGATTGTGTGCGGCGATGCTGTGACCCGACCACGATTCCATTGCATGCTCGAGCGTTGTTAGATGCTCTCAAGAATGGTTCCTTTGAGAAGCTAAGTTTCCTTGCTGGAAATCTCCGGTCATGCCTCAAAAAAAGAGCCCAAATCGACGCTTCTACCAGGGCTGCTTCGCTTTTCGCAATGCCGCTTCTGTTGATGGCCTTTTCAATTTTCGGCATGCTGTTGGCCGGGCCAGCATCGACTCGAGCCAAGTCCCTTGCATTTAAAGAAGCGAACCCCAATCTGCCTGCCCTGAATGATGTGATCCGATATAGATACTCGGTGCCGCCCCGCGAACGGCGATTTATTCACGTGCATTTGTCCGGGCATTACGATCACGAACGGTTCAAGGATTATTCTGACTGGGAGCATTATCGGTTGCTAGGGGAGTATGATAAAAAGGTGCTCCAGCAGGTCACGAGTCCGGGGCCTGATTTCACGCCGGAAGAGTTGCTTGAGGCAGATCGTCGATTGAAGGAATTGATGCCAGGTTTTCTAAAGAACGAACGACGGGCTACCCTATCTCGCAGCCTCTATCAGGGGCTCACCTTTACGAGCGCCTGTCTCATCTGGATCGCGGGCATTCAAGCGTTTACCTTAATACTCTTTAGGGGGACTATTGGGCAGTACCTCTTTGGGTTTGCATTGGTTGATCGGCACGGAATGCCAGCAGGAAGGATGTACTTGATGTCTCGCTGGGTAATCGCTTGGGCACCCCTTGTGCTGGCGAATCCTAACCGAGTTGCCTCCGGCGAGATTAGCGTCATTTTTCTGAGCGTGTGGCTCGTTGGAGTGATGGTTTCTATTTTTCGACCTCGGCAAGGCGTCCACGATCAGCTGTGTGGATGCTGGGTGGTCGCACGCTAGGGAGTCCGTAGCAGAGATTTCCATTCTTCTGCTCGTTTTCGAGTGAACCGAGTCTCAAGTCTTTGGTGACTTGAATGACAAGTACACTTGACATTGGTTTTGTTATTATGACAAGTTTACTTGTCTTAGTGAAAAGTGTGATTGATGTGAATGCTTTGAGGGAACTGAAATGGGTGGGGCTCACTATCTTGTTTTGTGCTGGCCTTTTAATATTTCGGGGATCGCCAGGCGGCGGTGCCACGCCCATCGTGATTGGGAATATTCTGCTCGTCCTTGTCGTTGTCTGGATGTTCCTTCGATGTCGTCGAAGTCACGACGAGGTGGTTCGCGCGGCCAATGACGCGGCCTTGGGGATAGGAGCTCCTGTCGGGTTAGGGCTTGCCCTAAGCTCCATTTTTATTGTGCGTTTGGTGCCTCAAGTTTCCGCCTTTGTAGGCGGACTCGTTCCCGATATGTCCGGGGTGGCATCCGTCACGGCCGGATTTGGTATGGGGGTGCTCTTTACAGTAGGATTGGTGGCCTTGAGCTCAATGCTCGCTTGGATCGCTTGGTGGATCAGCAAGCGCTAAGATGAAGAACCGAATCCGATTGCTTCGGGCCGAGAAGGGCTGGAGTCAGGCTGAACTGGCTGAGAAGGTGAGCGTGTCTCGAAACTCGATCAATGCGGTGGAGAATGGAAAGTTCGATCCATCCTTGCCGTTGGCGTTTCGAATTGCCGACGTTTTTGAACGGACCGTCGAAGAGGTTTTCTTGCGGGAGTCCGACTGAATGTGAATGGGACTTTTTGGGTGGATTGATGTCCTGCGATTCTCCTTGCCAGGAGCGGTGCAGAATCGGAAATTCGGGGCCGCATGTTCATCCGATTGAATCTTCTTTGTGTCGCCGGCTTGTTCGGCGTGTCCGGTCTTTCCCATGCTGATATCACCGCCCCAGCTGTTGATCCGGGGCGGCTAGAGATTACGGTGCTCGATCAAGGAATGCCGAAGCCGCTTATTCTGGCTCCAGCGCCGGACGGTCGGATCTTTTTTATCCAGCTGCATGGGCAAGTGAAAATCTGGCATCCCGGGGATGGTCGAATCACTGAGGCCGCCTCGTTGGAGGTTTATGACCAGCAGGAAAGCGGCCTCTTGGGCTTGGCACTCGATCCGAACTTCGAGCGGAATCAATGGATTTATCTCAAATACTCGCATCCCGTTCACTCCGAAGAATGGATTAGTCGTTTTACCATTCAGGGCGACACGCTTGATCGATCCAGCGAAACATTGATCATCAAGTTCCCCACCAACCGAGACAAGGATAGTTGCTGTCTCTTATACACATCTGACGCTGCCGACGAGCGATCTAGTGTAGA
>CAJXVR010000273.1 GCA_913061285.1 uncultured Verrucomicrobiota bacterium | reverse complement strand
CGAGATGTAGAGAGGTCTCGTGGGCTCGGAGATGTGTATAAGAGACAGCTTCAGTCTCAATATCTTTGTTAACAGCGGCAACCCGAATTGGGAGGTACGCAGCAGCCACCGCAAGCAATAGCAACACGATACTGAGAATAACCTTCTCGTAGTGTTTTTTAAGAAATTCCATTCGTTACAACTTCAAGTCTGTCGTCACCCTAGTACTCTCGACCGTCATACGCCCGGCCGCCCGACATGTCCTCTTCAGACTCTTCCACCGGTGGGGGAATGGAGATTACCTCGAGAAGCATATTAACCGTCAATGGTTTTTCTTCTAAATCGTCCATTGATGATTCTTCCGGCATTCCATAACTCGCCCCTGCCCCGCCTTGAGGAGCCATTCCATAGCGACCGCCACCACCCGCCATTCCATAGCGTCCGCCGCCGCCTGCCATCCCGCCATAGCGCCCGGCATCACCGCCGCCGCCTGCCATTCCGTAGCGGGCTGCCAAACCTGGATCCATTCCACCCATCGCCCCGCGAGGCTCCGGAGCGTAAAGTCCCGCATTCGGATCTGCGGCTTCGTTGCTCTTCGCTGATTGCTCAACCACCATCCACTTCACACGGAAGAAGTGGTCGCTGTCATTGAAGCCAGCCATGACGTCGGAGAGCTCACTGGCGAAACATTGGAAACTTAGCTGGAAGGGATAGATGATCGCCCCAGTAATGCTGTTGGTGATGGCCTCGTCTTCAATATAGTTCTCACTGGAAGTGCCAAGCGAGAAACTCGAAAATGCTGACTCTTCGTCATCATAGTCGTCTTCATCCTCTTCCACTTCTTCTTCAGCCTCGGATACTTCCGGACGTTTAATCCCATTAATCGAATGAATCTTCGCATCAAAAAGGATTTGAGAAATCGATTCAATTTGTGTCAGTTGAAAGGCCATCGGCCCAAGGGTTTCAGGAGCAAACGAGACCTTGGGACGCACATCACTGAACGAGAAGCTGTATTTGGAATCCCCTTCTTTCGGGAGTTTCGTCCCTGCCTTGCGAGCAGCCCGCTGCATTGTCGCCACCCGCTCTTCAAGCAAACTCTTAAATTTGAAAGTATCTAAATCCTCTGGCGCTTCAAAGGGCTTGAATAGCTCCCGAAGGGGCTCGAGCAAGTTCTTTTCAGCTTTTGCCTGCTCAGCCTTGACTGCCGTGATGTTGTCGACACCAGCATTGGGATCCCCTGGATGCGGATCTCTCGTCAATAGGCTCTTAAGGTTTGTTAGTCCCTGCTCCAGATTTGCCTGAGCCCGCTTTTCCGCTTCCATTTGCGTGAAGAGGAACCACCCAGCGACACCCATTAGCGCCAAGGCGACAACGCCGCCAACGACTAGTCCAATATTACTTTTGACCCAATTCATGGTATTAGAGCTCCAGAGGGTTAACCAACTTGATCGTGATCTCGAATTTGAAGGTGTTGTCCGCTTGGCTAACCGGCGCTAGATTGCCGGTCAACTTTGTTTCGGCCGGGTCGAACAGATTCGTTCGTGAGTGCAATTGATTCAGCAGATTGAAGGCGAGCTGGTTATTAGCATTTTGGTTGATACCAATGCGATTCACTCCCGTGCAAACGAGATTCAATCGAGCCACGTAGCCATCTTCTTCACTGGTCTCCTCATCTTCCTCGTCGCCAAAGCCACCGCCAAACTCCCCATTCGGCATCAAGCCATAGCGAGCCATCATCTCGGGATCCATCTGCCACATTGTTGACTGCCCCCCGCCTTCGTCAGCATACAAATCCACTTCCTCAACTTCAGTAAGATCCAAGCCAGGAATATCAGGCTTGATGGATGACATCCAAATCCCCGTGTGAACACCAAGCATCCGTTCGGTTTCCCGCTCTGCGCCAAGAATGGCGGATCGAACCTCTGTCAACACATCGGGCCAGAAATACTTTTCATGAACAAAACGAGTCAATTGTTGAATCTCCTGCATCTGACTCGAAAGGCTCTGCTCCTCAGGTCGCAACTCGTTAAGCAACCGCTCCAGAGGCGCTGCCCTCTCAACCAAAGTGCCGACGCCCTTGTTCTTCTCTTGGGTCAATTGGGAGAAAAACCAGCCAATTGCCGCAATCACAAGCACCAAACTAAAGACCGTCGCAATAAAGTATGGCTTCTTTTGATTAAACTCCTGTCGTCGAAGCGACGATTTCGGCATCAAATTGAGCTCAACCGGACATTGAACCACTCTGCGCAGCCCCAACCCGACGACTTCACCGAAGGAATGAGCCACTTTTGCCAATTCTTCGAGATTGATTGAAGGATCGATCTGAATCGTTCGAAATGGATTAAAGTACTCCACCTCCACGTTCAGCTTTTCAGCAAAGAACTGCGCCGTATAAGGCATAATCGACGCTCCTCCAGCCAAGAACAGTCGAACAGGTGCCGATCCTCCCTGCTGACTCCGGTAAAACTGCATGGTCTGATTGACCTGGATATGCAGACGAGTCATGACTTGTCGGGCGATCTTAGAGATCTGCGCTTGTTTTGGATTGTCAGGATCCTCGTAAGCCCCCCCCAAACTAACAAAACCTTCTTCAACCTTAAACTTCTCCGCATCCGGGAATCGAACCTTCGATTCGTTTGCAAATTCCTGCGTGATGGCATTGGCTCCAATATTGATGCTTCTGGAATAAACCTTACCGTCCTCGAAAAAGAGGAGATTACTGGTTTTCGCACCGATATCGAGAAGCATGGTGCAGCCCTCCAAATCACCATAGTTGTAGCGAAAGGCATTACAAAGAGCCGAAGGAGCCACATCAACCAAACTAAGGGTCAATCCATTAGACTCAGCCGTCTTAAACAACTTTTCAACGAGATCCGTCTTGATCGCAACGAGAAGAACCTCCAGCTCCCCACTGCTGGTCGTTCCGAGAATCTGATAGTCCCATACGACCTCCTCGAGAGGAAAGGGCACATTTTGCTGTGCCTCGTATTGAATGATCTGGGTTACCTTTGAGGAATCAACAGGAGGAAGTTTGACGAACTTGGAAAAAACATGGAAGCCAGGGGCGCAGACGTTGATATCCTTGGTATTGAATCCGTGCTCGGATAGGAGTGCCTGAATGGCTTTCTTGATAACCCCTTCACGGGCCGCCTCTTGCGCACCAGCCAAACCGAGAGAATGGGATCCGAATGCCCGCAGGCATACACCCCCAGATTCCGTCGGCTCGAACTCGGCGACCTTTAGGCTACCGGCCCCAAAGTCGACTCCTAGAAACGATTTTGACTTCATCATATCCGCTGCTCTTTCTATACCAGGCAACAAAGAACCAGCATGGGAGAATCACCCAGCTGGTTAAAGTTGCGTTGTTCGGGTTGGTGGTTACTGGAATTCCAAGGTCGGGTCAAACAGAAAAAGCCAATTTCCACGCGCCAAACGGCCTCAAAACCATCGGAGATTGGATGTTGTTTTCGCTTGCTCATACAACGGTTTAAACGATCAACACCATACTCTCTTAGAAACTTTCTACTTGGCCCCAGTACCGAGCAAAACCACAGGAACGGTACGAACCAATATCTTCATGTCCAACCAAAGGGACCAGTTGTCGATATACTCCAAATCGAGCCGCACCCACTCTTGGAAATCCTTGACGTTGTTCCGCCCGCTAATCTGCCAGAGGCAGGTAAGCCCAGGTTTCACACTAAGCCGGCGTCGATGAGCCAAATCATCAAACTGGAGCGTTTCATCAACAGGCAACGGCCGAGGCCCGACTAAGCTCATTTCTCCCTTGAGCACGTTGAACAACTGCGGAAGCTCATCAAAACTCCGACGCCGAAGTATCTGGCCGATCCAGGTCACTCGTGGATCTTCAGATAGCTTAAAGACCGGACCATCCATCTCGTTCAAGTCTTCCAGTTCTCGACGGCGTTGCTCAGCGTCCGTCACCATCGACCGAAACTTGTACATCATGAAAGGCCGCCCATTGAGCCCGCTCCGTTGCTGCCGGAAAAGAATCGGCCCAGGAGAACTCAGCCGGATACTCAACGCGCAAAACAGCAGAATAGGCAGAAAGATCAAGATCGCCAGACACGCGCCAATCGTATCGATCAGCTGTTTCGCAACCGCCTGCCACGATGCGTCAGGAGCGGTGCGGAAGACCATCATGGGGTGCCCGTTAAAATCATCCAGAATGGTGCGGGAGATTTCTGTATGAAAAAAATCGGCCAGCATCCACACTTCCACCCCCTCGACTTCACAGGCTTGAATCACCTTTTCAACCTGACCAAAGAGCGTGTGTTTGGCGGACATCAACACACCGTTTGCTGAGTGTTCATGGAGCAAGCCCACGAACTCATCAACCGTCGTTTTGTTCACGTCAAGTTCAGCGACAATATGGACGTCTGACTTACCTTCGCTGAGCACCTCTTCAGAAAGTTTCCGCGTATCCTTTGGAGCTCCAATCAAAATGAATCGTCGACGAAACTGAGACCGTCCTAGATTTGATTCCGCATATCGACGAAACAGTTCCTCCTTAGCCAAAACAAGCACGAAGCTCACCACGCCGAAGAGAATAATCACCGCCCGTGACAACTGGATTCGAGCAAGAAACAGTATCATTACCACGGCAATCGTGATCAACGTGCAAGCCTTAAACAGACGCCAGGCCGTTTCCATTCGCGACGGAACAATCGGCCGATTATAGAACCCAAGGAATTCCAGGAGCACCAGAGACAAGGGCACCGTCAACAACATGATAGGAATAAAACTCTCAAGGCTCTCAATTTCTGGTGTTCCACCAAACCAGCTTAGAAAGCCCAGAACTCCGGGCCCAAGGAAGGCCTCATTCGACCTAAGAAAATAGGCCAACAAGAAGCCAAAGCCAAACAACACGCCATCGACAATCTTAAGAAGGTCGCTTCGAATTTGGCGCTGACGTTTTAACATATTCTAATCACGAATCCGAAACTGAAGCCGAAGACAGAAGACCCCTACAGATTGGCTTCTAAACGCTGAGAAGTCACGCTTTTCTGACCAGTTGCGGGTTGCTTCAGGGCATTCTCGCCTAAGTCATTGACAGGAAGCAAGTTCTGAGGCCGAGGTTGAAACATTGGCACCGCGTGGGCTAAGAAGCCCTTTATCCGCTCGAGCGTGGCCTCCTCTGAGAACCCAGGCGGCACGATCCCAAAACAGCTGACATAGGCCCAACGCTGTAGCTTTCCCGTCGTAAACAGCCCCTTTGCCATCCAGGCCATTCGCTCCCAGTGATGAGCGGTGGCAAGGCCGTCAGCAACAAACCAATAAATGTAGAATCCGGTATATTCCGTACCCTCGACCATTTTTCGGGATTTCAGCACCATAATCGGTAGCTCATAGGGCTCTCCACCCTCAACACGAAGACTCTGCAGATTTGTTTCATCAATCGAAAACCCTGCCCCAACCAGGCAAAATTGCGGCTGATGAATACTTGTCCGGTCTGTCCCCATGAGAACGGCTCGCACTTGCATGTCAAATCCGTCTCGGGCCTGGTACATCCGAACATTGATCGTTGTGTCGTCCGGCAATGCGTCAAGCTCCCCTTGACTCACCTCTTGAAATCTCCCTTGGTAGTCCAGCACCACATCAGGAAAGCCAATCCCCAACGTACCCTCGTCATCGAGCGCAACAACCTTGATCCCCGGCTGACCAAGCACCTGATTCGTCCTCCAGTAGGAAAGGAAGATCCCCGTCAGGACTATGAGCCCCAGCACCAAGCCTGGAAAAAACCACTGATTATTCTTCATGAGCATCGTTCTCGACGGGGCGATCTTCATTCAGGAAATGCCCCAAAATCATGACGCCGACAATGGCGACCAAAAAGGTAACAAAACCGAGCTTCTGCTCAATCAACAAGCCCTTCTCCGATCCATAGACGTCACCCACGACCACCACCGTCGTAATCCGTAGCACATTCCCTAGGACGGCCAACGGTAAGGATGAAAGCATCATGACACCGCGCCTCCAGGTGGATCGATAGGAGACGAACCCGAAGATCGTTGTCAACGCAAAGAGCGTGATGAGGCTACGAATTCCACTACAGGCGGGAGCCACGTCATATTGGAAGGTCCGATCCGCATCGAACATCATCGTGCCTTCCCGTACAATATCGAGCTGGAGCACATTCGAAGCCACCCCGACAGCGAGCTCCGAGACCAAGAGCCGCAACGGAAAGGTGATCACATTCGCAAGCGACCCGATCGGAATGCAAAAAACAATGAGGAAGAAAGGGAAAAGAATATGACGCATCCATTGCCGCCCCCAAACCAGCCCCATGATCCCATAAAGGCCAGTAATCAGCCCGACGATCGAAATTCGGGGCTGCTGAGCGATAAAGCCAACGATATGGAACGCCAACCCAAGCACAATCACTCCAAACGCCAAGGGGCAGGCCTGGAGCTCTAGCTTCTTCAACTCATCCCGCTTCCACCAGATAAGCCCCAAAACGACGAAGGGAATCAAATTCCCATGACTATCCTCGGACCCTGGAGCATTGTAAGCCGTGTACATCCACGAGAAGAGAGATGGCGTGTCGACATAGCCAAAGGTGGAATTCCCCAAGAACCAAAAGAGAGCCACCCAAGCCCCCAGCAGGACCAGAAACACGTTTTTTTGAGGGAGAACACCAAGAAACTCCTTGAATTCGGCCACAAAGCCCAATTTAGGTTCTTCCGCCGCACTGTTATCAGCACTTTCAGCCATATGATTAGAAATTAGTCCGTCACAAGGAGAATCATGAGAGTCTGACACCTCAAGCGTCTCGCTGCGTCACCCCTGTTTTGATCGCCCTCCCCCAAAGACCATCCCACAGAAGAAACCACAAGAATAGACTATTATACTTGAAATATCGACTCGCAAGCCGCTTCGGCTCAGAGGCCAAACGAAAGGCCCAGCCCAATCCCCATCGCTGCATCCAGTGAGGAGGATCCGCTTTTGTTCCCGCATTGACATCAAAGGCATAACCAACCGCCAAGAGAGCGCCACGCTGGATATTAGGCTTCCAACGGTCAATCCACTCCTGCTGCTTGGGAGTTCCCAGCCCGACCCAAATGAAATCGGGCGAAATCCTATTGATCTCCTCGACAATCTCAACCTCGTCTTCGTTCGAAAAATACCCGTCCCGAACTCCAGCAATCGTGATTCCAGGGTTCAACTCCCTTGCTTTCTGGGTGAGAAGCGCCAAGCATTCCCTAGAACCGCCCAAGAAATAGTGTTTAAATTCAGGGGCCGACCGAATGAGACACTCTCTCAGAAAGCTCGGACCATACACGCGATCCTTCATTCCGGCCTTCGCACGATTCATACACCAGACCAACGGCATCCCATCGGGAACAAAAAAATCAACATTAGAAGTCATCCGACGAAACGCATCCTGTGTCCGCCGCATGGTCACAATTTGCGTATTCGTAAAATCGATCGAAAAAACACCCGTCTGACGAACCAAACGATGGCAAAAGTCGGAAAACGCTGAATAACTCGTCACACACAGCGGCGTGCCAAGAACTTCGACCGTCGTCATGTAGTTTTCCTGATCTGTCGCGTTCACACCCAAAAGGACCCCGATTAAGACAGCCAACCTCTGGCAGGGTCAACAGAGAACTCGAACTGACAAACAATTTATCTTGTCACTTTGTTTTGAGTTTCAATAAGCTTCCCGCCCCTTAGGGGAATGGTTCACGAGCCATCTCCCAGAACGCCAGAGTAGCTCAGTGGTAGAGCAGAGGACTCATAAGCCTTTGGTCGCAGGTTCAAATCCTGCCTCTGGCACCATTTCCCAATCTTTGATCAAGAACCGTTTTTCCACGTTTACAATGGGTCTGAGTTGTCTTAACCACTGATATCTCTGATGGGCACGGATCCAAGGATTCAAGAATGATCCTTTACCTCTATCGGTGCCCATCAGAGATATCGGTGGTTAAAACAGGCCGTGCCCTTCGCTCGAAGGGCACCCACTCACCCATTTCAACGAGGATTCCGTGTCTCATGTGCCCTCAGAACTGTTCTCCGTTCCACAGGAAAGGTTGAGGACCCGGGAGCATCTCCCAATCTTTGACCAAGAGCCAGACAAGCCCTCGAATCTCTATTCACCTGGGAACTCATTCCGATCGCACTAATTCAGCAATCTGGGACCACATTTTGTCTAACTGTGTTCGGAAATCGATGTTAGCAGTCTTCAAGGCACCGACAATGCGCTCGCGCTCTGGCCCCTCACGCAGCTTTCCCGCAAAACTCGCTAAACTCTCTCGTGCCTCCGACGGAGCAACCAAGAGCTCATCAACTCCGTAATCCGAATACAACCCCTGATACTTTTTGCTCCACGAGGTCCCGATCGCGGGGACATTCTGAGAAAGTGCGGCAACGATAGCGTGGTATCTCGAACCTACCAGAAAACGCGCTTCGCCAATTATCCATTTGAGCCGCAGCGGATTTCGTTCAGGAACATATCGAACCCTTTCATTTTTCTCATAGCAGGAAAGCAGTTCATCAATAATCCCCTGATCCTGAAACGGAGAATGGTCTAGAAGCACGACATGAAGCCCCTGCGCCATAGATACATTGATCGCCTCGCGAATGAAGGCAACGTAGGCTGTCTGATCCTTTTCTTGAGCCCGAGAAAGCATCCAGTGGTTTGGCACGACTACCATGAATTCATCTGGAAGTTCATAGTCAGATTTTTCCCCCGCGGTGCCGATCGTAATATCAGGAAATTGAGTCACCCGAAAATCAGGTCCCATCAATTCGCTCACATACTCCTTCGAAAAACGATCACGAGCGTACACGAGGCCTGCACTAGAGAAAAGAGTTCGAGCGGAATCTCTGCATTGCTTCGACTGAAACGGCCCATAGGCCTGAGGCAAAAATATTAGCTTCACACCTCGCTGGCTTCGCTCCCTAGCGATTTTGGCGTCTATTTCGGTTTCTCGAGAACCAAAATCGGCGTAACGATAGCCCATAAAATTTACAACGGCTCGCAGATCTTGCTCTGATACCAATCCAATCTGGTGCCGATATCGATTTAGGATGAAATAACCTAGGTTGCCACTCAGACGGTTTAGTCGCTTCGGCCAAATAAGCTGTTTAAGCCCCAACTGGCACCGCCCCTCGAACGAGGTCGCCCCAGGGCGAATCGCTTGTCCCGCCGCGGGCACACTCGATCGAATCTTCGAGGACGCGACGCGCAACATCAGCTCATCGCCTTTGTTGCCCTCAGGCAGCAGATTACCACCGTCAAGATATATCACACTCATAGGCTAACATCGAAATGAACATTGATCCTTCAACCTTCGAAGAATCCTGTGGCACTTTCACAGGCCAAATGAAATGAGCCATCCTTTGGACCATCCACCCAAAGCGATGAATCGCAGCAGTCAAAGACATTGTCCCAGTTGACTCGAGCCCCACCCCAGCAAAACTCTACCAACACACGTTCGACGATCATGAAGAAGGCCCAACCGCATTATCCACTGTAACTTCCCGGTAAAGGAACAATACTTCCCTTCCGAACCTCTACGACTCGATCTAGGGCTTCTACCGCCTTTAGTCGATGGGTGACCAAAATGATGGTCACAGTCCAGGGAAGCGATTCCAACGCCCTCATCACTGACATTTCCGTTTCCTCGTCTAGGGCACTCGTTGCCTCGTCCAGCACAAACACGTTTGGTTGCCTATAAATCGCACGAGCGATTCCGATTCGCTGTCGTTGTCCTCCGGAAAGCATACTCCCATCATCACCGATCATCGTCTCAAGCCCATCAGGGCTACTCTCGACAACCCCTCTGAGACTGGAAGCATCCATTGCCAATCGCATTTTTTCGCGATCGATGTCACCACCATCCACTCCAAGAGCAATATTCTCACCTATCGTTCCATCTAACAAACAGATCTTCTGAGGCACATAGCCAATATTTGCCTGCCAGCCCCCAAGATTTTCATGGAGAAGTTTTCCATCAAGCAACATTTGTCCAGATGCAGGGATTTGGAGACCAAGAATCATCCTTAAGAGCGTCGATTTCCCACAACCTGTCTCACCCACGATAGCTATCGACTCGCCAGGAGCAATGGTGAGATTAACGTTCTTTAGAACAGGCGCATTCGAGTTAGGATATTCAAATGAGATTGACTTCAGTTCCAACCCCACATCAAACACCGATCTTTCAATCTTTTCTACCAACTTAATCGGATAGTGTTTTAAAGACTCGAGATCCTTGGACAAGTGCTGAAGCGACGGAACGTTGAATTGCATGGCGGCGAACGAGCCAGCTAGAATAGCGGTAGATTGACGCAACCTCACCGCCCCAACAGCTATTAAAGTGATCTCCGGAAGTATGTTCTCAATAGAGCCAGAGGCAAGCGTGAGAACCAGAACGAGGCCCATCACTCCGACGAGTGTAACGAATTCCAGGATACTGGGCAGCAAGCGGGACACGAGCTGCAATTTGTTTTGTGACACAGAAAACTCATCGACGCTTTGAGAAAAACGACGGACAAACCAACCTCGGCAGCCATAAAACGTCGCCTCAAGAAAGTGAGCCAAGGCTTCGTTCGCTCCTCGAGAGACGACTTTGTTCTGAAGTTTGGCATTCACACCGTTCTTGCGAAGGAAATTGGACAACAAACTTAAAATAACAACAATCGAGACAGCAATAAGTCCAAAGACGAAAATGATTCTTCCCTGAAGGGTCACGAGCATTGCGATCAAGATCAATGTGGTCAATACGAAGCTGTGGATCACACTAATCATAGGCTGAACCACGCCTATGATTAATTCCCTAGTATCGGTAACCAAATTCCTAAGTAACTCTACCCTTGAGGCCCCAATATGAAATTCCCATGGTGCTGCGAGGTAGGTCTCAAGCAGTTTCTCAGAGATCCTAACACGGATCCTGCGGCCCACCGTCAACTGGCACCAATACATCACAAAATAAAACCCCAGCTTAGCCCCCCCTACCACAAGGATCCCAAGAGTCGAATACTTCAAAAGGGTCAACGAACTCACCCCTGCCAGATCCGGCATCAATCCACCCACAAGAGGCAGTTTCTGCAATTGGCCGGGATCGCTCAGGACGGCAACTGTCGCGGGAATAAGCCCAACAAGAATGATGTCTAAGCCAGCCCCGATAACTGTCAGGCCAACGATCATCAGGCACTGAAACAGCTCGGTTCCAGTTAGAATCCTCCGTAAATTGCTTAACGACTTAACAAAATCGAAACGAGATAAAAAAGCCCTGATCATCAACTAGAAATAAAACGATCCACATCCGCAAAATTAAAGAAGTCACGATCTTTTCTAACACCTTTTCGGATCAACCCGACCTTCACGAGTCTTCCCATCCCCTAAGATTCACACAGCTCAACACGCCCATCCTAGACGGAGACGCTCATCGCATTCAAGCAACTTCAACAATTCCTCACCCACTCAAACAAACCTTCGGTCCCAGCACGCCATCCAACTATTGGCACCTTCAAAGATTCGATCAACGATACTGTCACTGTCTCTTATACACATCTCCGAGCCCACG
>CAJXVR010000272.1 GCA_913061285.1 uncultured Verrucomicrobiota bacterium | reverse complement strand
GGCATACGAGATGTAGAGAGGTCTCGTGGGCTCGGAGACGTGTATAAGAGACAGGATCACTGGTCGATTCCTTTCTGGCAAGGAATCGATCCCGGTTCCGAGTGTGCGCCGGACTCCGGAAATGGATGGAAAACGTTGGATTACGATTCAAGGTGCGACGGAGAACAATCTGGCCGGAATTGACGTGGGCTTTCCTTTGGGGCATCTGATCGCTGTGACGGGAGTTTCCGGTGCTGGCAAATCGAGCCTAATTAACAAGATTCTTTACCCCGCATTGGCGAGAGCCCTGCATGGCTCGACGGAAGAGGTCGGACGACACGAAGGGATTCAAGGGCTTTCGCAAATCGATAAGATTATCAACATCGATCAATCCCCGATTGGGCGCACTCCGAGAAGTAATCCCGCTACCTATACCAAGGTGTTTGATGAGATACGCAACGTCTTCACTATGCTTCCTGAATCCCGAACCGCTGGCTATCAAAAGGGACGCTTTTCATTTAACGTCAAAGGCGGACGGTGCGAGGATTGCCAGGGGGATGGATCAATCAAGGTTGAGATGCACTTCCTAGCCGACGTCTACGTGCCTTGTAAGACCTGCCGCGGAAAGCGCTTTAACGAGGCGACCTTAGCCGTGACCTATAAGGGGCATTCGATCTCTCAGGTGCTTGACCTCTCAGTGGGGCAAGCCCGAAAGCTCTTTGAGAATCATCCAAAGATCCGGGGCATCTTAGATACCTTGATCGATGTTGGGCTAAGCTATGTCAAACTAGGTCAATCTGCTCTGACCCTCTCAGGCGGTGAAGCACAGCGGGTGAAACTCGCCCGTGAACTGGCCAAGCGAGGCACCGGGCGGACGCTCTATCTCTTGGATGAGCCAACGACAGGCTTGCATTTTCAAGATATTGAAAAACTCTTGTCCGTGCTCCAGCGTCTGGTCGATGGCGGGAACACGGTGATTGTGATTGAACACAACCTTGACGTGATCAAGGTTGCCGATTGGATCATCGACATCGGGCCGGAAGGAGGGCGGGCTGGTGGACGCTTGGTCGCTGAGGGACCTCCTGAGACCGTGGCTCAATGCGGGGAATCTCACACTGGAATCTTCCTGAAGGATGTGCTCTGAGTGCCGGTCAACGATCATCGAAGTGAGTCTCGCCGGTTTCCTTCGTGGAGATGGCGGGATGCTTATGTCAGAATGTCGGGGAAAATTGTCTTCATCGAGCTGTTAGCTAAGTTTGGGTAAGCTCTCAATTAATTGGCGCTAATGATCGAAGCCTTGAGATTTCTTTGGGTAGGGAATCAGAGGGAGTGAGCCAATCTCTAGATCCTTGCTCGTGATTCGGACGGTCTTCCGTCCCCTTGGAATGCTTCTGAAAACATGGATCTTCGCTCCTCGGATCCATTCTTTCGACGGAGCACGGGTTTTCCCCAGCTCTATATCGATCGAGAAGTCAATGATGCTTGAACGCATAGAAAGGGGACGCAGATTCTGGACACGATAGCTTTCGCTTTTGACTGGTAGGCAGGCTTCACTACGGCTTTCGTTAACCAAGATGTAGCGAAGCCGTTCTGGGTCCCGTGTTGGTCCCATCGTTTTCATCCCAGTATATTGATAGCGCTCATCGTCTTCGTTGATAAAGCGGAGAAACTGTTCGTTTATCAGAATCTGTGTCTTATCGGTAAGTTGATCCTGTAGACGTGCGATCCTGATTCTGCCGGAGCCGAGTGGAACGCTGGCGGATTCTTCTAACGGGATTTCGGCAAGTTTTTGAAAGGTGCCTAATTGCACGGTAAGTTCGACGTCAAGATCGAGGGGCTGATTGCCATAGATCTTAAGTTGCTCTTCCCTGATCTCATAAAGGTCGAATCCAGTCTTATTCATTAAAGGCGGATTAATAATCGTCTGCTTGGGAACAGCACGTGCCAACGAGAAGACGCGTTCGAGCAGGTCGCCCGAGGATTCGTTGAGTAAAATAGGGATTCGTCGGGTTGGGAATCTAAAATAGATCGACGGGATGGTCTTTACTGGCGCCTTGTCATCTGTGCGGGTTCTGAAGGTGGATCGGAGGGCGAGTGGCAGGCTGTAGTTCGGGGAGCTGAGGCCATCGATCGTTAGATTGCTATACGGCAGGTTTGCCAGCCTTAGAGGGTCGCTGGTGGTTACGCCATAGACTTGGCTGGGCATCTCGATATTGACTGAAACCTGGGATTTATTCGCTAGCTGACGAGTCGGCTCACTGGGGACGAGGCTGCGAGTCAGTGATGGGAAGAGCAGGGTCGTTAGCAATACCACGACCGCAAAAAGGCTTATCAATGTCGGTTTCTTCCATCGCGTGAAGAATCGCAAGGATAGAATCGTAACGGCTCCTAGAAGGAAGACGTTGTTCGATGCGAAATATTGCAGCCCGTTCTCAATAGTCCGAAACAAATCGCCGAAGGAAGTCATTCGCAGACTGTTCAGGGCGAAAATGACGAGCATGTTTCCAAGGAGGATGGAAATCGTGGTCATCGATAGCTTTTTCCAATCGCCCGTGAGAGCCCCCAGCGCAAGTCCTAGGACGACCCATGCGGGAGTATCGGAGAGTAGGTCGAGGAATAGATGCGGAAACCACGCTTGGAGCCCGTAAGACGCGAGAGCGAGCATTCGAGCGAGAAGTAACGGCAGGATTGCGCCGAGAGATAGAGCCAGAAGTTTGGCCAGAAGCAGGTGTTGGGGGCGAACGGGGAGGGCTCTCCAGTGAGCTTCTTCGTCCAGAGGTGGATCGGCGATTCCCATTGCTGCCGCCAAGAAGAATGGAATAATGATGAGTGAAGCCTCAAGGAGTTCAAATAGCGTCGCGATGAGCGGACGGGTCTGTGATCGATCAAATTCTCCGGCGAATCCCGAGACGGCGCAGAAGACGTAGCCCGTGAGTGCCGTCGCGTAAATTAACAGACCAGTGCGATGAGCCAGGAATTCCCTTTTTAGTTGATGGAGGGTTAGTTGCATGGCCTTAGTCCTTCTTGTTGAGTAGAATACTGCTTTTCTTAAATTCTCGTTGCGTGGAGCCAAGATACCGAGAGGCGTAGACGATCACTTCATCAGCTTTGAACCCGGTCGGTAAGTTTTCGAGACAACGACCGACATGAAGCGAGCAAAACGAAGAACCTGTGCATTGGACGGTAACCCAACTATCCATGTCGTTCCAATAGGTGTCGTGTTCTCGGTTTCGGAAAATGAAATGCCACGATTTGACTGATGAATTCCACTGAGAACGGAGCTCATGATTATGGCGAGCGGAGTTCGATGCAAAATGTCTAAATCGAAATTCGACATATCGATCACGGCTTGGAGCGCTAGGCCAATGCATCGTCAGCATCTTTCCACCGGACCTCAGTGTTGAGGGTTGGTCCCCGTTGACATTTAGCTCTAGCCTCCCGAATTCGTAGTGGTCGAAAAGATCGAAATCAACCTTTCCAATGATCGAAACGTTCTGGCCTTCCCATTGCTCGATCTTCATATCAGATGGCAAGGGGACGACGATTTTAGCCTGCTCTGTTCGTGTTGGTTCTAACTCTTCTTTTAGGGATACGATGATTTCGTTCAAGACCCGTTGGATTGGGAGTGTTCGTTCAATATAGGTGTTGATATTCTGGGTGTTTTCATCGATCTCGAACGATTGGTCAGCGGTGTTGATTGTGAGACTGACTCGATTTAGAAGAAGGACGCTACGTGGGGGAATATTGGTAACGGTGACTTCTAGTTCGAGTTTGTCCCTTGTATCGTTTCTCGCTGTCAGAGGGCTCGGGGCGGCTGTGACTGCGTCAATGCTGATTGCGATCTTATCTGTTGCGAGAGCCTCTCGATGCAGGCTTGGTATTGGATGCTTTAGTAGATCAACGGGCCATGACGCGAGGAGGCTACCTGCTGCGAAGGCGCTCAGGGCGCAAAGCGCGCTTGATCTAATAGTAAGACGATAGCGGTATTGAAGAGCTGCTATCAAGATTGAGATGCCCGGCAGCCAAAGACACCAAATGAGGAGCGCCGAGATTTTGGTGGGTGAATTCCGCATGGTAATAGAGATGTCTGGCGAGAACGTTTCGATAATGGCATTGAAGATGACAGCGAGGAAGGGAATGCAGAGAGCTGCGATGGTAAAATGAAGTAACTGGTTGAACAAACTTGCCAAGGCGAAAGTGGTGAAAAAATAGGTGGCTCTGACCAGCACGAAATCTAGCATGATAGGGCCAAGATCTGATCTGCCACCGAGGGACAGCACAATGATCGTGTCTCCGATTAGCGGAACGCCAATGAGCCATACTCCAATCCATAGAACTTTTGCTCCGACGACGGTGATCGTTCCTAAAGGTTTGGTAACCCAGAATGCATCCGCTTCGCGACTCGAGTCGGCGAAGGCTAGGAAGGGTACGAGAAATAATCCTGGGGCGAGCGTGAATAGGAAAGGGAGAACAGGGTTGTCGTTGAGTATTGGGGTGCCCCAAGCGTTCTGGATGTTCTCCAAACGACCGCTTGCTGCGAGGCCGGTGTAGGCCCCGGCGAATAGCAATATGCCCAGAAGACTGATACGATGTTCCCGGGTCTCCTTGATGAACTGATGCCAGATGAGGAAAAGTTGATGGTGCATTGGCTTATCGGAGCCGGGAGGGCTCGTTCTTGAGGTTGCGGGCAATGACGAGGTAAATCTCTTTGAGCGAGAGGGATTCCACTGTTAGATTCTGGAGCTTCGGGAATCGTTGGCGTGCTTGAGATTCGAACTCCGATTCGTCGTAATGGGTCTCCGTGAAGCTGAGGAGGCGGCCTTTCTGTCGTGGCATAATCCAACTGGCGGGAAGATTATCTATGTCGTCTTCCGGTTCTGCCGTTGTGAGAGAGACTTTTCTGTAGGAGGCTAAGAGCGTTTCGACCGATTCGCTTAGTAGAAGACGTCCCTCATTGATGAGCCCGACGTGATCCGAAATTCGTTCTACTTCATCGATGTCATGTGACGAGATAAAGATGCTCCAGCTCTCCTGGGATGTGAGTTCAATAATCCCATCGAGAAACTCCTCTCGAACTAAAGGGTCAAGGCCACTGAATGGCTCATCGAGGACTAAGAGCTCAGGTTGAAAGGCGAGAGAACCGACAAGCGCCGCCTTCATTCTCATGCCTCGGGAGAGATGCTTGAGTGTTCGATCCATGGGCAGATCAAAATCATTGAGTAACTTGGTGGCGAAGGAGGTGTTCCAAGTGGGGTAGAGCGGTTGGAGATAGTTCATGAACTGGCTCACCGTCATCCAAAGGGGAAGTTTTTGGTTTTCTGAGACGTAGCCGATACGTTGAAAATCTGTGGAACGGAGATGACGACTATTTCTACTGAGGACCTGAGCGACTCCCGAGCTTGGCGTGATAATATTCAGCAACATTCGAATGGTTGTTGTCTTACCCGCTCCGTTTGGTCCTAAGAAGGCGTAGACGGAATCTTTTTGGACGGAGATATTCAATTGACTGACGGCATCGCTATTTCGAAAACTGCGGGTCAGACCCTGGGTTTCGATTACTGGGCTTGCTTGGGACATGACTACAATTCTTTCCAGTGGTTTCTTAGGGCTTTGATAAGAGCGTCTCGGTCTAAGTCCAATTCCTTCGCTCTCAAAACGAGGGCTTCCATTTGAGGGCCAAGTAGCTTGGATTGTTCCTCGGGCTTTGGATGTTCCGGTCGACAAACGATGGTTCCGACGCCCGGCTGTATTTCGAGGAAGCCTTCGCGTTTCAGGATGGCAATCGCCTTCTGAATCGTATTCGGGTTCACCTTTAGCTCCTTGCTGATCGATCGGACAGAGGGGAAGGCATCACCAGGCTTGAGCTGACCGGAGACCATTGATTTCTTGGCAGCATAGAGCACTTGCTCATAGACCGGCATTCCTCGCTTAAGCGTGATTTCAAAAGGTAACATGAGACGATGTGTCCTGTGTGTTAAGTGTATTAGTGCAAGTAATACACTAATGCAAGTTTTATCTGAGCGGACCCGGGAGCTGTTGTCCCTTGACTTGAGGGGTATCCTTCGCATCGAGCACTCTGCTAGCAGGGCGTTCGTCTGCCCTGAGTATCGCAATATTGCTGTCAACTTGGGCTCACTGAGTCTAGCATGTTCAAAGCAATATCGTGAGTTTCTCGAGGCATAGGGCTGAGGGGGAATCACGACTCCGGGCGAAACCCTCGATGGGGTAGTGGAATGGTGAGTGCGAGTAAAATATTCGAGTTCAGACGAAAAGGAAGGTGCGTTTTTTCGGGCCGAGTTCTCTGGCGGTCTTTGATGCTGATCTCCCAGGTCTTCCTCCTCGGCTGTGAGCATCTTGAATCCGAGAGAGATGCTCCGGTTCTGTTTCCGGCTTCCTCGGCAAGCAACTTTCAGCAACTTGTATCAGTCCATTGGCTAAAGGCACTCTTGGATTTCAAGGATCTCAAAGATCCCCGATACCGGCCCGTGAGCTATGAGAATGATCATTTCGTCATTCTTGAGGCCAGTTGGGCCAGTCTCGAAAAGGCTGCCCAATACCATGCCGGACACGTGCCGGGGGCGATCCACATCAACACGGATGATTTTGAGAATGGTTCTCCAAGATGGCGACTCCGGAGTGATGAGGAACTGCAGGGTGTGGTTGGTAAGGCTGGAATCACCCCGCAATCGACGGTTATTGTCTATGGGGAGCAATTAATCGCAGCCGCCCGCGTTTGGTGGATTTTGAAATACGCCGGTGTCGCAGATGTCCGTTTGTTGGATGGGGGATTCAAGGCTTGGAAAGCGGCGGGTTATCCGGTGGAAACAAGGCCTCAAGTAGCAGACCCGGTAACGTTTTCCGCTCCTGTAATGGCTTCCGTGATTGCTAATACCGAATACGTCCGCCGTCAGCTCGGCAGCAATCAGGTGGTGTTGGCTGATGTTCGGAGCGAAGGCGAGTATCGCGGCCTAAAGAGCGGCTACTCTTACCTCGAGGCCAAAGGGCGCATCCCTGGAGCGATTCATCTCGGCAATGCGGATGATCAGAACTTACGTTACTCTCAGCGCAATGGTCGTCTGCGTTCTCCGTCTGAGGTTCGGGCGCTCTGGGCAGAGTCCGGGCTCTCTACTCTCGAAGAGGGACTGCTCGATCAAGAGCTCATCTTTTATTGTGGCGGCGGGTGGCGCTCTAGTTTGGCCTTTTTCTATGCCTCTCTGTTAGGGGTTGAGAAGATTAGAAATTATTCGGATGGGTGGAGCGCTTGGAGCACGGTGTATCAACGGGATGCTACGGCACGGGGGCGAAGTCCTGGCTGGCGACAGGACCCTTCGTCGAATCCGATCGCCTCGGGGAGGCCTTGATCGGTCCCGGATGTTTCGGGTCGGGATTGGTGTGAGTGCTGAAGTCGTTGATTCGACTTTGATCCCTAGTTCTCTGGTGTCTTCCTATTGAAAACAAGTCAGTTTTCTGGAAACACGGAAGATCTGCTCGAGGCACAGCTTTCTACGAGTTCGTGAGATTGGTTGCTTTCCGGGCAGGACCTGGGATAAGAAGACGAAGATGAATCGCCGAGAGTTTATTCGTGTCACTCTGCCTGCCGGACTCCGTTCGTTCCTTGGTTGTTTTCTGGGTGTCGTCGCTCTTCAAGGTGTCCAGGCCTCAAAACCGAATGTTCTCTTCATCATGGCCGATGATTTGAACTGTGCTGTGAGCGGGTATGGGCATCCTGAGTGCCGGACGCCGAATCTTGATCGTCTTGCCAAGACCGGCGTGCGTTTCACCCGAGCCTTCTGTCAGTTTCCTCTCTGTGGCCCGTCTCGGGCGTCACTCATGACGGGCCAGTATCCTGTGGCCAATGGAGTCACCGGCAATGGGGGGCAGGTTGATCCGGATCGAGTCACCTTACCTCGGCACTTCGCCAATCACGGCTATTGGACAGCGAGGGTCAGCAAAATCTATCACATGGGAATTCCTGGCGACATCATCGAAGGTAACGCTGGTCGTGACCACCAAGCGTCCTGGGGCGAGTCCTATAATCTCTCGGCGCTCGAGACTCTGACACCGGGCAAGGTTGAGAACGTCACCGAGCCGGAATCACCGGCGGTTTATCCAAGGGAACGAGCGAAGTGGCGCGCGGCAAAGCAGGACGGCGGGACTTATGACATGCCTAAAGCCGTTCGTGGCGACTACGCTGTGGTTGAGGTGGCAGATCATCTGACCGATTTACTGCCGGACACGATGGCTGCCGATAGGGCGATTGAGCTGATGCGAGAACGGGCCGATCAAACCGACCCCTTCTTTCTCGCCATCGGCTTTGTTCGTCCCCATTTTCCCTTTGTTTCTACCGCGAGCGCTATTCGACCCTATGATGCAGATCGAACGGCTGTGCCCAAGGTGCCGGCCGATGATCATCTCGATATGCCACCGCAAGCGCAGGAGAAACTCCTGGGATTCGAAGACGATGCGACTCGAAGACTCCGCCGAGGCTACTACGGCGCGATCGGGTTTATGGATCAACAGCTTGGCCGTTTGCTTGATGAGCTCGATCGATTGGAACTTCGTGAGAAGACCGTGGTGGTCTTTGTATCTGATCACGGTTACCTGCTTGGCGAACACAAGATGTGGAAGAAGGCGCGCCTCTGGGAGGAGGCGATTCGGGTTCCCTTGATCATCTCTGCCCCGGGGATGAAACAGGGGGCAAGCTGTGAGCATACGGTCGAACTACTCGATCTCTATCCGACTCTCACGGCCTTGGCAAATCTTCCCGCTGAACCTGGGGTTCAGGGCCAGTCCTTGGTACCTTTGTTGCGAGATTCGGAAGCAACATTATCCCGAAGGGATGCCTTAATCCAAGTGAGGGGTGGTTTCGCCCTGCGGGAGAATAAGTGGGCCTATATGTGGTATCCCGCCTCTGGAAAGCATGCCCAGGACGGCGAGATGCTTTACAATTTGACGAGTGATCCACATCAGCATTCGAATCTCGCAGCGAATCCCAGCTTCGCGCAGGTTAGAAATCGGTTTCACACCCAACTCGCTCACCGGCTCGCAAAGGCGAGAGGAGTCATGGAACCGACTGCAGAAAATTAGTGAGTGGGTTGGTTCGTTGCCTCATTGTTGCTGTCGAATCTTCAGTATTCTCGTGGATACCAGAAGCGGGGGCGTTTTCCCTTAGTGCAATGGCGTTTATCGATTCGAATGCTTCGAATGATTGAACCGAAATCGCTGTCACCTGTCTGACGATTTAATGCGGTGCAACGATTCAAGGATTGGCCTTTCCATGCTCGTGGCCTTAGCGCTCGTTTCCTTAGGGCGTTTGTGGTGGGAGCGAGAAGCGTTGAGATCCTATTTCACTTCGAGTCCGTTCGCTGCTTCTGGAGCGTTGATTCAGAACGACGAACCTGGGGCTCCGCGCTTAAAACGTGACTCAATACTTCTTGAAGTCCGTAGAAAGCGCGCGATGACGAATAGTGATCGCTACTACAATCCTGACCGAAAAGGCGAGGCTGCCTATCGTCAGAAGATTCGTAAACATCAACGTATTGCGAGTTACTTGATGGCGAGTCGTCGGAACGATCCTGATTATCACAGGGTGATGAACGTGCTGGCAACCCGGGGCTTTGGGATCCTTGAATGGATTGAAACGTGTCGGGCTATTATTACCTACCAAGGTCTCGTGAGCGAGGTGGATTCGGCAGATGCCTATTCTCAAGTCTCGTTGACCTTTACCGGTCTCTTTGGGATCACAGATCACGCGTTTTTCCATAACCTTTTGAGCATTCCGCTTGAATTCAATTTGCGCGAATCTGCCCTGGGGGGCTCGGTTCCGGAGCTTGTGATTGGGGATGAGTTTTATACTGACGACGATTGGATGGGATCTGAATTCAGGCACGCGCGGGCGTTGTATACTGGGCCACGCCGAGAACGGGTCGGACCCTATCTCAGAACCCAGTATCGCGATTTCGTCTATCGTTGCCGCCTGCGAGCTTCTGGAGAGGTGGTGCCGGAGTATCGCATGGCCATTCGACACCTGCGTTGGGCGGGGCTGATTTCGGATCAGGATTTGGCCGGTATTGAATTGAATAATTCGTTTTTCTTCTCCGATCTAAAGAAAGCGCCGATTGTGAATGAACCAAGAGTTATGCCGTCTTCGATCAGGCAAGAAATCCGATCGCCGCTCATGAATCCGATGCCTTAGAGTTTTGTCAGTGGATGTTCTCGTTCTCGCAAGGGGAGAGCCACGGCCCTTCCTCCTTGTCGGTGTGATTCAAACACGCCACATATCATCTCGACTGTGTTGCATCCTTCTTGGGCATTGCAGAGGGGTTGACGATCTTCTTGAACGGCCTGAACTAAATCCCTTACCGGCACGATGTGATGTTGTACGTCTTCAATGAGCTTCGGTTGGTTTTCGGCGATTCCGATGCCGGCAGAACTGATCGGAATCCATGGACGGGCTGACTTGCTTGGCTGAAAGGGGTTGCCGGGAATCCAGTGGGCGAGGGGATCAAGGTCACATTGGATCTGAATGATTCCTTTGCTCCCGATGAGCTGAAGTCCGAAGCCAGCGTTCTGAGTGCCATCGTTCGCGATGGAATCGAAGCTTGCGAAGACGCCACTGGATAATTCATAGCGTGCGTGGAGTTCGTTCGCTGCGAGCGGGCCGAGTCCTTCGGCGCCTTCACGAACGTGAGCCTTCGTCACTCCCTCTCCCTGATGTTTCATGACGGCGGAGCAGGTGCGTGGGCTACCGCCGAAGTATGACACAAGATTCAGCACGTGGGAGCCCAAGACCCAGAGATCCTCATCGCCGCCTCTTCGGTCACCTTTTCCTCGGCCCTGTATCTCAAGGAGTTTGCCAAGGCCACCGTCAGTGATGAAGCGATCGATCACCGCGAGCACCGGGTGATAGCGATTGCGGTGGGCGACGGCAATCTTGGTTCCTCTTGCTTGGCTCAGGGCAAGGATCTCATCTGCTTCCGCAGGTGTGCGACAGAAGGGTTTTTCAACGTAGATTCCCTTGGTCCCTGACTTGATGGCGGCGACCGTCATGGCATGATGTTGGTCAGCATGGCGCGGGCAAACCGAGACGAAGTCGGGTCGGAGCGCGTCTAGCATTTCTTGATAGCCTGCGAAGCCCTCTTTGGTTCTTAGGCGCTTCAAAGCCTTTGTTAGCCCCTGAGGATCCGCATCGGCGACTCCGATGATCTGAGTGCCAGGAATGTGGTGCCAGACGGTGTCTAGGCCGTGCCCGTAGTTCCCGCGCCCGGTATGTCCGATAACCCCCACGGAGGCCTTATGGTCAGACTGTGCCCAGAGCGAGGGAACAGCCATTGTTGCGAGACCTGTGTATTGGAGAAAGCGACGGCGTTTCATGGAACTGGATCATCGGCGGTTAGAGAGTCTTGGTCAAGTGGATCGGCTAAGCCGTTCTTCCGTGCTGGGTGTGATTAAAAGTGCGGGGAAAATAGTTGCAGAAAAAGCTTGTACTAATTCATTAGTAGGTGGCTTATCCTTGGGATGCGAAAGAAGAAAGGCAGCTTAAATTTCACGGATGAAGAACTCTCAC
>CAJXVR010000271.1 GCA_913061285.1 uncultured Verrucomicrobiota bacterium | reverse complement strand
GAACATGGCCCGCAATTATCGAAGCCATTGAGCGAGTGAGGAGCGGTGACATTGGCAAAGTGACTTACGCCCGTTCATGGTACAACAATGCGAGAGGGTCCATCGGCAAAGGAAAACAGGTAGCCGTTCCTAGCTATCTCGACTACGACATTTGGCAAGGCCCAGCTCCAGAACGTCCCTATAAAGACAACCTCGTTCACTACAATTGGCACTGGCACTGGCATTGGGGTAACGGCGAACTGGGAAACAATGGCATCCATGCACTCGACCTCTGTCGCTGGGGCCTTGATGTGGAGTATCCGCTTCGCGTCACCTACAACGGCGGGCGCTTCCATTTCGACGACGATCAAGAGACCCCTGACACAGGCACTGCCGTTTTCGATTTCGGTGAAAAGGGAGCTTCATGGGAATGCAGCAGTTGTCTTCCAAGAAAGGATGAGAAACATGATTTCGTTCGCTTCTACGGCAACAAAGCAACCCTGGCGATCAACGGTTCCGGCTACCGCATCTTAGACCTACAAGGCACAGAAATTGAAGCGCAATCGGGTGAAGGTGGCGACCGGTCCCACATGAAAAACTTCTTCGATTGCATCCGAAGTGGAGAAACGCCGAATTCAGAAATTGAGATCGGCCAAAAGAGCACTCTCATGTGCCATCTCGGGAACATGGCCTATCGCACTGGAAGCATGGTTCACTTCGATCCGATAAAGAAACAAATCATCAATAACCCCGAGGCAGAAGCACTCTGGGCACGACAATATCGTCCCGGCTGGGAGCCGATCGTTTAGGTCAAGGGCTTAGCCCCGCTACGACAAAGGAGACGAAAAGAGTCGCTCAGAACTAGAGTCCGGGAACTTCCCATCCGCGACGGTATTCTCGGCGAATGAATTGGTTCGCAGCCTCATCATTGGTGACCCGCAGATTCGTGGAATCCCATTTAATGGGAGTGCCTGCCCGTAGGGCGACATTGCCGAGGAGAACGGCTTCCGTCAGTGGTCCAGCGTAACTGAATGGACATGAGGCCGTGTCTTCTCCTTTGCAGGCGTTCGCCCATTGAGAATAATGGTCGTCTGCCGGTTCAGGTTCGATCGTGAAATCAGCAAATTGTTTCTCGGGCCAAAGGAAGGGGCCACGGTCATACTCAACGTAGAGATTCCCTTTCTCCCCTCGAAAGAGAATGCCGTTCTTCGTCATGTTGAAGCCTGCGGGGGCACGAAGCACATCGACGGGCGGATGTTTCAGTCCATCCCACCAAACCAGATCAAAATCATCCGTAGTCAAAGGCGTCGGATCAAATTGATAGTTGATAACGCTCCATTCAGGCGCCATCTCGTCATTCACTTTTGAGCTTCGAGGCGTCACCTTCTTTGGAGCCCCCAGTCTAAGGGCATTGTATACGGGATTGATTCCGTGACACCCCATATCCCCTAAGGCCCCCGTTCCAAAGTCCCAGTAACCACGCCAGTGAAAACGATGATAAACGGACGAAACGAAAGGACGATCAGGGGCTGTACCGAGCCATTCGTACCAATGCAACGAAGCTGGAACCGCATGACTTCCGGCTGGACGCCCACCACCCTGCTTCCAAAATCCTGCTGGCCGATCCGTCCACACATGGGCCTCCTTGACCCTTCCAATCGCCCCACTCCGAATCAATTTGACGGTCGTCTTGAAATAGGTCCCAGAGTGGTGCTGCGTTCCCATTTGGGTTACCAACCCTTTCGCTGTTGCAGCTTCGGCCAGTTTTCGAGCTTCATAGACATCGTGAGTCAACGGCTTCTGACAATAGATGTGTTTGCCAAGATGAATCGCGGACATCGAGATGGGCGCGTGCATATGATCCGGCGTCGAAACTGTCACCGCGTCAATATCACTTTGCTCAAGCAATTTCCTCCAATCACGATAGCCCTTAGCCTTGGGGTATCGTTCCGCCGCTTTGGAGAGTGCCGAGGAATCAACGTCACAAACGGCGACAACATTCTGCCCCTTCGAAGTTTCAACGAGATCAGACCATCCTTTCCCCCCAACCCCAATCGATGCAATGTTCAGCCTCTGGTTTGCGCCAAGAACACCAACCGAAAACGGTTCATGGAAAACCAAGGCCGCCGTTCCCGCAGACGTGGTTCGAAAGAAACTTCTTCGATCAATCTTCATACCTCAGGTGTGTAGCATTATTGCGGCACGATTGCCTAGCTAGAAAACACGGCTCGCGAAGTAACACAGAAACTAGAAGAGAGCGGTATCTTGGAGATGGTGAATGGTATTGTGAATCGTTCGCTCGACAGCTTCCCCATTCTCTCCCTCCACTTCGAATGCAATTTCCATACTCCAGGTAGGCGCGATTTCAGGCATTTTTAGGAAGAGCGATTTCCGATCCACCGAAAGCTGCACACTTTCTACCAACAAGGTCTTTTCATTGTAGTGCCGAGAGCCATAGTTCTTGGTCCGCTTCAAATCCCAGGTTCTCACCGCGTAGTTGGATGGATCGGCGGCAGAGCGACTGTCGAGTGGATCAGAGAAACTCAACTCAACGCCGTCGGTCATTGCCCGAAGATGAGTGATCTGATAAGCAGGTTTTCCCGTATACCGGATGCGATAGAACCCTCCGTCTCGATGACGGTTACCCGCCCAAGCAAACATCCCCGTCGAATAGAGTTGCCCATTGGTTTCATGAAATCTTCCACGCATCGTGCCTGTGGGAAATTCTAAACCGAGACTGACCATTCCACCCTGAGCCTGTCCGTTTACAATCTCATGGGGCACGAGAAAGACCTGTCCAGTCCCGTAACTCATATTCATGAGTTGGCCATTCAATGCCCCCCAGGCAGCATTTTCTGGAACCCACAAGAGTTCACCAGGGCTCCTGTCAAACGCATTCGTGATCCAGCACAGGGGTTGTTCCATTGCCTCATCGCTTTCATCAACAACGCTATGATAGCCCATCATGTTGCCATAGAAACCGCCTTTCCTCACGTAGTTGATTCGATTCTTTGGGTTCCAGTGCCCTTCCTGATCCGTCACAATAAAACTTCCATCAGGATTGAGGCACACACCATTGGCAGCGCGAAACCCCACGGCAAGAATCTCGGTTTGTTTCCCATCAGGAGAAACTTTCAGAAGCGTACCATGGTGGGGAACGAGTGCCGGTTTAGCGTGTCGGGCAGATTTAGCGTAGTAGAAATTCCCCTGATCATCCCGCTGAAGCCCCATGGCAAACTCATGAAAGTGCTCCGTGACTTGATGATCAGAATTAAAGCACTCAATGTAGTCCACCTCTTCATCCCCGTTGTAGTCATGAAGTCTCGCGATTTGGTCTCGACAGGTGACATAGATTGCACCGTCCACAACCTTAACGCCCAATGGCTGGAACAAGCCCGTGCAAATCCGTTTCCAATTGTGATTTCCTAGCTTGCCATCGATACCGTCCACCAGCCACACGTCTCCAAGCCAGGTCGCGACAGCAGCCCGCTTACCGCCAGGCATAAAATCGAACCCCCCAATTCGCATCCAAGAATGCCAGGGATTTTCATCTGGATAGCTAATCTCATCCACCTCAAACGGCTTCTCGTCTCCCCCATTCACTCCCTCAGTGACAACCACCTCAGGGAAACGGACCGGACCACCCTTAAGCAGCGTGGATAAATCTTCCGGCGGCGCTGATACCATGGCTTGAAAGCCAAGCTTTCCTTCATCGACATTCCCAACCAACACTTTGACGCGAAGGGGCGTCGCGGCAGACGGAATCGTCAAGATCCGAAATCCCTCTTCGGTATCAATGCGGGCTTCACTTGCCCCTGCTATCACTGCGCCGATGTTGTCAGGGGCCAAACGCAATCGCAGATCCCGGGTTGATCGACCAATCTTGATTGATCGAGTGTAGACAACATTCGCATCGCTCAACTCCATCCCGGGCAATTCAAGCACGGTAGTCTCCCCGACCGTATAGTGAATGACGACCTTATCTCCAGAAAGATACTGCCCACGGAATTGAACCCAGTCACGCGGCAAAGGCCCATAGGGTTTTCCATCTCTTCCAAGAAACCTTGGATCCTCCCAGCTGCCCGTGACAGGATGCGCCCATCCTGGACCTACTGGATTTACAAAGGCAACATCTCCAACGATGCTCGCATGAGTCCCGTGAGACTGGTCGAGCGCAATGCCTTTCCAATCGATAAACCCTTCTCCTGACCACGCCGCCGCTACCCGCATCGTGTCGTGATCATAAACCTGCCAGGCTCGGCCCTTGCTCACGCCACCGGGGCCTTCATCCAAACGTACCGCAATCGCCTTGTAGGCAATATTGTCGGGAGCCACCTGATAGGTCCAATCAAGCATGGGACCGAAGTTCATTCGCAGATACTTTGGCCCCTTGGCATAATCCTTCATTTCCTTGGTGAACGTGCCAGTCAGACTCGTTCCCTTCGGCAAACTAGCCAAATAGGCATCGGAGACTTCAAAGTATTGATCCCGATTATTAGGTTTCACGAGTGCTTCACGAATGTAGTGAATCACGTCATAGCGCTGCTGAACCGTCAGGAAAGGAAACGCAGGCATTTGCTCAAAGCCTCTCCCAAGCGTTTCGAACAAACCAAAAGGGTCCTTCCCATTCTTGAACTCGGCCTCCCAAAATTTTCTCGAGGTCGGAAGCGAGCCTTCTTTGGTGAGGTTCCCGTGGCAAGTGATGCAGATGGCATCGTAAACTCGTTGGCCTCGATGCAAGGTTTGGTCGTCCCAACTTCGAATGATTCCCGCATGATCAACGTCCGCAGACGAGCCCCCGTTCAGATCAGCCGATTTGGATTGCTCAGCCCCTTCCAATCCGGGGCCGACGAATAGCCCTGATAGAATTAGTCCACATATCCCGATACCTCTGACCATTCGACTCATTTCCATAAACAATTCAACTTAGATCGATGCGTTGACTGAGAAGCTTTCTACACCTTCCAAATGAAGGGATCAAACCCAGATTGTCTCGGCAACCTCATCGGAACACGCCCATTTCGATGGATCGAGAAACGCGGGGATTTGTGACTCCTTTCTACCTAGGCCAGGAAAGGCCGGCATCATTCCCCACCCAGCTTTGAATCGACTGGATTCCGAGGGTCGACATTGTTAGCTTAGATCCATCAACCAATTCTCCGAAAGCACAAACCCTCGATCTCAAGACCGCCCTTCAGGATCAATGAACCATTATTCTCTCAGACTCGGTATCAACATCATCGGACTCCTGTGCATCCTCGCCTGCTGTCTCAGCACTTCGGCAAAGGAACTCGAGTTTGCAAAGCCGGAAGATGTTGGACTCTCCTCTAAAGCCCTACGGGACATTGAGTCCGTCGTTGGATCGCACCTCGATCAAGGCCACCTCGCAGGGGCCGTCACCATGGTCCTGCGAAAGGGTAAAATCGCTCATCTCGAAGCACACGGTTGGCAAGACTTCGAAGCTCGAATCCCGATGAGAGAAAACACCATCTTCAAAATCTACTCGATGACAAAGGCAATCGTGTCGACCGGAGTGATGATGCTTGTCGAAGAAGGTCGTTTCGATCTCGATGACCCGATTGGAAAATACATCGCAGAACTCGCCCATCTCAAGGTCTACAAGGCTGGAAAAAATGAGGACGCGAGGAGAGCCGTCACCATTCGAGATCTACTAAGACACACAGCAGGTATGACCTACGGCTTCTTCGGCGATTCACCCGTTGATGCGCTCTATCTCGCTGCAGGAATTCTCAATAGCGCCGACGATTCATCAGAATTCGTGAGGAAACTGGGAAATCTCCCGCTAATTCATCATCCAGGTGACGGATGGAATTACAGTGTCGCCGTCGATGTTCAAGGGGTGTTAATTGAACGTGTCGCCAAGGTTTCACTCGACCGCTTTCTCAAAGAGAGGATCTTCGAACCGCTCAACATGCCGGATACCGGATTCCATGTTCCACTAGAGAAACGGGGCAGATTTGCATCGACCTATGATAACTCTAGCGGTCAGGGTCTCAAGGTAGCCGACCAAGCAAGTCGTAGTGACTTTCGCTTCCCTCCCCGATTCTTTTCAGGGGGAGGCGGACTCGTATCGACAGCTCATGACTATAGTCATTTTGTCCAAATGCTTCTCAATGAAGGAGAACTATTCGGCACCCGAATTCTTAGCGCTGAGACTGTTACGGAGATGACCCGAAATCAACTTCCAGCCAAGACCTACCCTATAGGCATTGGCGAGCCCAGACCCGGCGTGGGCTTTGGACTTGGATTCTCAATTCGAGTAGAGCCCTCAAATTGGGACCCCGAAGGCAAGGTAGGAGAATACGGCTGGGGCGGTGCCGCTAGCACACATTTTTGGATCTCTCCCAAAGACAAACTCGCCGTTATTACCTTAGAGCAAACGCGGCCCTACAATTGGAATCTCGAGTTTGGCTTAAAAGGCCTCATCTACGAGGCTATCGTCGACTAACGGAGGATCTCAACAGGATAGAAAAAGGAGCTTTCCTGATCTGGAAAGCTCCATCGATGAACACTCGACTGACCTCTGATTAGATCTAACGCATCCAATCAGGAAAGTTTTTGTTGCGATCCCGCGGCACTCGTTGGTACTTCCGATGCCACTGCTGATTCCAAATATCGCGGGGAGACCGAGTTGAACGGACCGATTGATCAAAGTAAACAATGTTGATCCCCTTGCCATGCCGAGCGAGAGCAAAGTGCGCGGATTCGTTGCCGTAGCCAATCCATTGTCCATTGTAGGTTGGCGCTTGATCTTTCGCAGCATTCCGGTGATCTGGACCTGCACCGCGCCACATTGAATCCAAGAATAAGGGGATCTCGGTTGTGGGGTAGCCGGATACATCGAAAGATCCCCAATGGTCTTCCTTCGCGCGCCCTTGAATGGCATTCTTGGCGTTGTAGATCCAATTATTGTTTCCGTAGCTACTGATCAATTGAGAAGTGGTTTGATCTCCGGAAAACACAGGAAAATCATAGGCAGTGTGTGCTCCGCCATATTCGACAACACCGGTACGAGCATCGATCGGCATCTTTCTCTCAGTTCGAGTTGAGCCACTCGCTCGACGATTCTTCGCATCTGGGCACAGCAGCAGGAAGGGCTTTTCCTTATAGTGAACTGCGAGAGCCTTGACCCATTCCCCACGAGCCCAGCCAACGGTGTCCCCATCGCTGAATTTCCCCTCATTATCCTCCGTGTAAAAATGCCATACCAAGCCCCATTGCTTGAGATTTGAAACACAATTGATTGATTTCGCCTTACTCTTTGCCTTGCCTAAGGCCGGAAGCAGCATTCCGGCTAGGATCGCAATAATCGCGATCACAACTAGCAATTCTATGAGTGTAAACCCATGCTGATTCCTTAGATCAGAATGGTTCTTCCCTAATAAAGCATTCATCGTTTTCTATCTTAAAAAAAATGTTTCGCTAGCATGGTACGCAATCATTCTGCGAAAAACATGCCCGACCCATTGATTCTCTGAATAATCACTACTTCGGAGAAATTCGCAACTGAAAAATCTTGCAGTTGTCCACTTCCATCCGCGCGCGTCACATCAAAGAAGCCGGTTTTACAGCTAGACCCATACAAGATGCTCAACTAGTCTCTACCTGTGAGAGGAGCATGCCGCCACAAACACATGGAAGTGAGCAGTCGTGAAGGACCTAAATGTCGCCCTCAGACAATTTACTAGTTATCTGTACCTTTGGAAGTGATCTCTAATAAGCGCTATTCCCGAATTGTCAGCCTTTGGTTGATATTCGCTAGTATTACTACCTGGTTCCACAGCCTTTCCGCCGATAACGGCCAAGTCGCCCACGCTCGGGCTCTTCGCGGAATCATTGTTGATGCCAATTTTGACGATTGGCCTCCGGAAGCGACTCGATACCCCATTGAGAGGCTCGAGTTTGGCAACAGAGCGAAGAACGAAGACGATTTTAGCAGCACGTTCATGGTCGGGTTCGATTTTTCCAACCAAAGCCTTTATGTTGGCATTGAGGTCCTGGACGACTCACGAGTCACCCCCCAAACAGAAGCCAACTGGAATAATTCCGATGGGAGCGAGATATATCTCGACGGAGACAACCTAAGCGAGATTGCCAACGCCGTTCAGCACCATGCCTACGGAAGTGCCGAACCAATTCATCGAGGTCGCTTGGTAACGGTCGCTAGTTCACACTCCGAGAATAGACATCGCTACGAATGGAAGATTCAATGGCCCTCCTGGCAAAGTGGCGAGGTCAAGATTGAGGACTACACGACCATTGGTTTCGACATTGGCATCCCCGATGCCGATGAGGATGGAAGCTACTCTTGGTTTTCGTGGGGCCGACAAAGTAACAAGACTGCTGCCCCTAACCGGGTTGGAGATCTTCTCATTTGCCCAGAGACCTATCAAGCAGGCGAGATTCGCGGCCAGGTCAAATGGATGGCTAGCGACGGCTTCGTTGTTGGCGCCAAACTCAAGATCCAATCTGAGAACTACCCCAACCTCAGTTTTCTTGTTGAGACTGGCATTGATGGCAAATTCCTCGCTCCCAATCTCCCGATAGGGAACTACGAAGTAGCACCTCAGATTGGTCGACCTGTGCTTTCGCCGCGGAAGATAAGTATCGACGCATCTCCGTCGGATCCGATCACGTTTAACCTACCACCCGCGATGGGCCAGGCCTTAGAGTCAAGCACATCGACGACGACGACACCCGGATTCGGCGAGAGCCGTGGCCTCTGGCGTATTTTCGGCTACGAAGATGGGATCATCGGCAACCAAATCGAGAGTCTCACCCAAGATGACAAAGGCAATTTGTGGATCGGAACCCATGATGGTCTCTGCCGCTTTGATGGCATCGAGTTCACTTGTTTTACCGTGGACCAAGGTCTACCAGACAACTATATCCAAGCGCTAGCGTTCGACGGAATGAAGCGACTATGGATCGGAACCCCTAAAGGGCTGGTCCGATACGAGGCGGGCACATTTTACACCTATACGATTCTCGACGGGCTTATCAACAACGAAATTAGGGCCTTGGCGGCAGGCAGTAGTCCGTCCCAGTTGTGGATTGGCACAGCCGCAGGCCTTTCCCTTTTTGAAGGAGGAGAATTCAAGAATTACACAACCGAACAGGGTCTTGGAGGCAGCGGTGTTCGAGCCATCGCAAGAAATGAGGCGGGCGAAATATGGGTCGGCAGCAACCAGGGACTTAGTATCTTTGACGGAATGGGCTTCTCAAATATCGATTCCGTCAATGGCTTATCTGATCATGTCATCACAGAAATAGCCTTCGGCAAATCCAATCAAGTTTGGGTGGGCACTCGAAAAGGGCTCAACTTGCTGACATTCAATCAAGTCACGGAGTTCGAGGCTCCGACAGGAGTTAAAAACAACTTTATCGAAGCGCTCTTAGTCGATTCCCTTGGAACCCTTTGGGTAAGCGCTAGAGATGGCGTCTACCGTATCAAAGGCGATCAACAGGAACGAATGAGTCTGGGAGATGGACTCCCTCACAATACCGCACCAACCCTCTTTGAAGGGAAGGACGGAAATATATGGATGGGCACACACGATGGGCTCGCGAAACATCTCGGGAATCAGCTTCAAATCTTCGACCAAGAATCTGGTTTGATGAGCAATATCATCACAAGCCTCTATGAGACTCTCGCTGGCGAAATTTGGGTAGGAACAAGCAAAGGTGTGAGCATTATTGCCTCTGATGACGAACGCCCATCGACCCCCACGGCACTCGATGCGTTGAATGGGCTCAGCATCTCAGAAGTTGACCAGACTCCCTCTGGAGCCATCTGGATTGGGACGGGCCACGGCCTCTTCCGATTCTTCGAAGATCAACTCACAGAATTCACTGTTGAAGATGGTCTCATCAGCGACTCCACACGAGCCGTTCGGGTCGTCGGTGAGGACGAGGTCTGGATTGGAACCGATCAAGGTGTCAGTTTTTATGATGGCACGTCGTTCAAGAAATACAACACCGACAACGGGCTTCCGGATAATGACACCCGATGTATCGAGCTAGATTCAAAGGGTCGCCTTTGGATCGGAACAGCCGGTGGAGTCGCGGTGCTAGAGGATTCAAAGTTTAAATCGTACAATACGGGAGATGGCTTAGGAAGCAATGATGTCTTGTCGATTGAATCGCTTCCGGACGGCACACTTCTCATTGGCACGGCAAATGGTATCACCAAGTTTGAGAACCAATTATTCTCGCCGTTTCCTCTACTGGAAGAGCTTCGATCAACAAGATTCTCATCCATCTTGCAGGACGGTAGCGGTGGATTATGGTTAGGGACTTGGAACGGCATTCTTCGCACAGACGGTTCGATAATCCAAGGCCTTAGATCGCGGGATGGCCTACCAAATAATACCGTTGAAAATTTGATCCGGGATCGAAAAGGCCGAATTTGGATTGGTACAAATGCTGGAGGGCTCGCGCGTTACACAATAACCACGAGTCAGCCAAAAGTTCAGATCCGCTCGATCACGATCGACAAGGAATACTCCGGATCCGAAGCGATCACAGCTCAAGCCTCAAGTGGATTAGTTATCTTCCATTTCTCTGGCATTAGCCACAAAACCCGTCCCAGCGCAATGCTCTACAACTATCGCCTTAAAGATCATGATAGCTCGTGGAGCTTAACTTCGGATCGAAGCGTCATGTACGAGTCCTTGCCTCCAGGGACGTATGAATTCGAGGTCCAGGCTATCGATAGAGATCTCTTTCGATCGGATTTCCTGACAGTGTCGTTTACCCTCGTCCGAGACTATCGTCAGATCGCGGCCTGGAGTGCCTTTGCCGGGGCCCTAGGACTTGTGGTGTGGCTCAGCATTCTCATCGTACAACGGAATCGTCGTCTGGTATTCGCCCGAGATCAACTTTCTGACCAAGTCGTCGCTAGCCGAGTAGCAGAGCACAATGCGGACAAAGCGAATCGCATCAAGAGCGAATTCTTGGCTAACATGAGCCATGAAATCCGAACCCCTCTCAACGGAATGATGGGAATGATTTCCCTTACGCTCGACACCAAAATTAACCACGAACAACGAGAATATCTAGAACTCGCAAAAACATCGGGAGAGACCTTACTGGGCGTGATCAATGACATTCTAGATTTCTCTAAAATTGAGGCTGGCAAGCTAGAACTTGATATCCTTCCCTTCGATCTTTCGGAAGCGATCGGAGACACGCTAAAAACCTTTTCAATTCGGGCTGAAGACAAGAACCTCGAACTTATCTATGATGCCGACCCGCGCCTCCCTGAACTCATTTCTGGAGACAAACTCCGCATTCGACAGATTCTGATCAACCTGGTTGGCAACGCGATTAAGTTTACGGACGAGGGAGAGGTCATCGTCAGGACATCTGTTCAGTCGATAGAGAAGAAGAAAGTGAGCGTCCGCTTCTCGGTTAGTGATACCGGCATTGGTATTCCAGAAGATAAGCTCGACGCGATTTTCAAACCGTTCAATCAAGGCGATGCATCAATGACTCGGCGTTTCGGGGGCACCGGTTTGGGACTCTCAATATCGACTGTCTCTTATACACATCTGACGCTGCCGACG
>CAJXVR010000270.1 GCA_913061285.1 uncultured Verrucomicrobiota bacterium | reverse complement strand
TAGTCCCAAAGCCCTTCCGGAATCGGGCGTGCTTCGACGATCTCAATGAGGAGTTTGTCGGGCGCAATGACGAAGAAATGCTTCAGCCCCGTTGTTTTGTCGACCGAAATCCCTCCCTGCATGGCTCCCCCGCTTTCCTTGATGCGTTTGAATTCAGGTTCGATCGAGCGATAAGAAAAGGCGATATGATCAATTCCTGAGCCTTGGGTGGGCTTGAACTCGGGGCCCAATTCTGCGGGCGCCCAGAATGGCTTGGTTCCTTGTCGAGGCTTTCCGAAGATGACTAGATTCACGTTGTCGACCTGAATTGAGTTCATCCAGATACCTCTGAGAGCGTTGGGATCGAGATCTGCTGAGGGCCTCGGGACCTGCATTCGGGCTGGTTTGAGGTTCAGAAAATCGGTGAACCATCGGGTGGTTTTGTTGACATCGCTTGCCATGAGATGAACGTGTTCAAAGCGGTGATTCCGGTTTCCTGTATAGACTTCGATCGCCTCGTTGTCGGGGCCTTGAAAATACATGAAGTGGTCATCGCCTAGTTGGGTCACGGGGGTGAGGACAGTTGCTCCCTCGCGTTGTCTCCAGGCGAATTCGGATGGGCCGTCCACTCCTGCCCATCCAATGTGCCAGAGGCAGGTGTCGAGATGAGTTCGAGGCGCTAATCTGACTTGGTTGAGAAGGATGAACGATTTTTCTGTATAGAGTGCCTCGGTTCGGTTTCGAAATCGAACCTGAGTGGCTCCAAAGAACGTCTTGTAGAATCGAATTGTCTTGTTGGTATCGGTTACGTTGAGATGAACGTGGTGGAATCGTGCTGCTTCGCTTTCGCTATGAGCGCCTTCACATAACGAGAGCGACAAAGCCAATCCGAGACTGCCAAGAATTCTGGATGATGTCCTTTGAGTCAGCATGATCGCCGAGGGTGGCACGTCTTTGGGAGGAAAACGAGTCTCAATCCCTTTCCGTATGATCCAATCAGTTCCTCAAGTTTTCAGCTACTCGTCCGATCCTTCTAGAGAGAAGCGTTTGCCTGAATTCGAGATCTAACTATGCCGGCGTCTGTGGATACATCTGTGAGCTACGTTGGGGGTGAGGAAACCCTTGGAGAATGGGTGTGCCCTGGTAGTGGGGACGCCTCATCGAAGTCTCTTGAGCGGACTAATGACTCGCCGTATGCGAGCTGTGATGGAATTGAAGCTGTTCATTCTGAACTGGGTGATGGCGTCATTCGAGTCGCTTCAGATGGTCGTATTCTTTCTTTCAATGAGACAGTGGTGAGGGTCCTGGGGCCCTTTGTCGATCAGGAAACAGTTACTGATTGGATCGATAGGATGGGTTTCATTGGAGCGGATGATCGCGCTGAAGTGGAGGGGGAACTCTTTCCACTGAAGGCGTGTCAGATGAAAGGGACTGCCGTGGTGCGGGATTTGAGTTGTCGCTCCTTATGGAGTCGAGAGCGTCGATCGTTTCGTGTTCTCTGTGTTCATGAAACGCGGTGGAATCGCGATCCGACCGTTTTGATAGTTCTAAGAGATCTCACGGAGCTGAAGCGGACGAAAGCATTGGTTGGTAAGATGCAGGTGATCGATGCGGCAAATCCAAACCCAAGTCTGCTTGTAACCAGTGAAGGGGCGGTAGTTCAAATGAATCCTGCAGCAGCAGTCTTATCTAAGGATAGCGAGTCAGAAGGGATTTTCTCTTTGATGCCCGATCTGAACAAGGAGTCGATAGAGAACTGCATCCGTGACGGGCATTCTCTCAACTGTGAGACTGATCTTGAGGGGCAAATCTATCAGTTCACCATGATCGGATTGCCCCAGCTAGGTTGGGCCCAAGTATTTGGCGTTGATATTTCAGCCTATAGAGTCGCTGAGACGAGGCTGAGGCAAGCGAAGGCGAAGGCTGAGGCAGCGACTCGGATGAAGAGTGAGTTCTTGGCGAATATGAGTCATGAAATTCGCACGCCGATGAATGGAATTCTGGGGATGGCAAGTTTCTTGATGGATTCCACGCTGGATGAGCAGCAGCGGGAGTTCGCTGAGACGATTCACAGTAGTGGCGAGTCCCTACTCGCAATCATTAATGATATTCTAGATTTCTCCAAACTGGAAGCGCAACGACTCCATCTCGAGAACGTTGAGTTTGATTTGGGACGAATTGTCGGTGATACCATGGATCTCTTGGCAAGGCAGGGACAATCGAAGGGCTTGGAGATTCTTGTCGATGTGGATTCAGATGTTCCTGAGTGCCTCGTCGGAGATCCTGTAAGACTGCGTCAAATCCTCAACAATCTGATTGGAAACGCGATCAAGTTTACCGAGAAAGGAGAAGTGGAGTTGGCTATTTCCTGCCTAGGAACTTCAGCTTCGGGTATTGAGTTGGGATTTGTTGTCTCGGACTCCGGTATTGGAGTGTCTCAAGAAAAGATTGAAAAACTGTTTCGTCCGTTCTCCCAAGCGGAGAGCTCCACGACGCGGAAGTACGGTGGGACAGGACTTGGTTTGGTGATTTCTCGAAACCTGGTCGAACTGATGGATGGACGGATGCGTGTTGAATCAACCTTGGGCTATGGAAGTAAGTTTTCGTTCTCTGCCAGATTTGGTTGCCGTCCCAATCCGAAGCGTCTAGCCGAAGAAAGGCGCCATGTTCGAGGGCAGCGGATTCTCGTGGTCGATGGACATGAGGGGAGCTGCCGAATTCTGAGCAAACTCCTGGGAGGACAAGAGCTCGATTGTGATACGGCGATCAACTCGGAGGAGATGATGACTCTGTTGCGGGAACAAGGGCGGTCAGAGAGGCCTTATGAGGCGCTCTTGCTCAGTTCGAAATTCGTCGGTGAAAAAGGGGGCGGCTTATTGGATAGCATTCGCGTTGCCTCCGATGGGACCTTGGCGAAGATTATTTTGTTGGGCGGTGTTGATGACGCGGTCTCTAGTGTGAGGCGAAGTGGGTTTGAGAATCTGGAAGTTCTCGCAAAGCCAATTCGTCCGGCGAAGCTGTTTGAAGCGTTGCGGAAAGACATTATGTCAGATTCGATGGAGTCCCCGAACGAGGCTTCGACTCAGCAGCGATCATCCGAAGATAGTCGGGCTCCTCATTTGTCAGCTGAACTTCAGATTCTCCTGGTTGAAGATAATCGAGTCAATATCAAGGTAGCGGGTGAGCAGCTCCGTCGTTTGGGTGTTGAAGCCGATGTTGCAAACAACGGCGCAGAGGCGCTTCGGATGCTTGAGAAGCGACGATACGATGTCGTGCTGATGGACTGTCAGATGCCAGTGCTTGATGGTTTTCAAGCAACGTCTGAGATACGGTCTCGAGAACGAGAACAGGGTATTGAACCTAGTGAGGGGCTGCCGATTATTGCGATGACAGCCAATGCGATGGATGGGGATCGAGAAAAATGCTTGGCGTCTGGGATGAGCGACTATCTGAGTAAACCCGTCAATTCTGAACGGTTGCGGGAGGTTTTGGAAAAAGTTCTTCCGCGCTCAACGGCTGCTCATCTTAGCGATGATCAGGGCGAAACAGATCGGAGTTCCCAGAATCGTGAATACACACAGCTCGTTTCGGAAGTAGGGCCTGAGCTTGCGATGGAAATCCTGGATACTTATGTTGTGGATAGTCGAGTCTCGATCGCTAGCCTAAGGAGTGCTGTCGAAGCTCGGGACGCAAAGTCGATCCTAAGGACGGCTCATACATTGAAAGGGGCGAGTGCCACCTGTGGTGGTCGCTCGATTGTTTATACCTGTTTGCAGCTTGAGACGCTGGCCAAGGATGGCGAGTTCAGCGAGCTTACTGGGCTCGTGGAGGAGCTTTCAGAAGAGTTGGAGATGAGCTTCGCTCGTATTGACGCGTTTCGATCCCTAAGACAGTCGCAGTGATTCTTCTAGATTGGTAACCAGACGATAATCTGTTTCGTCTTTGTTCCACAGATATGAATCTGTGGCAGGCGATTATTCTTTGTCGTGGGGGCCAGAATCGAAACTTTAGGGATACGTTCTGGTTGAAGAATCACTGGAGTGCGGGGAAGCCGAGATTCCTACTATCGAAACCGAGATGTGGGCTAATTACTTCATTTAATAGCGCCATTACTCGCGGCCTTACCCGAGCAGCCCTCGGCTGTGTGGTTCTGCTTTGCCAGAACTGGTGTGTTGAAGCGGATTCGAGTCCGATTCGAGTGAGTTTCTTGCATTCGGATGGAATTCTTGCCGATACCATTGATCGACTATCTTCCGCAGGATGTAGTTCTGAGGCGCTTGCTGTTTTCCGATCCTTTGCTTTAGCCGAATGCAAGAGTCGTGAGTTATTATCAGTCCGTTCCTCGACGGATGAAGCCGGATACTATTCCTTCGACGGACTCGATGACTTGCTTTCTGCCGGGCCTCCAGCTTATCCGAGTCTCGTTAGGTCCATCACTAGAATTCGCAAGCATTCACTTACTTGCTTTGATGTCGCGGCACTCATACTGCGTGACGGGCCCGTCTCGATGGCTGGGGATCGGAAAATTCCTCGATCAGAGAACCTCGCCGTGCTCTCTTCGATTGAGAGCGATGGGATGGCTCGTTTTCAAGTTCGCTCGGCAACATCTCGCGACTATCTGGGGGGAGTAGGGCTCTTGAGCTCGATAGACTCGTATCAGCGGGCGACGGGATGGCGTGAGCGATCCATGGGTGAGGAGAATCTTGCTCTAATCCTGCGGGCGCCCCATTTGATCTCTGGGCATTACGCGAACGCCGAAGCGCCGCTCCGTCGTCTCATGTCCCTTCGCATGGAGCAGTGGGAAAGGAGTGGGGCAGTTTTCTCACCCGGGATTCAGGTGGTCTTGTCGCATTATGTTGATTTTAAGGGACGTTTTATAGCGGCCGATCATATCGCCCTCGCCGTTCCTCTGGATACAGGGTGGATGCTGATAGAGAAAAACGGGACCATGAATCCGTTGGTTCGAATTGAGTTTCCAACAGTGGATATGCTCGCTGACTACGCAATGAGCTGTTTCGACAGCGACGTTTACGATCCAGGAAGTCCGCTTCATGAGGCGGCCTATATCGTCACCGCCAACGATCAAATTCTCCGCATTCGCACGAGGCGGCATTTTCAGGAAATCATTCGGAAGTAATGCCGGGCGCTGCCCTTGACTAGCGAAGGCGTGATTTTAGTGTCTTTCCGAGCCGTTCGATTCCTTCTTGAATTTGACTGACGCTGGCACTGCCGAAACTGAGCCTCATGGTGGAGTTGGGTTTTTTTCTGGTTGGATCATCAGCAAAAGCAAAGGCACCGGGCACATAGAGCACTCCGGCATCAAGCGATGCTCGGAAGTATTGACTCTTTGGTCCGGTGGTAATGTATTTCGGTAAGGTCGCCCAGAGGCAAAGGCCTCCATCTGGAATTGAGAAGTGAACTTCCTCGGGGAAATGCGTTGCTAGGGCGTCTACCATCGCCTGACACTTCTTGGCATACTGTTTGCGAGCCTTGTTGAGTTGTTTGGTATAGACCTTTGTTTCAATTGCGGCTGCCAGGATGACTTGAAGAAAGTGAGCGGTTCCGAAATCATGATTCCCCTTGATGTTTAGGACTGGGGTATAGAGCGATTCAGGAAGAATGCCGAAGCCTACCCTTATTCCGGTGGCAAAGGGTTTGCTGTAGGTGCCAGTGTAGACGATCCGGTCGCGATAGTCGTCGAGCGTAAGAGACGATGGAGGAGCATTGTATTTTGGGAAATTGAGTTCTCGATAGGCGGCGTCCTCGACATAGTACAGTCGGTGGCCGGCGGACTTCTCGTAGCGTCTCAGGAGCGATAGTACGGCGCGCTTTTTTTCCAAGCTCGTCGTGATGCCGGTTGGGTTTTGAAAGTAAGTCACGCTGTAGATGAATTTCAGTCGTTTGATTTCACCGTTTCTCGTGAGGCGTTCCAAGGTGTCTTCGAGTCGCTCGATAGAGGCTCCGTCTTCTTCCATTGGAGCTGTTCGAGCCTCAATGCCGTGGCTTTGCATGATGCTCAGATAAACGAAATAGGTAGGATCCTCGACAATGATGATGTCACCTGGATCGCAGAGGGCCTCGGTGATAAGGTAGAGGAACTGTTGAGACCCATGGGTGATAAGCAGATTGTTGTAAGGTGTCTGGTCCTGGAAATTTAGCCTTCCGTCGAGCTCGGCTAGAATTTTCCGAGTATGATGATGCAGGCGCTCGTTTCCAACTCCGGGGCCGTATTGGAGAGCCTGGCGTCCGTGTTGTGAATGCTCTAGGATCTGCCTGGTGAGTTCTTTGGTGGCGGCAACCGGAAGCGACTGATTGTCTGTGAAACCTGCGGCGAGAGAGATTAGGTCCGGTTGTTTGAGCGCTTCGCTCATCAACCAGGAAATAGGAGGGGGGGTGGTTCGTTGGCCGATCGCGGAGAGGGCGTCCGGGAGAGGGGCATTCTGGCGCTTCATCATTGCTCCAGAGAGCTTTGCTGGAACGGGGGAGCCTGTCGAGTGTCTTTGGCCGATCGCGAAGGAATGGTTTTGTGGTTGCCGTGCTAGGCGGCCAGGAAGACATTCCAGGAGCGATCAGCGATGGCCCCTGGAATGTCTTGTGCGAAGGTGAGACGTTAGTTTTCGGAATGACCGCCGTCTGCGTCAATGTTTGCGCCAGCAAACTGAGCGACGATGGCTTCGATATCGATGCCGTTTCCGCTCCCCATGGAGGCGGCTATTTTTAGTACTTTTCCGAGTGGGATGTTCCCGACAATGTTTCCAATGATGGCTTCATCGCCATCGTTGATGAGCAGGGCGAGCCCAGCCATTTCCTCTCCCGACTTGTCGCTCATGGCATAGATGCCGACGTTGTCTTCCGGGACATTGACGATTGGCATCCAGCTTTTCTCTAGTTGAGCTCGAAGTCGTGCGGTGCCTTTGGCAATTTGTGCACTGTTGTCTTTGTTGCCTTCAATCACGACGATGCGGATGAGTTTGATATCCTGGATGAGTTCGTTGATGTTAATGCCAACTTTTCCAAAGGGATCCTCGGGACCGCCATTGAATTCTGAGGCGGCATTTTTCAGGAGGAATTTGGGGAGGTTGACGTTCACCTCTGGTTTGATGGTGCTGAGATCGATGGCTGCATCAATCGCAAGGTAGGCGGGGTCGCTTTTGAGGCTTTGTTGTGCTTGGCCAAAGATTGGGCAAGCGATGACAAGGGCGATGAGGCTTATTCTTCGTATGGTATTCATAGGTCTTTTTTGATGGCTTCTTTTGTGTGTGTGAAACCGCTTTGAAGCGGTGGTAGAGTTTCTTCGGCAATGATCTTACCGCTCCGCTGGCCGACTTGTAGAAGGGTGTGGCCGATGTATGCGATGGAGGCGTAGGTTTCCTGAATTATCTGCTTATTCTTATCGCTGGCCATGTCGGTTGCCGCTGGATTAGGGAGCGGATTATTCCAAAGGCTGTGGACGCTGAGAGCGAGGGCTCCCAGGGCAATGCTGGATGCAATCCATTGAACGAAACTTCGCTGTGAGCTTCGGCGTGCATCGGATTGAATGGTTTCGTTTACCTGCTCTAGCACACGGTGCGGGCATCGCTCATTGCGTTTCTCGGCAATGTATCTTTTTAGGCGTTCGTCCATGTGTGATGCTCCTTAAGGCTTTCCTGAAGTTTCGTTCGTGCGCGGGAGAGATAGACTTTGACGCTGTTGGTCGGAATGTTGAGTGTCTCGGCGATCTCGCGGTAGCGGAGTCCGCTGATCTCGTAGAGTAGAAACACGCTCTTAAGCGTTTCAGGGAGATCGCTCACTGCTGCATCAATTGTTTTCTTGAGGAAGGCGGCGTCCGCGACTCTGCTAGGGTCTTCATGATCTTTGGTGCCAAGTTCTGGGAGGGATGCGTGATCAAGGTAAACTGGGCTGTGAGCGGCTTGCCGCTTGCGTTGGAGATCGATGCAATGGTGGCGGGCTGTTCGATAGAGCCACGCTCTTGTGCTTAGGAGCCGGACGTTCGAGAGATTCTTCCAAAGGCGGAGAAAGATCTCTTGAGTGGCATCCTCAGCCTCCATGGCGTCTCCGAGCATTCCCTTGACGAAGCGATAGATCTCGTCGGCGTGCCGCTTAGTGAGGATGCTGAATTTTAGTTCCCGTATCATTCTGACACAGGGATAACGAGTCTCGACGGGAAATTGTTACAGATTGTTTTTTTCGACCGTGATTTCTCCCCTTTCTTCGGCATCTTTTGCGGAGGGACAGCGGGTTTTTGGCGATGGTCCGATGGGTGTTCCCTGCTGATTTGCGAGGGATGTCTCTTGGTTTGGCGTCGGTCTCAGGAAGAATACGCTTGAAAGGGCTATTAGATTCTGACTTTGTGAATGGTTTTGGCAGATCTATAATCAAACAAATGACCGCAGAAAAGAAAGCGCCACAGGCGCCAAAGGAATACCTGGCTAAGGATCGGGCTACCGCCGGTCGTACCGAGTATTATGAGGGGCAAGCCCACGAAGTCATTTCTGGGAGCCACTTACATACCTTGTTGGCGACGAACGTTTCAGGGGAACTACGCCATCGTTTGAAGGGGTCAGATTGTCAGGTGCTGAACTGTGACATGCGGCTCTTGGTCCAGGGAAGCGGGCTCTATGCCTATCCGGATGTTCAGGTTGTGTCTGGGGCCCCTCAGTTTGCTGACGAGTTAGAGGATACCTTATTGAACCCCAAGGTAATTGTAGAGGTCTTGTCGGATAATTCTGCGGCTTGGGATCAAGGGGGGAAGTTTTGGCACTATCGGCACCTCGATTCCTTAACAGAATATTTGTTGGTGTCTCATCGCACCTGGTTGGTGGATCATTATGTGAAGCAATCAAATGGATCGTGGATGTTGAAAACAATTGAAGGAAAAGACGGCAACATGCAGCTCGTTTCTTCAAAATGTCAACTCCCTCTGGCTGAGATCTATGGCAACACTTCAGTCAGTCCTACTGCCACACCAAGTTCGGTTGCCTAGTGAGGAGATATTTATGATTTTAACTGGAATTGCAGATGAAGCGGGTGCACTGATCGATACTCAGATCAAGGCGACCAAGGAACTAGGGTGGAACCATATCGAGGCTCGCTCCGTCGAGGTCGAAGGGTTTGCCAAGGCTAACCTCCACGATATTGACGATGCGGCCTTCGATATTGTTGAACAAAAATTGGCGGATTCGGGGGTGAAGATTTATGCCTTTGGTTCGACGATTGCGAATTGGGGCAAGAAAATTGAAGATCCATTTGATCTTTCAGAGGTTGAACGGGCCATTCCTCGGATGCAACGGCTGGGTACTCAATTTGTCCGTATCATGAGCTATGCCGTCAGTGAGGGGGAGGATCAGCAGGAGGTGGAGCGATTTCGTCGGATCAACGAGATAACGAAGCGTTTTGTCGATGCGGGATTAACTCCGGTACATGAGAATTGCATGAACTACGGAGGTATGAGTTGGCAGCACGCGCAGAAGTTACTTGAGAATGTGCCAGGGCTTAAATGGGTTTTTGATACTGCCAATCCGGTTTTCAACGATGATCGGAGCAAGCCTGCGCCTCAGCCCAAGCAAGATCCGTGGGAATTCTGGACGAATATCAAAGAGCATGTGGTGCACATCCACATCAAGGATGCCATCTGGCGCCCTGAGAAGAATGATGCGGATTACACTCTTCCCGGCGATGGTGATGCGGCTGTGAAGCGTATCCTCAAAGATGCGTTTGCGGATGGCTACGACGCTGGGATCTCCATCGAACCTCATATGGCGGTTGTCTTCCATGATGATTCCAAGACGGCATCCGATGAAGAGGTCTACAACAGTTACATCAAGTATGGCCGCCGGATGATGGAAGTCATCGATGAGGTCAAGGCGGATCAGGCGAGCTAGGGCTGCAACGGGGAGCGAGATTAGCTCAAGTTGCCCTCCTCACTGTGGTTAAACATTCATTGCGAGTCACGACTGTGTGGGGGCACTTGTTGGGATGAGTGCCCACTGTCGAGTGGGGAAATATGGGGTGGCGGTCTGACTCGACCAAGTGGTGCCCCGTTCTCAGGGGTAACTTTGATTTTACTGGGTGGCTCTGGTAGCTTTTTCTTCGCATGGCTTACGCATCATTTCGTGAATTTCTAGACTCGCTCGATCAAGCAGGGGAGCTGATCAAAGTTTCGGAACCTTTGGCGACGGAGCTTGAGATCACAGCCTTGGCTGATCTTGAGATGAAACAACCCGGCGGCGGTCGTGCCTTATTGATTGAAAAGCCCACTGTCAATGGGGTGGAATCTCAGTTCCCTTTAGCGATCAATACCCTGGGGTCTTTCAAGAGAATGGCCCTGAGCTTTCAGGCAGAGTCCATTCAAGCGGTTGCTGAAGAGTTGGGTTCGCTGATGAAAGCCAAGCCGCCGACGGGAGCGCGCGAGGCCATCAAGCTCTTGGGGACGGCGCTTGAGCTGCGCCATGCCAAACCGAAAATGGTTCGCAGCGGCGCCTGCCAGGAAGTGGTTCATCGATTCGACGAGGGATCGGAGGAGGTGCCGATAGCCAGCGAATGCCCAAGCTTGCTGGATATACCGATTCTCAAATGCTGGCCCGAAGACGGTGGGCGTTTCATTACTCTTCCGTGTGTTGTTACCAAGGATCCAGATACGGGAGAACGAAATGTCGGGATGTATCGCATTCAGATCTACGATTCGCAGACAACCGGGATGCACTGGCAACTCCAGAAAGTGGGCGCCCGTCATGGAAAACGGTACTATGAAAATGGCACGAGAATGCCAGTCAGCATCTTTGTTGGAGGGGATCCAGCTTATCCATTTTGTGCGACGGCCCCATTACCCGATGGCTTGGATGAATTTCTCTTGGCGGGCTATTTGCGCAAGAAATCCGTTGAGCTAGTAAAGTGCCTGACGAATGACTTGGAGGTTCCAGCCAACGCAGATTTCGTGATTGAAGGTTATGTCGACCCGACTGAGCCGCTGCGTCAGGAGGGGCCGTTTGGGGATCACACTGGCTACTATACGCTAAAGGAGCCCTATCCTGTGTTCCATGTGACGGCGATCACCCACCGGAAGAAGGCCGTCTATCCGGCGACGATCGTGGGCATTCCACCGATGGAGGACTTCTATATTGGCGCGGCGAGCGTTCAGCTGTTTCTTCCGATCTTTCAGATGAACTTTCCTGAGATCGTCGACATCGCGTTGCCAGCGGAAGGTGTGTTCCATAATTTGGTGTTTGTCAGCATTAAGAAGACCTATCCGATGCAGGCCTACAAAATCATGCATGGGCTTTGGGGCATGGGCCAAATGATGTTTACCAAGTACTTTGTGATTGTGGATGAGGATGTCGATGTGCATGACACAAGCCAGGTGCTCTTTCGACTCTGTGCCAATACGGATCCAAAGCGGGACAGTATTGTGACCAAAGGGCCAGCCGACGTATTGGATCACGCCACTGATGCGATCGGCATGGGTTCTAAGATGGGGTTCGACGCGACCCGCAAATTGCCCGGCGAAGGGTTTCAACGTCCCTGGCCTCCCATCATTAAGATGGATCCCGTTGTAACCGAGAAAATTGAGAAAATCTGGTCAGAGCTTAGTCGTTAGCTAGGATTGGTTTCCATGCAAATTGGCCATTGTTGTTGGCGACTTTTCCTGGCGGTTGTCGGATCTCTAAGTG
>CAJXVR010000269.1 GCA_913061285.1 uncultured Verrucomicrobiota bacterium | reverse complement strand
GGTCTCGTGGGCTCGGAGATGTGTATAAGAGACAGGTGAATCGAACTACAAAGCCATGGTAGAACTAGTCAGACACCTGGACAACGAAGACGCCCAAGAGACGGTTATCCGCAGCGTCGCCCTGGAGAACGCTGATGCCACAGACGTCGCCGAACAATTGAAAGAGCTCTATCAAGGCGGCACTGGATCTTCCTCCCGCTACACCTATGTTTACAACTACGGGCGCTCCAATAATGGCTCAGAAAAGAAACCGAGTTTCGTTGCCGACGTTCGTCGGAACACGGTAATCGTTCAAGCGCCACCCAATTCACTTGAGAGCATCGAAGAAATGATCAAATCCCTTGATCAACCGATCACCGACGACAGTCTGGTGCCGCGTATCTTTCAGCTAAAATTCGTCAGCGCCGTTGATATCGAGGAAGTCCTCAATGAACTCTTTATCAAGGAGCAAGGAAACCGCAGCTACTACGATTCATTCTTCTTTGGCTACGGATCTAATCGCTCCTCTGGAGAGAGCGATTCGGGACGCCTCTTCGGCAAACTGAAAATCACCAGCGAGCCTTACTCCAACTCCATCATCGTCACCTCAAATTCCGTTGAGAACATGACCGTCGTCGAGAATGTTCTGAAGCAACTCGATATTCCATCAAGCGCCGGAGAAACGACACTCAGAGTCCCCCTCAACTTCGCCAACGCGGTCAAATTAGCAAATAACGTCAACATCCTCTTCGCCAAAGGCGGTTCCCCGCCGATGCGGCAAGATCAAAACCAGCAAAATCAAGGGCAGAATAACAACAACAACGGCCAAAACAATGGACCCAACGGACAGAGCAATTTTGAGCTCGAGCGCGAGCAAGCCGAGAACGCTTACTTCCCTTGGCTCGGAGGCCAGCAAGACAATCCCCGGGGATTCGGGGCCCAAACCGCAGTCCGCCCTGTAAGTGACCTCATCGGGCGAGTACGCTGTGTTCCGGATGGGCGAACCAACTCGCTCCTCATTACCTCCAATGTCCATTTCCTTCCCCAAGTCTTGAAACTGGTAAACAACATGGACACGCCAACGGCGCAGGTGCTGATCGAGGCAAAAATTATCGAAGTCTCGACGGATTTCCGAGACAAGATCGGTACGCGCTGGTCCCCTGACGGCGGCCAAGTCTTTGATGCGGAGGACTTCGACGGATCCTTTCAAGGAACCGGGCTCGGAGAATTCACCAAAGTGTTTGCAGGCAGCACCGGTGCAGGCGCCCTCAAGACCGGAATCCTCGACTCGACTGTCAATCTCGATATCCTCGTACAGTTTCTGCGTAAGAACACCGATGCCAACGTGATGGCTGAACCCCAAATCAACGTTGCCGACAACGAACTCGGCAAACTCTTCGTGGGTGCCCAGGTCCCTTTCATCTCCGGGTCACTCAACACCCGGGAAGGCGGACGCAACGACAGCTTCACTTACCGGGATGTTGGCATCATTCTCGAAGTCACACCGCACATCAATAACTCCGAAGAAGTCGCCCTCAAGATCCGTGTCGAATCGTCCAACATCCGCAGTGGAGAAACCCTATTTGGGGGAGCGATCCTAGACACCCGTAGCTTCCGAACAGACATGGTCGTAAAAAGCGGTGAAACTCTGATTCTAGGAGGCATCATCCAACAAGAGACCGCCGACGTCGTCCGTAAAGTCCCTCTCTTGGGAGACATCCCCATCCTTGGCTATGCCTTCAAAAAACGAGACAAGGTCGAGCGCGACGTCGAGCTCATGGTCTTCCTCCGTCCCGTCGTGACCCGAAGCTTCGAAGACGTTCAACGACTAGTCGAGGAAGTTGACCGCAAGACTCCCCGAATTGAAGCCTGGCGAAAATTCATCGAAGAAGAAGCAGAAAAAGACGCCCAAAAACTTCGCAAAGAATGATCTCAAAAAAAGGCATCATGGTTCTCGAGATGCAACTCCAGAGAAGATTAAAAGAGCAAAGCGAGGCCGTCTCAACCAAGCGATCATCCGATTCTAATCAATCAAAAACTGGAAAACCTTGAATCTTTGTTCGCTGATATCCAAGGGATCTATGTCATCCGTGGTCCAAGATTCGATCGCTCCTCAACAGCAATCTTCACTCGGTGCTATCGTTCGGCCTGAATCACAGCATGCCTGCCTAACTCGAGGGATTGCTAATGACGCGTCAGCTCAAGGTGACCGAGATCGATTGGGTCTATGATCTTGCCCGATCCGTCGGAGGGCACGACAACCTTTCGTGCGATTGAAGCAATTCGTTTCATGCTCGTTGAGCGAGCGCTAGTCCTCTCTCGTTCATTTATGTGGACGGCCAGTTGGTAGGAACCGGGTTCAACGCCCTCGATTCGAAACTTACCCTTATGATCAATATTGACAGCGTATATCCGTTCTGAACTCCTGCGCTTTTGTCCCTCGGGTGACCGCCAATAGGCATCTTTCTCGGCAAAAAATCGTTGAATCGCCTCCGGATCCGCACGCTGGTCTTCAAGCGAAGGAGACGTGATATGAGGAGGCAGTGAAAGATCAGTCCTGAGATAGTAGGGCTCCCGATTCCAATTGAGGCCTTCAATTTCGGGACCAACCAGTTCGACCCGCCCCACAATCGTCCGTCCTCGTCCGCCTATGCTAAGGGTCGCAGTGCCTCCCGCTTCGACCTCAAACCGAGCCAACTGAGTCCCCTGCTCCCGGTGCAGCTGATACGTTCCAGCAGGGAGACCGGAAAATTCGAAACGTCCTCCAAGCCCAGTCACGGCATCGAGTGATACCAACGCTGCTCCTTGGTCAATCCCTTGATCAATCCGCCAAAGGCCAACCGTGGCCCCTTCAATAGGATCCGGTCCAGCTAGAAGTCTCCCCTCGACTCGAGACCAAGCTTGCAACGGCACCTTCGAATCAGCTTGCAAGTCAGCCAGATCAAGTTCAGCGAAACCCGATTCATGAACCAGCACCACTCCGGTCATGTCAGCCACTCGTGCGACTTGGGCGCGCCCGGCACTATCCGTCCGCCCAATTCTCGATTGATCCCGAACTCGCTTCAAATTGATCGTCCGGGGAGAAGAGAGCCAAATTTGATGATCCTCCTTCTTCAACTGCACCCACGTGGCGTCAGCAGCGGGAGAGCCGTCGGGACCTAAAACGGTAAGCAGAAGATCATTGGCAGGTTCAAGTTCAAATCGGAGCGCCAGACGACCCACACCGTCCTGGAAATTGCGTGATATCAACGGGGCATAGCCTTCTGCCAATACGGTCACAAGATGAAAGGCATCCGCGGGTTCCCGGATTTCCAATTCAAAGAGTCCCTGCTCACCGGTGCCCCGCTGGCGAATATTCATGACCGGACCATCAGCACGCTCTTTTTGCCCAAGTTCAAACTTGAACGAAGGAATCGCTTCGCCCGTTCTCGCGTCCACAACCGTACCGACCACGTGATCTGGTCGGACCATTTGGATTCGCAAGGCTTTGTCGACCGGTGAAGCAAAATCACGCACGGACTTATACCCCTTGGCGAACACCGTAAACGAGACGAGACCATGATTAGGCGCCTCTCGCCAAACAAACTTGCCATCGGAACCACTCTTCAAACCACGGTCAAAGGACCGGAACTGATACCACGACGATGGAATCACCTCAGCCTCACCGATCGGGTTCCCATCGACGTCGACGACGATCCCGTGAATTTCAGCGGCCTTCTCCAATTGAAAGACTCGATTGGTTTTGGAAGTATCATAGTCCCAATGAAACAGAGTCGGAGCAAAGCCCGAGGCGCGCACGACGAGATCCGGTTTAAACTGAGGCTCAAGCACCGAGAATTGCCCCTCTTCGTCCGATTCCCCACGGGGAATGAACCACCAATCTCTCGTCCCCAATTCGTATTTGGCCTGAGGAACGAGCTTACCATCGGGATCCAAAACAGTACACAGAATCGCCCCTCGCTCGACTACTGTCGCTGGTTTCGTGACCTCAGTTTCCACAAGGGCCGCAAAAACACTGGGCGTGATAGCGTCGTTCGATTCGCTTGACTTACTAGGAAGCGCTTGAGTCAGCGAAATCAAGGCTACAATCACGCCAACAATAGCACCGACCAGTGAGAGTTTCGGGCGATGGCGAAAATCACGAATGAATCGTATACGCCGCGCCATCTCCTTCTTTCCCTCGACAACGCCCATCAAACCCGGCATCGGACTCATACGCCCAACCCGTCTCAACAACAATAGCATCGTTTCTCCGTAGGCCTGGTCACAGCCTCCTTCCCCGCACCGCAAAGCCAGGGCATCCGTTGCGACCTCGCAATCCCGTCGCATCTGGGACACGGCAAACCAGATAAGCGGATTAAACCAGTGAAGACATCGAAGAAGGTGTGCCGCCCAATGCACCCAAAGATCTCTTCGCTTTAGGTGAGCCAATTCATGAAGAAAGATGTGCCCTAATTGTTCGTCCTTCAATTCATCACGCATTCCCTCGGGCAGAACAATATTGGGTTTCCACAGACCAAAGACGGCCGGAGTCGAAACGGTCGAGGATTCGAACACGCTTGGCAACCTTGGCAAATCGATCGCATTCGCCTGGGTTCGAAGCAGGCGGAGAACACTCGAGTCTTCGATTGGAAATCCCTGACAAAGAAACCGCGAAAAGCGAAAGTTTTGAGCCAGCATCTGGAACAGGAAGACCGCACAGCCCGAGAGCCAAATTGCAACAAATCCCCACTCCCAACTCAGTCGCCCACGTATCCCATTCGATTCCGGAGCAGACACAGGAGAGGGCGCCAGCTCTGCGTCTGTTCGAGTCGATTCCCCAGGTAAGCCACCGATCACTTCTGATCGTTCCACAGGCATCTCAACCAGCCGTGAATCCCATTCGTCTACCACCGAGGCATTCCCACGAGACACGAGAGAAGTAGGCACAGAAACCGGAACCCAATTAAAAAGACTAACCGGACTTGAGGGGAGCAATGGCACCATCAATTTGATCAGCAAGACAAGCCATAGTCCATGTCTGGCGCGAGCGGAAATTCGATCACGGAGAGCCCATGATGTACACAGAATAAGTCCCACAATCACACTCGCCTGCAATGAAGTCGTCAACACCCGGTGGAACAGAGCACTTAGAAATAAAACGACGTCATTCATCTATTCTTTCTTCTCCCTTAGCAAGCGTTCCAATTCTGCAATATCATCATTAGAAAGGTTAGTCTCTCTGACGACGTTCAAGATCATCGCAGCCGAATTGCCACCAAAGACGCGGTCAACGAAGGACCGGCGCTCCTTTTGCACGCACTCGTTCCGACTCACTGCAGCCGAATAGAGATAACGCTTTCCACTGCGCTTTTGGGCCAAGGCCCCCTTCTTTACCAGGCGATCTAGTAGGGTGCGAATGGTACGGGAATGCCACCCTCTAGCCGTCCCCAAACGCTCAACGATCTCGGAACTTGGGACCGGTTCATGTGACCAGATCAGATTCATAATCTGCCACTCGGATTCGGATATCGTCAATGTCTTCACAACTCAAACGCTACAGATGTAGCATGTTGGTCAACACGAAAATCAAACGAAAGAACGTTGAAAAAGAATCGCCTACCCTGCTACTCCCCAGCCAGTCCACGTCCGGCCTCCAAGAGCATTCATGAAATTCCGATGATTGCCATCGAATGCTTGTCGACACCCTTCCCTTCCATCACTCTCTTCCGGTTGGCCCGCTGACGATGACAACAAGACAACATACCGACGCCCTGAGGATTCATTGTATCGGTCACACTATCCCCCAACGTCCAGGTGATCGCCCCAGCAGAAGCGAGTACCCGGGACTTCCCAACGAGCCTCGTTCCAATCGAGCAGACACACGGACACTGCGAGCCAAGGTTGCCCCGCCCCAAGCCAGTGGTCGATGAAACAATCCCTTTCCATTCAAGAAGCTAGAAAACTGGTATTGCTTTCGCAGCGAATCCCTCCGGTGAAAGAAACTCGTGGGGCCGTCCCGTCGACATTATCCGCGATCGAACATCTTGGGTATATCCAGATCGATACCATCTCTGTTATTCAACGCGCCCACCATCACACGCTGTGGAACCGCAATCCACGCTACGAGAGCTCCCATCTTGACCAACTTGTTGCCGAGAAGAAAGTCTTCGAATATTGGGCTCATGCCGCGGCTTACCTGCCCTTTCGTGACTATCGATTCAGCCTCCCTCGCAAACAGGCCATCGCCAAAGGAGATCTCGACCATTGGTACGAACCTGACCATCGCTTAATGAAATCCGTGCTCAAACGCATTGGAAACGAAGGGCCCCTCATGGCTAAAGATTTTGAGCATACCGGCAAGAAAACAGAAGAATGGAAAGCCAAACCAGCGAAACGTGCTCTAGAGCACTTGTTCATGCAAGGGAAGCTCATGACAGCCAAGCGCGTCAACTTTCACAAGGTTTACGACCTCACCGAACGGGTTCTGCCAACAGGCATCGAAATCTCACCGCCCACGCCAGACGAACACGCACGATTCTTAATCACCCGATTCCTTCAGGCAAACGGACTCGGACAAGCGACCGAGATCACGTACTTACTGAGAAACATCAAGCCCCAGATTGCAACAACCTTACAAACCATGGTTTCTGACGGAGAAGTGCTATCCCTTCGTTCTGCCGGCAACGACTACTTCGCTTTGCCGAGTTCGATGGCTCTCCTGGACAAACCGTTATCTCGAAGCAAACTGAAAATCTTGTCCCCCTTCGACAACCTCGTCATCCAGCGCAAGCGAATGAACGCGCTCTTCGAATTCGACTATCTCATCGAGTGTTACGTCCCCGCAGCAAAACGTCGATTCGGCTACTTTTCCCTCCCCATCCTATGGGACGGAAGACTGGTTGCTCGAATGGACTGCAAAGCCGAGAGAAAAACGGAACGATTGCACATCTACCATCTCGCATTAGAACCGACACTTTCGAAAACCGAGGCATTCATCCAAGCGTTGTGCAAGGAATTGAAGCCCTTCCTAAAATTCAATCAATGCAACACAATCCAACTACACAAGACCACCCCACCGAAGATCGATCTACCGCTACGACGAGCGATCAAAGAATCGACTGACTAATTTCCACAAGCCATTCCAAGGCCTCGGGAATGCCGCATGATTTTCTCGATGTCCGGCTTTGATAAGCGTCGCATCGCTAGCCCTTAGGAGCGTGTCCGTTTCCAACTTGCCATCTTCATCCCTACCCAAATCAGAGCGGCGAAAACAAACATTGCCACATACTCGGTGACCGGAATCCAGCTCACCTGGTGGAGGTTTCCAAGGCCGTCGGGGCCGTAGATCGCGATAGCCCCTCCACAATAGAGTCCCAAGAACACCCACCGGTGCCATCGTTTCAAACCTAATCCATGCATTTGTGTCACGATAAACAGCCCAGCGAATCCAAAGAAAAACATCGGCCACATCCCATTCCCTTGATTCATCGCGACTAAGGTCCCGTGAAATAGAACGAGTATTTCGAGAGTAAAATTCCAGTAACGGTTCACATGGGCACGAGTGAAAAACAAGGATCCCTGCACCATCAACATGAACATATAGAAGAAGCCGATAAGATGCCCCGACGTATTCTCCATAGGATGAAACCAAAAAGTGTAAACGATCGCCCAGGAAAAGACGTAGCCGTGGTATTTCCGAACGAATCTCCCGGTTTCAGAAAGAAAACGAACTTTCTTCCCAAAAAAGATCCCGCGCCTCTGATTCTCCATATGGAGGATGAGAACCAGCATAATGATGACGGACCATTGCGAGGACCAAACGGACACATCTTGCGCCAGACCATCATACCAGAATGCCGTCTGGAAGAGATGCCAGATCACGAACACCGCATTCCCCGCGAAGGCTAGGAAATTGACACGATGTAAGCCGGTAGAGTAAGACAGCTCATCCCGTTGAGCCTTCCAAATCAGAATCCAGAGAAAGGCTTGATGAGTCAGATAACTCCCCCAGGCACTCGCCCGGCTAATCCAATTAGGATCGGGTAATTTCCAATAGTAATGCGCTGCCCCGGTATCAAGCGTGAAGTCAACCTCAGGCAAAAAGGGCCTCACAAGATGAACGACGAGGACGAAAAGAAGACTAAAAACGACGCCCCCCCACATCGCCGAACTCCCTGAAAGTTCGGCGTTCGTTCTACTGGAAATTGCTTGTTTCAATGGATTCAACGGACCGTGTCCAACGGGACTGAAGCTTGTCTAAGAAAAACTGCCGAGACAAGTGAGGAATCGCAGCCTAGCATCGAACCTACGCCCTCTTTTATAGTACCAGTTAGCCGGAACAACTAGAGACAGATCAGCCCAATGAATATCCTTTCCCTCATGGTCCACCGCAAATTCCTTCTCTGCTTACTCGTCTGCCTTTGGCAAAGCGCCCTAAAAGCCGGACAGACAGCCGAGGAAGAGGACAATCGTTTCCGCACTCATCCGCTGGCATCGCCATACCAACAACGAGAAACGGTTCTGCGAGTCTTGCTCCCCGACAACTTCAATCCAAAAGAGGTTTACCAGGTGCTCTATGTTCTCCCCGTGCATGAGCAAGGCGTCCACCGGCATGGCAACGGATTGCTTGAGATAAGAAAACACGACTTCCACAACAGGCACCAACTGATCTGTGTGGCGCCAGGATTCACAAGTCAGCCATGGTATGCTGACCATGATCTCGCCCCGCATCAACAAGATGAAAGCCACCTTTTGAAAACCGTGATTCCCTTCATCGACAGAAACTATCCCACTCGAAAGGATGCGAAAGGCCGATTGGTATTAGGGTTTAGCAAGTCTGGATGGGGGGCATTGGCGCTGCTTCTGAGAAACCCCGATTCTTTCTATCGGGCCGCAGGCTGGGACATCGGTATTCGAGTCGACACCGGGCCTATCGAAGAAGACGAACGCGCCGAACGGATCGCCAGAAACTGGGGAACGCTCAAGAACTTCAACGCCAACCGTCTCTCCGTGCTCATCAAAACGAGAGCCGAGAATCTGGGCAAGGAAACAAGGCTTTTCTACTTCTCAACCGAAGGGAAACGAGCGTTGGGAGGCATTGAAATTCATCGACTTCTGGTGCAACAAGGCATCCCCCATCGCTACGTGATGGAACCGTACCGAAAACATTCGTGGGGTAGTGGCTGGATTCCAGAAGCCGTGGCTTTCTTAGTCGCCGATTAGAGACACCCCGCTCGGGCATTCAAACGAGACAATGAAGACTTGGCTGCAGGCATTTCAAAGGTAGAGTCGTACCCATGCGAGCCGCGTTATATTCCCTTCTACTCTTGGTTGTCGCTACCAACACGGAGGCTAGGCCCAATTTCCTTGTTGTTCTTGGAGATGATGTGGGATGGGATGCCTTTGGTTGCACAGAAACGAAAGAGGCCCGCACTCCCGCCATCGATCAGCTGGCCCGTGAATCCTGCATGATGGACCGCTTCTACTGCAGCGTGTCTCAATGTGCGCCGCTTCGAGCAGAGCTCTACACGGGCTTACTCCCGAACCACAACGGAGTTCTGGCAAATGCGCGTCGAGTGAATCGGCCGGGTGTGAAGAACGTAGCCGATCACTTACGCCCCCTTGGCTACCGGGTTGGAATCAGTGGTAAACGACATTTTTCCTTAGGAAAGAGCAAACTCGACACGATCCCCGGATTTCCTAGCAACGCCAACGGATCAAATCAAACCCACTCATTCAAGGGCATTCGCCAATACATCACGAACGCGAGAAACGCCGAAGAATCATTCTGCGTTTTCATCGGCTCTACCCACGCCCACCATCCCTGGGACCATGGAGACGAAACGAATTTCTCGATCAGTGGCGGTTCACTTCGCCCTCACTACATCGACAGCCCTTCAGCGCGAAAAGCGGTAGCGAAACATGCGGCTGAAGTCGAGGTCCTTGATCAACAGATTCAAGAGATTCGCGAAATGATGAAAGCGATGCAGCTGGAAAAGGACACGATTTTCATTTTCCTCAGTGAGCAAGGCATCGCTATGCCTCGAGGCAAGTGGTCCCCTTACGAACATGGTTCCCGCGCTCTTTGTTTAGCCCATTGGCCCGCACAAATTCCCGCTCGGAAAACGACCGCACTCGCCATGTATTGTGATATCGTCCCCACTTTGTTGGAATTCGCCGGCGTGCAGGCTCCTGACCTCGATGGTCGCTCTCTCAAGTCATTGTGGACAAATGACAACACCCACTCCCATCGTCAGTCCGTCTTGATATCCAATGTGCACCCCTTTTGGCAAAAGGCCATCGTCACCGAGACCTACAAGTTAATCTGGACAGGACATCCAGAAAGAGAACATATCTGGGAAAATTTCTATTCGAAATCTAAGCTCTTCTCACAGCCCTGGATGGAATGGAGGGCACAGGCCGGCAACGATAAGGCAGCAGGAGAGAAGCTGCACCGAATTCTAAGCCCGAACAGACTCGAACTCTACGACGTGGTTTCTGATCCCTACGAGCTCAACAATCTGGCTAAACATCCTGCCCATAGAAGACGAACGGAACACTTGCATGAAGAACTCAAGCAACTCATGTCACAGTGCGGCGAATCACTAACGCCCGTCCTCCCGCGGCAAGGAAAGCGAAAGAATCAGAACTAAGTATCAAGCGTCGCCACCCTACTCCCTCGAGAGCAACGGGCCTGGATGATTGATTGTCATCGCATTGCGGGCCGCACCGGGCATTTCGGAATGAGGATTCCGAACCCTTGAAGATCCGGGAGGAAGAATCGTTCCATTTTCGATTCGCGGAGGCGCATGACGGTGCGGCGTGGGATGTTCTGGAATCGTATCTCCCGTCTGTTGGGTCCAGGCGGTGAGCAATCGACGAGCTCGGTCAAGCTCTTTTGAATAGTTCGGATTCTTAACGAGGTTGTTGAATTGATCCGGATCGTTGCTCAAACGGTACAGCTCCTCTGCCGGGCACGGATTGGCAAAAACCTGTTGCTGCTGCGCCGTCGTCCTTCCAGCGGCATGGGCTTCCCACAGCTCTCTTCCGGCTGGATAGTGGGTGTCGGATTCATAACAAAGATTGGGTTGGTCGGTGAAACTATTCTTGATATAGACAAAGTTGCCAAAGCGTAGCATTCGTTCGTGGTTCTTGTAGACGTGCCAATTGTGTTCCGAAAACACCACCTCACGGACCGAGACCTGAGGGTCTCTTAGAATAGGAACAAAACTGCGGCCCTGAACTGAGTCCGGACGATCAACCCCAGCCAATTCTAGACACGTCGCGCTGAAATCAATGACGCTGACGAGACTTTGAGTGATCGCTGGAGTGGTGATTAGACGAGGATAGTGAACGACCCAAGGGGTTTTGATCCCGCTGTCATACAAGCGAGATTTACAACGGGGAAAAGGACGCCCGTTGTCTGCTGCCACTACGATTAAGGTATCGTCTAGCACCCCTTGTTGCCTCAATTCCGCCGTCACCAAACCAATGAAATGGTCAAAGCGGCTCACCTCGTGGTAGTAGCCGCTGAGATCCTCTCGCGTTTTCTCGGTATCAACCAAATACGGGGGAATCACAATTGAGGCACTATCGTAGGTCGGGGCTTGCTCGTTCAGCGCCCAAGTCCGGTGCGCATCGCTCGCAGCAAACCAGAAGAAGAAGGGCTTATCCTTTGGCCGCTCCTGAAC
>CAJXVR010000268.1 GCA_913061285.1 uncultured Verrucomicrobiota bacterium | reverse complement strand
CTACACTAGATCGCTCGTCGGCAGCGTCAGATGTGTATAAGAGACAGAATCAAATGGGGCAACCAAGAATCCCCAGCCCAAGAAAAAGCCTACGCCAAGCAGAACAATCAATTTGTTCCGCAAACAAAACTCGATGAGCCCACCTAAGAGCCCAGAAGAATTCTCGCCCTTACTCATGCTCGTGGCCCTCGTGTCCCGTATTCTTATCACCGCTTAGTGGCACCAATGTCTCCTTTAAACTCCCACATTTGAACATTTTGCTCCCATAGTATGGATTCTCGGTTCCTTCTTTGGTCTGCAACCAATCCCCACCACGCCCATCAAATGCCATCGGGCAGTTGTACAGCAGTACAGGTTCTTCGCCATGCGAACCAAATTGACGCACGGTGTCCACGAGCGCATTAGACACCCTCTCAAAAGAGGATCGTGAAGACTCTAGATCAGAAGCAACCCCCAAGGAATCAACTCCAGCCTTAAGTTCACCCAATCGTTCCATCCAGGCAACGTGGGCGTTTCCCGAGGTCAGACTCATATCGATCGACTCAAGCGCTCCCCTCAGGGCACCCAGTTTGTTATGTGCCCCGTCGTGATTGTCATGGCTCAAGTCGTCCTTAATCGCTACATAGGCTTCAACAAGATTGCCAATCTGCTGCTTGAACTCTATTGGAACCTCATAGGATTGTAGCGAAGAGTTTGTCTGATCGACGTCTGACTGGCCTCCTCCATGATTGTGCCCAGTCATACTAACCTCCCCATCGGGATTCATCATGCTGGGTTTGGCAAGAATCTGAATTGCGCTGTCTATCTTGAAGTTTCCTTTAGTTACAACCCGTTCACCTGTTTCAAGACCAGATTCCACTATGTAGGAATCGCCTGCGCGGGCTCCCAAATTGATCTCCCGACCTTCAAATCTTCCTTCTCCATGGTCAACATACACGACTGCCCTCCGACCGGTGATGAGAGGAGCTGAAGCAGGAATGACCAAAGGAGCGCTATCGGTCTCAGCCGCGACATAGCCCAGGGATTCTGCACTCACAAGATCCATCCCGCAGATATCACACTGCCCCGGATCGCCCTTGATAATCTCTGGATGCATGGGACTGATCCACTTCCCTGCCAATCCAGCATCCATCACTCGACCACCGGCCGCCACCCGCGACTTTACCACGGCTCGAACAAACATATCTGGCTTCAACTTGCCTCCGGTATTCGGCAGGTTGACACGTATCTTCACTGTTCGCGTTTTAGGGTTCAGAATAGGATCAATAAAGGCGATCTGCCCTTTAAACACCTCTCCAGGATATGCCTCTGTTAGAAACTCCACTTCTTGGCCATAGTGCAACCATGGAAGATCGGATTCATACGCGTCCAACTTCACCCAAACCTCCGACAAGTCGGCAATCGTGTATACTTGGGTGCCCGTCTGGACATACATCCCTTCGACGGCATTCTTGTGGACAACGACTCCTGATATAGGAGAGTTGATGGTAATGTGATCTGAACCTTTTCCTTGGGTTTCGATTGCCTCGATTTGCTTTTCACTGAGCCCCCATAAACGCAGTTTCTCGCGGGCTGAGTCGACATTGGTCGTCCCCCGCCCTCGTAGAAACTCGCTTTGGCTCTGCGACATATCTGATGCCGTGCTTATGGCACTGATCAGCTCTTCTTGTGCCTGCAATAATTCGGGACTGTAGAGCTTAACCAGGTGGTCTCCTTCCTGAACACTAACGCCGGTATAGTCCACAAAGAGTCGATCCAATCTCCCCGGAACCCATGCAGTGATGTAGGCAAGTTTCGTTTCATCGTACACGACTTTTCCCACCATCCGCACCTCAGCAGTCACATACTTTTTCTCGACTAGCACAGATTGAATCTCCGCCAGTTTTTGGGCGGTTGGAGACATCGTTAGCTCTCGAGACCCTTCGTCGTTTCCCTGCCCTTTGTATACAGGAATCAGATCCATGGCACATAGCGGGCATTTTCCAGGTTTTGGTTGTTTAATCTGAGGATGCATTGAACAGGTGTAGAACTCTGGTTTCTGCGCACTATCCTCCACCGTCGAAGCGTTTTCCTTCGTCTGCCCATTCGGCCCGAACGAATCTCGCATCATCAGTCCAGCCACAAACGCGACCACAGCGGTGAGGGCAATCGCAATCAGTTGTTTTTTCATAAAATCAGTCAGTTTTCATTCGACGGAAGGCTCTCATTAAGAATGGAGCCTCCGGCGATCATTTCAATTTGCGCGAGTTGCTGTTCGCGGTCGGCAATTGCTCGTTGATAGGAAAGTTGGATGTCCAACAGCAAGCGTTGAGCATCGATCAATTGGAGGAAATCAGCTCGCCCGGCTTGGTAGGCCTGCTCAGCAACATCCAGAGAGTTGCGAGCGAGTGGGGAAAGAGTGTCACCAAAAAGACTAATCTTCCTTTCGGCATCATGAAATCGGTAAAGAGCCATTTGCAGATCGGAAACGAGCAGGTTCTCACGATTCTCGCGCTCTTTCGTTGCGGCACCGAGACTAGCTTTAGCCTCGCGTAGCCCCGCCTGATTCTTACCCCACCAGAGCGGTAGATTGAAGCTCCCCATAATCATCACTGGATCCTTCCCACTCCCGGAGACACCCGCAAAACGAGCATCCTCAGTCTCGACGTAGTCAACGCCTACGGTCAAATCGGGATAAAACGCCTTCTTAGCCAATTTAATAGACTGCTCGGATTCGCGAATCTTCGCATCCAACCCAGCCAATTCCGGATTGTTAAACATCAACGTTTGCACGACAGCCGAGTCATCAATAGTGGCACTGCTCTCTGGCGTTGATTTCGGCCATGGAAGCGGCAACTGCGGATCACGATTCAACGCAGCGTTGAGCCGTGCGTTGATCGGATCACGTAATTCCCTCAGAGTGCTAACTCTGTCCTCTAGCTTACCTAATTCGACTTGCGCTTTGACCACGCCAGTCACATCACTTCCGGCGCGAAACTTTGCCTGAGCAACACTCTCCAAATGTTTGACCAGTTCGATATTCTCCTCAGTCAATTGAATCGCTCGCTGTAAATAAGCTAGCTCATAATAAGCGTCCTTAACGTCGAAAAAGAGCTTTAGCTTGGCCTGCTCATATGTCTTCTGAGCGGCAACGGCTGCTTCTCCGGCTTTGTTTCCCCGCAAGCGGAGTTTTCCAATCCAAGGAAAGGTTTGGGCAACCCCAAACTTCTGCCTTTGTGGGCCGACGCGAGTCTCCACCTGTTCTACAAAGTAGCCATAGTTAAACCTGGGATCAGGCAATGCTCGAACTTGCGGAATTCGCTCCAGTGCCATCTTCCAACGATTGAAAGCCGCCTCAAGCCCAGGATTGTTTAAAGCGGCATAGTGAAGATAATCTTCAAGTTCAGATTGAGCACTCAACTGCGAGTCATCCACAGTCCGCTCAACCTCTAAAATTTCTGGATGCTCCCTCGATACTGGCGCTACCGATTTAAGGTAAGAATTCGGAAATCCGGCACACGCGGTTAGCAGCACAGGGCAAAGCCCCACACACAAGATTTTCTGAAACAATTTACTTAAACTCATCTGATTACACTCGACTTCTAAACTTATGCCAAGAGGCACAAAGCTCTATAGAAAACACCGATTTTGGACGCCCCGAAGGGACACACCACACCTGTGAATCGCGACAATCAGATCAGAATGACTTGGAATGAAAGAAATATTGGAACAGATGGGAAGCTGACTTTAGAAGTGGGGCAATACGCCCCTTGAATCCTAGAACGGATGTTCTCAGATAATGAAATCTTCTTCACCTTCACATCGAGGGATTGAATCTCAAATGTGGATCTGAGATTCATAGCCGCGATCGGTATTCCGGCAGACTCACCGCTTGCATCAGAGACACAACAATCTCCGCCACAAGAACAATTCACACAAACGATCGATACAGGTGTCGTCAACAAATCAAATCGAGCGCTAGAAGCGGAAATCAGATTTCCGATCAAACCCAGCGCAACACCTAAAACTAGCAGCAATCGACTCATGCCTTCAGGAGTTAAAACGTCTCCCTCGTGAAATCTCCTCAAACTTTTTCTGTTTTCTTGGATTGGGTTGACAGTCGTCCTCGCAGCATTTTCTTTGCACGGTATAGGCGTGAATCGACTGCCTTAGCGCTACATTTGAGGATCTCTCCAATCTCCTCGTAGGAATTTCCGTGAAAATGAAAGAGGACAAGAGGCAGTCGAAGATCTTCTGGAAGAGCCATCACGGCCTCCCTTACCCTCAAAGACTCTTCATTCTGAGAGGTGATCTGGTCAGGTTGCTTCGGCCTGCTCGTTCCCGCGGAAAGCGAAGCGTCCATCTCATTCGATGCCGGGAGTGGGACTTCGGGGTGCCGTCGACGCCATCGTATTCGGTCTCGCGCCAGGTTGCTTGAAATAGTGAGTAACCAAGACTGGAACTTTCGGCCAGGTCGAAACCTAGTCCTTTGTTTGTATACCCTAACGAACGTTTCCTGAGCCAGATCCAGAGCATCGTGTTCATTACCCAATGCTCGAACCAGAAATCGATAAACAAGATCCCCATGCCGATCCATGAGACGATTCAAGGCGGCATCGTCTCCGTTTGCGAGATCGGCCATATCTCGGAAGTCGAGGTTGGCCTCGGAAGAAATCTCTTCCATTAGTTTTGGTGATGCCCCCCGACTAGAGCTTGATGCCCGGATGACAAAGACTCTTCCAATACCCAGGCCAAATACCGTTCTCGTTGGGTTGGATTCATTTCCTGGCTCACAGAGTGAAAATGTTCCAACATCATTTTTTGGCAATCGGCTCGAATACCGACGACTTCCTCGAGCAACTCTTTGTGCTGTTCTTCAGCATTCGTTCCTTGCCCCATGAGGTGAACCAGTTCCGCATTCTTCTCGGAAACCAATTCACACATCGATTCGCACTTTGGCAGGTAGGCGTAGTGAAGTTTGCTGATCCTCTCGAACTCCTCCTCGGAAAGCTCAAACTCGACCCTCAACCAGGCAAGTTCGGGGAATTCCTGCTGCGCAACATGCCGATGTGACTGAGTTCCGAAGTAGTAAACGGCACCGTAGCAAATAATCGACGCCACAACTCCAAAAACGATTAAGGTGGCAATCGATTTCATTCTAAGGAATGTCGCGAAGGATCGACTGTTTGTAAGTAAGTTTCGGCCATTTTGACATGGGATACTCTCGAATCGATCACAGCATGAATTCCACCCAACCCGCCGCCTAGCAGTGCAGCCACAAGTAAAAAGGCCATAGCAGAAGCACGGTGCTGTAGCCGCTCAGCAAGCCATACGAACAGAGAATCGAAGCTAAACTCCACGAAGGGTCTATCCGCCTCAGCAATCCGTTCCCAAACCTGACCTTTGAAGTCAGTTGGCAACTCGGAGTTGACCGACCACTGGCTTAGCCTCTCACCAAGCTTGCTTCTCTTCATACCTATTCACTTCAAACACTCACCAATATCTCTCGTCTAACCTATTAGAACGTCAGAGCGAAGTAAATCCCTCAAGCCTTCCCAAAAAGCCTCGACGGTGGATATTTGTCAGGAGCGTTTTCGTTTGGGCTGTTTTCTGGCGTTTTGAAAAGGGGCGTTAAATTAACCCTCTCTGGTTCTTCTTCGGTCATTCGTATGAAGACATCTTATTCCTTCTTCATTGCAACTTGTTCCGCCGTAACCCTATCGCTTAATACATCCAACGGGACTTGATTACAAAGGGGGCGGAACGAACTGGAATTCGATCCATTTCTTAACCGCTTGAAAACATCCCTGAATCCACCGTCGTTGACAGGATATTGTCCGCGTGGGGCGATTCACAAGGAGCAGCAGTCCTTCTGGCACAAGTGCACATTACCAGACAGTCAAGATAAGAGACACTTTTGCACGACTAATACAATCCTTACGACTTGCTTTTGGTTCGTGGGGCCCAATCATTGGCATATCATCGCCGAAGAGTTCGGAGTGAAAGTTGAGAATCAACCCTAGGCAAGGGAACTAAAGCCAACAAATTCTGATGGAAACAGACACCGAATCGGCGAGAGAAAAGGTTAGGTGAGGAATCCAGACTGCGCTTTCCCCAATAAAGAGTGGGTCGCGCAATAGTCCGAAATTCAATCTGGTGTGTTGATGTCCTAATTTAGTCATTTCCACAGGCCCAGTGAAACTCAGCACAGAATCCCAGAATTACCTCATAAGGAACCGGAACTCGAAGCACCCAAATCAGTATTCGTCCTGAATCACAATCAATTTATCCTTAGGCTAGCTCGCCGGAAATAGCCGATCATACACCATGGATTACAATCGCAAAATGAGGCTGACAAGGCCATCAGAGCGCCCCTTCAAAATTATTTGAAATACTAACCAAGTTCAGGCAATCGGAATGAGTTCCGAGGGCTTAGCTGAGACCAAACGGAGCAGCTCAACGAACCTAGCTTGGAGAAATTCAGCACAACCAAGAAATGAAGAAGCGTTATCAAAGTTCGTTCCGGCTGGCTTTGCGGCTTCTAGTTCATCAAGGGCACCTTGTTTCCAACAATACAGCAAATTCTCTGCAACACCAAACTGCGCCACCCCCTCCTTCGCAGCCAATCCCTCGATGATTAGAATCCTCGCCGCCTCTTTCTTGAACTCCGAGGAAAACTTTCGCCTCTTCAATTCTTTCCCCTCTCGTTAAGAGAATCCCGTGTCCACTTTTCTCATTACCGACCATCAACCCCGCAAAGCAAACATTCAGGACCCTCAATGGCTCCATCCCGAGAACCATAACGCACCCTTCGCTTTCAACGTGCTTAATACTGTTTTAACCTCCAACCACCATGGGTTTGTACTCCAGAATAAATTACCCCTACTTCTCTTTCGCTGTCATTCGGTTACTATTGATAAGTGTGCTTCAGCACAAATTGTTTCTAGTTCTTACTTTCGTTTCATGTCGAATCTCAACAATTACATCCGAGCACATCGACGACGCCTCGGCCTAAGACAAGGTGACGTCGCCGCAATAATGGGCCACACCATTTCAAACGTTTGCCGCCACGAGCGGCGGCTCTGTGAACCGTCTCTAAGAACAGCGATTAGATTCGCAATAGTTCTGCAAGTGTCGATCGAGGACCTGTTTCCGGGAATCATCGAAGCAGAGTCGCAGGAAACCAAAAAGAAAATAGCTCTATTACTTCCCCATTTCAAACGAGAAAACTCACCTGCCGATTCTTGCCAACAATTAGAGGCTCTTCAAATGATCCAAGAATCTCTATCAAAAGTGAATTAATCTAAAAATGTTAAAACACCCATCCGCGTCAATTCGAATAGCAGCAATTACAATCACCACACGCGGTGTAAGTTTTGCCATTTTAGAAGGCTCCTCATTACTTGATTGGGGAACACTATCCTTTGGAGCGCCGAGCCAGCGGAGCGCCATCAATCGCATGGTCGAACGACTCGATCTTTATCAACCGACAAACATAGTCATAGAGAATGTTTGGGCATTAAAGCGGCGAGGAAAAAGAAGCTGCTCGATTGCCAGCTCCCTACTCCGTGTCATTAGAACGCGGAACACACCACTTGTTTTCCTAACACCAGATGATGCCAAGTCCACCCTCGATCGGCTATCACCACCTGTCATCACGAAAGCAGATATGGCTACCCGATTGCTGAATTACTTTCCGCATCTGAAGAATGTCGCTCCTCAAAAACGAAAAACATGGATGGGAGAAGACCACCGAATGCCGATTTTTGCGGCGATAGCTCTAGCCCTTTGTGCTCTCGACAGGTTCACATAGGAAGAACCCGCTCGCGTATACATTTCTTCAGCTAAGAAAAATGCTTCGCAGCAACACTCAGGTAGATTTCCGACTTATTTGCACCTCTAAATCAGCTCTTCAGATTAGGCAGGAAGGACTCCGCCCTATGACATATCAATTGTGCCACCGCACAATTCAGCAGTCATCGAGACGATAGAATTCTTCCTCAATTGGAATTCAGCCGTCTCTGCTGAAGAGCTGGTTTAGCAGTGTGAAAAGATTAAATCCAAAACCAGGGGAATTCCCAAAACACCGAAACTTCAATATTGTGCTCGGTCACGCATTTCGTCGTGGTGCGGACCGCCGATTTGGAATCCGAAAGAAGGATAGCAATCGCCATGTCTACGTTGTAGGTAAGAGCGGCACGGGAAAAAGTCAACTACTTTGCAACGTCTGCACACAGCTAGTCTATCGGAATCAGGGAATCACAGTGATCGACCCCCCATGGGCAGGTTATCGCGGACCTCTTGTCCTCGATTCCACAAGCCAGGATAGCGGATACCATTCACATTTCACCAAACGATGAAGGTTTTCCTGTGGCATATAATCCGCTGCGAGGAACCGAAATCCGTAACCGGTCGAAGCGAGCTGCTGGATTAACACGCGCAATCTCAAACATCTGGCCAGATTCCTGGGGGCCACGGTCACAATACATTCTCCAGCACTCGCTCCTGACACTTCTCTATGACCCCAAATCGACGATTCTCGATATCACCCGACTTTTCAAGGACGAGGCATTTCAGTCCGGTATTGTTAGCAACGCAAGAAGGGATATCTCCCTCCGCATGTTTTGGAGCGAATTCAACGGTTGGCCATCCCGTTACCGCGTCGATGCTACCAGCCCGATACTCAACAAGATTGAGCAGCTCCTCATGAACCCTTCCCTCAGGAATATTCTCTGCCAGCGTGAAATGCTCTTCGATCCCTACACGGTCATGAATAAAGGAATGATTGCGCTGATTGACCTCTCAAAAGGAACACTTGGACATGAAGGCGCGAGTCTCATCGGCAGCATTCTGGTTTCGGCCTATGAAGAAGCAGCGCTCGAAAGATCAATCCTACCGAGAGAACGGCGAAGGCACCACTGGCTGATCATAGACGAGTTTCAGTCAACTACCACTCAGGCTTTTGCGAGCATGCTATCTGAGCTTCGAAAATGCCACCTCCACATTTGGCTGGCAAACCAATACCTCGACCAAATCCAACCGGCGGTCCGGTCAAGCATATTTGGCAACATCGGATCTCTGGTCGCATTTCAAACTGGGGCACGAGACGCACGGCTACTTGCAGACGAAATGGGGTGGTCGGAGGGTTATTCATCACTGGTTGAACTCGATCGTTTCGAGGTATTCACAAAGCTTATGGAAAATGGGGAGAGCCAAGCTCCTTTCATCGGAAAAACAATGGCGCCCCTTGCAATCAGGCAGAACAATGCTCAGGCAGTTATTGAGCATACACGCAAAAACTTCTGCTCTCGACGAGCAGAAGTTGAGAACTGGATTCTACAACGTTACTCGTGATCGCTTTCCTAGAATCCTCATCTTCAATCAAATGCAAACCGATCCCATACACAACGAAATACTAGCCTACATTGCGCGTCACCGGTTCGTTACAATCCGAGATCTCTCGCACGGCCTTGGATTGAGCAAAAATACCCTTACAAGCCCACTGACAGTTCTACTCGGTCGCCGATACATCTCCCGTGAAGAATTATCACGCCGCGGTCTAAAGGGTGGAAGAACACCATTTGTATACCGCATCGAGAGGCAGGGCATTCTGCAATTAAAAAGGACAGGGATCCTCCACTCCATTCCAATTCAGCACCAGCAGTATCACGCCAAAAACGAGAGTAAATCCCATGCGCTCTTGATCACCGGCTTCCAGGCAATGGCGGAATCATCCATGAGAGAACACCGCGACCGATCGTTCCTGGATGAGTTCCAGATCAAGCAACAAATCTACGGCACACCTAAACAATTGACGTGGCCCGTTACAGTCAATTTCAAGAACAAAGAAGCGACGTTTCGAGTGATTCCGGACGCCGTTTTCGGGAAACTCAATGAAACAGATGACTCAGTTGAATATTTTTTTCTTGAGGCAGATCGAGGCACAATGCCAATAAATCCAAAAACAAGCGATCGCAGCAGCCTAGCAAAGAAAGTGGCCGCATACCATGCCTCATACCAAAGGCAGCTATGCACCCACCATCTTGGCCTCCCAGGCTTCCGTGTAATCTTCGTAGTGCCGACACGGGCCAGACTGCTGAGTCTGGTATCTCTCTGTTCACAGTTTCGCAATGGGCGCGGAATATTTCTACTTGTGGATGAGAAGACGTATCATGACCATCACAACCTCTTCGATATCCCATTCATTTCGGGATCTGGGAGAACCAGGTATATTACCTAAAACTCGATCGGACTCGCTCCACGCTCAGAGGTAAGTCACTCAAGTAGTATCGTAGAAGAAACAATTTTCACATCGAAAGAGGTCTCCCCCCCACAAAGGTTCAAGTTGTTTTCTCCTCACCTGTTACAAGGCGCAAACACTGCGTTGCGACTGGTCCCTCAGGGATCAACAAATCCTCCTCTAGAAGGGCAATCGAATTACATATGTGAGTTACTTTCAATGGCGGCGGAGAGAGGGATGAAGAATGGCGGTTTGGAAAGGGACGTTTGTTTTCACGCAACGTTCTAGAGTTGATTTCAGTTCACGGAATATCACGTTACATTGAGTAACTCAAAATCAAAGTGTTCCATTGTTTGACCACATCGCCCTCAGACCAATGAAGCCAATCGAACACTCAAGAGATTCTTGGTCTACCAATGGCATAGCAGAGTCAGGAAGAGGGGTATCTGGTTGGCATTGGTAGAGCAAGAAGTCGTAGCTAGTATTCCACCATTGTGTTGATGGGATGTCCTCGGCGAAAGGCGCAGCTGGGCCCTCTCCATCGAGCGTTAATCGATCGGGCATCAAAATCTGGATCGGACCGAAAGCCAATCGAAAACACCCCTCCACAAAAGCAACTACACTCTCTTCCTGATCTGATATACTGAGAGTTGGAATCCTCCGGTTTTTGGGAAACAGCCCTAACCCCCATCCGCAATCTCGATCTCCCTCTAATCATTTTCGCGGAGGCAGTTCGTCAAGTTCAGATCTGGAATCACGCATATGAGAAAATCAAAACCAAAGTTTTCACTCGGACAAATTGTCGCAACTCGTTGTGTCATCGCTGAAGTTAGCCAGCAAGAGATTACCCACGCACTATCTCGACATGTCGTTGGCGACTGGGGTGACTTGTGCGAAGAGGACCTTCAAGCAAACGAGGATGCCTTAGCATCAGACGCACGTTTGTTTTCGAAGTATAGTTCAACCGAAGGCACAATATTTTGGATCATCACCGAGTGTGATCGAAGCGTCACTACAGTCTTGTTACCTTCAGATTACTAACTCGAAATTAGTCGAACCACGACACAACCCAGAGCCATTCACTCTGGGTTTTCAATCACCTAGACCTCGCCTGCCCCACTACAACATGTAGTCCAAATCGATGGTGCACAAGCATCACACTGGAATGACCAGTAGCACTCAATCCCATCAATAGGATCGCTAGCCTGCAATCATTCCGGACCCACTTGCCGCAAATCTAGCAACTCTTAAACACCAAGTTGAAGCGCGACCAAGGGTAACGCTTCAACCCATGCATTGGGGCTTAACCAAAAGCCCGATAGCATAGCCGCTCCCGCCTACCATGGGAAGGTGGGTTGGTTACGCGTTTACGATCGAGGCCCGAGACACTGTCTCTTATACACATCTGACGCTGCCGACGAGCGATCTAGTGTAGATC
>CAJXVR010000267.1 GCA_913061285.1 uncultured Verrucomicrobiota bacterium | reverse complement strand
GTATTGGGTGGGACTGGATGGTCGGCATCAGCATCTGGATGGCCGGGTGAGAGGTCTGCCCCACGTCACGGAGACCTTGATTGAAATGGGGATGAAAGGGAAGACGTTTGAAACGCGTTTCGATCACTTTGTAGGGCATGCTTCCACTCGTGGTGAGGCGCTCTCACGCGTTGGTGAGAAGGTAGGGGAGGTCCTCGATTCCGTTCCTGATGGTCAACCATGGTTTCTCTACTTCGGCTTCAACCAACCGCATCGACCGTTTGGCCAGGACCACGATGGGATTGATCCTGCCCAACTCCAATTGCCGCCCGATTGGCCGGATCTTCCGGAGCTCCGCCTAGATTTCTCACGTTACCTGGCTGATCTACGAGACCTCGATCGTGGAGTGGGCTTGATTATGAATGCCTTAGAGAGTCGTCAACTAGACCAAAGTACGCTCGTCATCTTCATGGGGGACAACGGCGAGGCATTGCTTCGTGGTAAAGGTACCCTGGCGACTCGAGGAATCCATGTCCCCTTGCTGATTCGCTGGCCGAGGTTGGTCAAACCAGGGCGTGTCAGTGAGGCGTTGGTCAGTGGAGAGGATCTGGCGCCAACCATACTGGGCGCGGCAGGGCTGGAAAGGGCCGGAGCCATGACGGGGCTCAGCTTTCTCCCAGAGCTCGAGGGGAAGCCTTTTGAAGGTCGCAAGTATGTTTTTGCCGAGCGCGGTTGGCATTGGGGTCCGGTTGACCGGTCAGATGGATTCGATCTTATGCGCTCTGTGACGACGGCGCGTCATCACTTTATCTACAACGCGATTCCGGAGCGAGAGTTTGCTCCTGTCGATATGGTTCGACCCGACAAGATTGCTTGGAAAGCAATTAAGAGGGCTAGGGCTGAAGGAAGTTTATCGGCTTTGTTTGAGCGCCTCTACTTCCAGCGTCCTCGGCCTGTTTTCGAACTCTATGATTTGGAGAAGGATCCGTTTCAGTTGCAGAACCTTGCGGGTGGACATGCGACGGCAGCCGTCGAAACAGAACTTCGATTACAACTCGATCGGTGGATGGTAAAAGAAAGTGATTTTCTCCCTCTCCCGTCACATGTGCACAAGCATCGAGTCGACGTGAATTGACGTCGTAGGATGGAGAGATCAGTCATGTCTAGAATCCATAGGCATTCCTGTACCAATTTTGCCAAAGCTGGCTGAGGCGCTTCACGATATCGGAATTTCTGTCTGGAACGTCGAGTGTCTCGGTGCTATCCTCACTCGGATTCTAGAGTTTCTATTTGAGATCGGTCCCATTCTTTTCCTTTGTCCGGGGAAGAGTCATGGCCACGATCTTCCAATTGTCCCTCCCGCACGGCTCCGCTGCGTGAGGATTCAAAGTAAAGGGGCGGCTTTCGGTTCGGTAGTTTGCGTCCATGGAGTGCGGGTAAAAGACTCTCTCTGCGCTGGTGTTATTCTCGTCACTCAATTCCTTGATCTTCGTCAGTAGTCTACCGATGTTCTGATCGCACCGATCAATCATCCCGGCATAAACCTGCATGCGTCGGGCTTGGTCCTGCTGTTCTTTGGCAGGTCGAGAATTCCAGAAACGATGAGTGGATTGGGTAGCCGGGCATTCGGAGGCATGAGGCTCTGCTTCTTTTTAGCTTGAAACGGGCTTCGCGGATCGACTTGTAACCGGGTAAACGCCGTCATACTGGACGATACCTTCTGGACAAGCCTGAAGCGAGTCGTGGAGTGCCGTGTAGGAGATAGCGTTTGTCCTCGGTCTTGTATTCCTCGAGAAAACCGATTTCACACTTGGTGAGCTAATCGGTGGTGTGCCAGTCCGTTTTTGGTTGAGGCTTAGAGACGGTCTGCGAAATCTAGTTTGTTGACCAATGCACCGTATCCCCGCGATTGTAGGCGTCGAACGGATTCTTTGAAGGCCAAGATCTCGGCCGACTGAATCTTCATCCAGTTACTTTCTGAGTCCGTTGTATCGAGTTGAAGAATATCCTCGTAATATCGCTTAATGGACATGACGGGACGGGCCAGATCAACAATAGTCAATTGTACTTTTGATGGGAGTGTTGTGAGCGAGTAGTTGATTCCATAGTAACGTTTTTGCTGCCGGAGGTAGATGAATCCTTTGTGGAGTGTCTTGAAATCAGTTTCGCAACGGTCGAATGCGAAAACATCGAGTTTTCCGGGAATGATGATTTGAACACGTACATCTTCCGCCGGGAACATTCTCTTGTTGTCGCCGTCTTTGCTTGCTGAGATGGTGAATTCGTCTCGGTTTATCTCTGACGAAAGCGGTTCGAGGAAGTTGTAGTAGTACCCCACAGCCAGGCCAACGGAGATAAGATCGGATTCTTTCTTGTCTTTACCTTCAAAGAATTTCTTGATGGTCATGACGCAGGCTGTTTCAACGAAATTTTCCCACATAAGCGTTGTTCTTGTTTCTTTGATCTATTTTTCTTAATCTTCGTCGTGTTGATGGCAGAAGGAGCAACCGACGCTTTGTTCTGCCATCCTTTCACTTAAGTATACGGAGCTGTACGCGAGATCTTTCATCAAGGGGTGGAGAATATGATTTTTTTTCACGATTGATTTGCTTGGAAGCTGAAGTGTCTGCGGAAGTTCTCTTGACGGGCGAACCACCGAAAGGAGGCGCTTTGAGGAAGGAAGCAATGGCTGGTGCCCTGTGCTGGGTAATTCGCTGCCTTTTTCTAGGTGATTGGGAGCATGGATGCGTTGCCGTTTCGGAATAGGTAAACCTGGAGCAACCGTTCGCCCGTTGCATGCGGGAAAGGCGATGGGGGACCAAGGACTGCGTGATAGCTGTTGCTTTCAATCTCTTCCAAGAGACGTACCGCCCATGCAGGATCAATTGGTCCCGTTGTGATTGCGAGATGATCGCGCGCAAGTTGATCTGCAAATTCGGTAGCGAGGTCTGTGTAATCCCCGGTATCAGTCCATGACCATGTGCCGCTTGGTAGACTGGGGCTGGAATTGCAAACGAGGTAGTTCACTCGATTTTAAGATTCTTAGTGACTTGTTTCATCCTGTCGTTTTTTAGGCAAACTTTGGGGCCTATGGGCCTATCCTTAGGTGCCGTTTGATCGCCTCAAGCAATCGTTCTTTCCGGATTGGCTTGGTAAGAAAGTCGCTCATGCCTGCTTTGAGGCAGATTTCGTGAATTCCCTTCCGGGAAATCCCTGAGAGGCCAATGATTGGGATCTCGTTTCGGGTTCCGTAGGAGTCTTGGGGGAGTGATCGAATCGCCTTGGTTGCTTCTAACCCGTCCATCTCCGGCATTTGGATATCCATCAGTACAAGGTCGTAGGGAAAGCTACAGATTGACTCAATCGCATCTTTGCCATTGGCTGCGATGTCTACTGTATATCCCATCTTTTGAAGCATGAATTGGGCGACTTTCTGATTGATCTTACTATCATCCACGCAGAGGATCCGATAGTGGGAGAGATTGGGGGCGAGTTTGATTGAGACCATCGAAATATTCTTGGAATCTTTGGCGCTGGGCATAAGACCTCGGTTTAGCTATTGAACAGTTGATCGTTCAAGAGAACGGTTCTCTAAGGTATTCGGGAGCGTTCTTGAATTGTGTGGATTATGGTGCAGCGAGAGGCGGGCTACACTGCAGTCCCTGAAACTTATCGGCTACGATCGTTTTTTGTCCGTCTTTTTCCAGGATCTAGCGACGGCGTCCATTCAATAATTCTACATCCAAGGGTGTTCAGTTTTCTGACGGATAAGCGAAGTCCGAGGAGATATCGGAGTTGTGACCGTTTTCCCTTGTTAATCGTGTGGATTTTTCGAATTACCTGGATAAATCGGCAAAGCTCATTTTGGGAAAGAGCTGAGGTGATGCATCTCGTTTCAGCTTCGAAGAGCCTTTTGAATATGCTGCCCGGTAGCAATTGAACCAGAGCATTTCCTGGAGGAGCAATTGTCTTGCGGATAACTGTTTCTACGACCTGATCTCCCTCAATGCCAAGGTAGTCGATAAACCGGTCCTTAAATGATTTTTGAGTAGTGCGCTCTCCATTCCTTCGTTTGCTGGATGATGGCTGATTCTTTAGCTCAAATGGCGATGTCGAGGGATGAATCCTCTGTTTGGAGCTTGGCGTTGGAAAGATCGATGCTAGGAGATCCGCGATATTCGAAAAGGTGAATGGAATCGGAATAATCGCGTTTATAATGTCGGCTGGAAGACCATGAGCACGTTGACGGATTTGGCAGAATTCGGCTGAGACCCCTGCGATAATGTTCATGCTGGGATTTTGGGATTTGAGCTCTGCGACGAGTGAAATCGGATTCGGACCCATGGGGACAGTGTTGTGAGCGTCTATGATAACGTGGTTGAATTCGATTGATATTTTAGCTTCTTGAAGAAGGAGGATATCAGATGGAGTGACTACTTCTAAAGAGTGGCCCAGTGCGTCAAAAATCTGAGAGCCGTACCATCCCGTCTCATGGGAGTTCGTAATGAGTGCGATCCTCGATGGCGTTGATTCCTTCATCGGGTCCCGTGAGTGTCCGTTTTCTTGATCGAGAGTGGAGATCTCTGGGCGCTTCAGTTCGAGCTGCTCTATCCGCTTGTAAGCGAGTTCTGGCTGGATTTGAACTGGGCTTCTGGAGAATGTCGAAGTCGCTTTGATATCAAATTTCATTCCTGATGGTTGTTGCTGATTTGTCGCTTTTTAGCTGGCCGAATCGATAATTGGACGAAGGAACTCAAACGCGCCATCGCGTTGGTGTGCCCGGATCTGTCTTTGGGTGGGTGATTCGCGGCTTCATCCTTAGTAGAAGAGATTATTACGTTGAGCAGATGAAAGAGGGTATCCCGGGTAGTTGGTATAATTTGCTACCTATACCAGGTATTCTCTCATGGGGCAGCGGTTGATGTAGAATGCGCTATGGTGACGCTACGCTTGGGAAGCGGCAGGTCTATGGATGTATCGCAGTGGGTGAAAGGGTTTTCTCCTCTGTTTGTGACTAGGGAGCATGCCCCCGTATCCATTGCTTCCTAAAGAGGCTTTGATGGTATCATCAAAGCTAGTCCATCTGAGTGCCAATACAAGGCGATGAGAGACCCCAACCTAAAGATGGTGGCGGTGCTTGATAGCAAACTGAAGGAGACTGTAGCTTCCAGTGAGCTCAAGTTTTCGACTGATGTTTCGGCGGTGGGTTTCCACAGTGTATGGGCTGATTCCCATTTCTTTGGCCGCCTCTCGAGTGGTCATGTTTTCGGAAATCATTCTTAAGACCCTTCGCTCGGTTCTTGTCAGAGTATCAAGACCGGGATTTTTTCGTCGAAGCTGGGCGGTTTTCTGAGTCCGTCGGAGGAGCGACATCGAAACAGAGGGGCTAAGGTAGATGGAACCCCCATTCACTTGTTTGATACTTTCGATGATGCTGCCAATCGCGTTGTCCTTTAGGACAAATCCGTGGGCACCGGAATCGAGGGCCTCATTGAAGACTTCTTCCTCGTCGTACATGGTTAGGATGATAGTCCGTGTTTCAAAGCGACGTTTTTGGATGCCCTTTAGGATTTCAAGACCGTTTAACTTGGGCATTTGCCAGTCAATGATGGCAATTCTTGGGGAGAGCCTTTCAATTAGATCGATCGTTGCCGCGCCGTCATCACACTCAGCGACAATTTCAAAGGCATCGTCGGACTCGATGGCAGTTCTGAGTCCCAGGCGAAACATCGGATGATCATCCGCTAACAAGATTGTACATTTGCCGTTCATTTGGTGTCCCCCTGGTGTCACCGAATCAGAGGTAACATACATGAGAGTGATCGAATTCGGAAACACCGAAATGGAGAAGGTATAGAGATTCTATAGGCCAACTTCTTGAAAATCCGACAAGTGAAGGCATTGTGTATTTAGAATGAGTAAATGGGATCTGTTTTGCGACATCGGGTTGAATAAATCTTTCAGAAATACGTTCATATCGGTGCCCCTTCGATCTTTGAGAAGGCGAGGGCCGTTGGAAGACGTTACCGGCGTTGACCGGGATCCGCTTGGGCTGTTTGTGGCCTGCGGCGGCAGGCCAAATAGTAGACTCTTGAGGATAAGAAGCATGGTGAGTTTCGCGGACCGTCAAATTTCAAAACAGGTTCGTTTCATCAGAAGATACCAGGGTAGTCGATTGGAAGAGTATCCCTGTATGTAGGTATTTCTTGATCGCCCGAGATGGGTATTTTTTGGTACTTTTTGCCGGTATTTTTCTGCCTTCTTGAAACAGGTGATGGCGTGGCTCGATTTTGGAACTATAGTCGATCGAGTCTTGAGATCGGATGGAACGATGGCGAGTGAGCGTGCTAGAGAGATGGGCCAATGATCTTCTCGAGAGAGCCAAGAGTATCTTTAGGGACAAACTCTTTTGCACCTGCGGCAATGGCCTCTTGGCGCCACTCCGGTTCGTCATCGTGGGTTGTGACCACAATTTGGGCGTCGGGATATTCTTGGCAGATTGAGCGGGTTGCCGTTAGGCCGTCCATCACCGGCATCTCGATGTCAATGATCGTCCAATCCGGTCGATGCTGCGCGTAGAATTCGATTGCCTCCTTACCATTGGATGCTTCGATAATTGTATCTGCGATGCCGTCACAGAGTTTGCGAATGATCGTACGGATGCCCGGATTGTCGTCGACGATCAGAAGTTTCCTGGTTGCAATCACTTGATTAGTATGAAACATAATGTCGAGCAGAATGATGGGGGCGTGTCGTGTTTTACTTCTTTGCCACCGATATCGTTCATTGCATCTAGCTCGGCGCTTTCCGGTCTGACCGGCAATCGTTAGCCGTTGACTATTTGCCTCGTCCGGTGGCAGCGATGCCTCGTAAACTTGGGCTGAGGGCTGCATCCCGTTGGATGTCGTTCGGTTGGTTCTGCTACGAACTCAAAGATCAATATCGAGAAGCCACAGGGCTCAACATCAGTACAAGTACTGAAATGTAAGTTGCCGAATGAAAACGATCTTTGCCTCCCTGCCAATCGCAATAGGGATTAGTTTACCAAGTGACTCAATACTCTTACGAGGCAGTGGGGGAGTGTTAGTGACGCCGTGTTTGAGCAGGGGCGCAGCAGGGGGCGATAGTGAGGCTAGCTGCTACGGTTTGGCATGATAGGTGGAAGCAACGATTGAAATAGATGACCGCACTGATCGATGCGTGAGAACGGATGGCTTCTTGTGTTGAGGATTCGAAGCGTCACGAGAAAATGTTTACAGTTTTGCGTCTGCGCGTGCTGGTATTGCTTGCTGTCCGAGCTTGTTCTTTTCGGGGCAGAAAAAACCGATCATTCTGTAGATAGCGAACTTCTACCGATCCTTTCGTTGAGGAAACACGGGTATTCGATCGAGCATTGGGGGGTTGAGGAAGGGCTTCCTGAATTGGCTGTCACCTCCATAACTCAAACTCAGGATGGCTCTCTTTGGTGCGCGACATTGGCTGGGTTAGTAAGATTTGATGGCGAACGCTTTCGTGTTATCTATCCATCCGATTTTGACGCATTGAAGGAGTTCCAATTCTTTCGAGTTCTTGGTGACTCAGTTGGCAATTTGTGGATCGTTGATCTGGATGGGCGACTCGCGGTTTACCAGAAGGGGAGCGTCCGTCGAATTTCTGAACTCGATGGGCTTTTCGGAGGTCAGGCGGGGAAAATTACGAAGGGTAAAGATGGAAGTATTTGGATCCAAGGGCAGCGTGACCATTGCTTTTATCGCTATTGGCAGGAAGATTGCACATTTGAACGGGTTAAGTATAAGCATACGCCGAGCACGATTGTCGACCGTTTTGTTGCCGATGTAGAGGGGCTTACTTGGGCGATTATTGAAGATCCAAACAGTAGGAGGCTGGTTAGTATTTCAAGTGCCGAACAGCGTGGGCAGACGATTGTCCGGTCGGACGGCTCAGGGCAGAAGTTTGGCCGTTTTTTTCAATTGAACGATGGATCGCTCGCCGCGACGTCTCGTGACGGGGTTTACTCCTTGCGAGATTCTGGATGGCGCCTTTCACATCGTTTCTACTCAAGTCTTCAGGAATCGTCGCCTCTCGATGGAGTGCACGATCGAAATGGCAATTATTGGATTGGGACTTGGGCTGGCGGATTGATTCTCAGTTTGGCCGACGGAACGACTGGGCGAATTCGATTGCCGAAGGAGCGACAGATTCCCTTTGTTAGGAGTTTGATTGAAGATTCCTACGGAAATATCTGGGTGGGAACAGATGATGGTTTGTACCGTATACGTCTAAGCCTTGTCAGGTCGCCTTTCAATGATGATGGAGTGTCCCGGAATATTCTCTCGATTGCCGAAGATTCAGAGGAGCGAATTTGGGTTGCTCATGATTGTGCCCTTGGATTCTTTTCCGATGATCAGGAAGGGTTTGTAGACCGGCGATTTGACCCCCGAAAAGTTCAGCCATGGTGTGTCTTTCCGGCGGCCGAAGGCGGGGTTTGGATTGCTTGCCGTAGCGAGGAGTTGGTTGAGGGACGAACCGGCATTGTGACGGAGGTTTGGAGGGCAACTCCGCGAAGTTTTCGTCGCGTATTTAGGGTGGCTGAGGTCGTTGGAGATGGATATGTCTTTGACATTCACGAAACCCATGACGGGAGGCTTTGGATAGGCACTGATCAAGGAGTGTATCGCCAGACTGAGACTGGTTTCTTGCTGGATTCCATTGATGATCTCGCTAAAGGGAATGAGGTCCGATCACTGTCCGCCGACAATCTGGGGCGTCTGCATGCGGCTGTCTACGGTGTAGGGCTTTACCGTTGGGAAGGCGATTCTTGGCTGCGATTGACCCAAGGTGATGAAAGAGGGAGTGATCAGATTCAAGCCGTCGTGTTCGATCGCGTGAATAATCTTTGGGCCGCCACTTCAAATATGGGCCTTGCCTGCTTTAAGGATGGAAAATGGCTCTCTTCGGCTAGTTCCGGACTCCGACTGCCCCGGGATATACGTACTCTGGCTGCGGACGATACCGGTGGGCTTTGGCTCTCGACCGTTCGTGGTGTGCTCCATGTCAGCGGTCCCGACATCAAGAATTGGATGTTGTCTCCTGAGAGAGAGCTTGGGTTCATTCGATTGGACAGGGATGATGGTCTTGATTCTGGCCAATGTATTAGGAATGAGTCAGGGATCTATAAGGACAGTCGGGGGCGAATCTGGGTAGGGACGTCGCACGGTCTTTCCGTTGTAGATCCTAACGAGTTTCGTAGGGCCCTGGAAGTGCCGAATCCACGGACCCTTCACATCGAGGCAGTGTTGCTTGATGGAGAGGTTACCTGGGTGCCTGAATCGGAGTGCTCCGACCGCCAAACGCCTTTCAAACTGGTGCTGCCGGGCCGTGGGAGGATCGAGTTTCGATTTGCGGCGGTGGATCTATCGTCGGCTTCCAAACGCCGTGTTCGCTTTCAGCTCGAAGGGTTTGAAGACAATTGGGGTGATGCAGGCAATCGTCGTTCGGTGAGTTACTCGAATCTACCGCCTGGTCACTATAAGTTTAGAGTGGCTGTGACAGATAGGAAAGGTCGTTGGAATAACCAAGACGAGGTGTTGACTCTAGTCGTTGAGCCGATCTGGAGGCAGACTTGGTGGTTTCGAGGGATCTGTTTTGCAGTCTTGCTAGCTGTGGTGAGATACTCATTCGCAGTACGCCTCCGCTACCTTCGTCAGGAGCGGGCCGTACAGCAGGTTTTTCTGCGGCGATTGATCGATCTACAGGAGAAAGAACGAAAGAGAATTGCCAAAGACCTACATGATAGTCTCGGGCAGGATTTACTCGTAATTCAAGGCAATGCGGCGCTCGCACTCAAGAGTCTTGAACATCCAGAAGAACTGAAGTTACGGCTGCAGCTCTTGGAGGGTGTTTGCGGAGAAGCGATTCAAGAAGTGCGGCAGATCACACGCGGTCTTCGTCCCATGCAACTTGATCACCTGGGCTTGAGCAAAGCGATCAAGTCAATGCTTCGGAGAGTTCACGAAGCGAGTGGTTTGGCCATTAACCATCATATCGATTCACTGGACGAATTACTGCCGCCTGAATTCGAAATTAGTTTTTATCGCGTGGTTCAAGAGTCTCTGAACAATATTCAAAAGCATTCTGGCGCGACACGAGTGAAATTGACAATAAGAGTTCACCGAGGAATAGCGATTCATGGTTCGATTCAAGACAATGGCTGTGGGTTTGATCCACGGCGGACGTTTGCCATCTCCCAGGCTTGCGGTGGGATGGGTTTGCACGTCATCCGGGAGCGAATCCAGAGTATGGGCGGGAAAGTTTCGTTTTCTTCCAAAGCAGGTGCTGGGGTTCGTCTTTCCTTCTATGTTCCACTCTCGATTCCCGTTTCACCACAGGGAAACGAGAGGAATCACTAGTCAGCGGCCGATCAATCGACACTGCTAACCAGGGGGGAGCGGAGCATTCTCATTCTCCGGGTGAATTATCATCTGAAATGGATTTTGCTGTCGGAAAAAGATCGGGCTTTTTCAGCGCCATTGAAGGAGGCTTGTACCATGTCAGGCTTGGATATTTGAGCTTATCGATTCACTCCGGTTTCAGCTTGCAAACGACTACGTTCGACCAGTTTATTTAAACAGAAACGACTAGGAGTCGCCGGTTTTCCGATTTTCAGGTTGGCGGAGAAGCGTTTTGGCTGCCCGATGCTCGCGGACAAGGACCGGTTCCTTTCTTTATGCCGACTTGCCTGCTAGCGTGATAGACATATCGATGTAGAGTATTGGCTAAAACCTGTCTTCGTAAACCGCCAGCGGAAGCTGAAATTCCTTGTCAAGACCTTCCCTGACCAACTTATCTGTAGCGAACTGCTGGCTTGTTCCCGGAAAAGTAACACATCAGAACTGGTGGTTCATGTTCTGTTCTTTTGCTCATTAGAAAAACCTCATCATTGCCCGATCTCTTTTCTCTCCGGGGAGACCAAAGGGTATCGTTTTCGAATGTCCCGTTTTCGAAACTTGGCTTTCCCAAGGGTGAAGTCTCTCGAGAGGGTCTAGGCTGAGAACGAGCAAGAATCTCTCCTATGAATGCTAATTTTACCAGCGGAGGCAGATTGGTACGTAAACAGCTCAGGAGTGATCTATAGCGTCGTAGGTGCAACTCAGTGAGCTGGTTTCAAAGTTGCTGAATCGCATTGCTGGGACGATCTCGATATGAGCACCATTAGAATTACCTGCCGTAGATTGGCGAAAGATAAGGGATTCACGAGTTTGGTCGTATTGACCCTTGCCATCGTCATCGGTGTATCAACCGCAGTGCTAAGTGTCATTCAGACGACAATCATTAGTCCGCTTCCGATTGGAAGACCGGAGCAGTTTCTATATGTGACGACCTTTGGCTCCTACCAATCACAGTTCCAAAAGCTTGCGATTGGGATTAACCCTGGAGCGCTCGCGGAAATTCGAAGAAATAGTCACTTGTTTAGTAGCCTCTCGGTGAGACGGGGTGTGAATATGACCTATCAGAGAAAACGGTTCTTAGAGGACTTGTCAGGCCATCTGGTGTCGCCAGGATTTCTTTCAATGTGGGAAACGCCTCCCCAACTTGGGCGTCTTTTTCGTGCAGACGATGCCTTTGAGAAGGATGCCCCTCCGGTTGTCATAAGCCACCAATTTTGGCAACGATCATTGGGCGGGGACTGTCTCTTATACACATCTCCGAGCCCACGAGACC
>CAJXVR010000266.1 GCA_913061285.1 uncultured Verrucomicrobiota bacterium | reverse complement strand
CTCAAGGAAGGCCCCCACCGAGAACTTACCAATTACTTTCAAAAACTTGTTGATGAGACATTGGCATCCTCGAGTGCTGCCTCACCGGTCACCATGCGTCGCCTCAATCGATACGAGTACAACAACGCGGTGCGCGATCTCCTTCAATTGAAGGGGGACATCTACCCGCTCCCGGAAAAGGTGATTCGCGAAAGTAAGCCATATTACAACCCAGCCTCCGGACACTTTCCGCGAACCGTCACCGCCGGGAACCGAACGTTAGGTAAGAACATCATCGAGAAGCCCATTCTCACCGGCGTGGTCCCATTCGCAATGGATCTCCAAGCCGAGCACGGGTTCAACAATCGCGGAGCAGAATTAAGTGTCTCCCCAATTCTGCTCGAGAGTTTTCTGAGCCTCTCCCAGTCTCTCGTTAACAGCCCTGAGTTCGACGACTACACCAAGCTCTACGACTCCTTCTTTGCTCGCCCTTCAGCCGCCTCACGAGAGGTTCTGATCCATGCAGCCGCCGAGCGCCTCGGCCCTTTTCTGGAAAGGGCTTTTCGACGCCCCCTCGAACCGGCTGTGCTTGACCGCTACGTCAACTACTTTGAGCGATCGCTCGAGCGGACGGGATCCTTCGAGCGGAGCATGAAGGCAGTCACCGCAGGGGTTCTGGCGTCTCCAAGATTTCTATTCGTCGGCGAGCATGCAGACGACCAAAACAACACCGCGCCGCTCTCTCCTTACGAGCTAGCGACCCGACTTTCCTTTTTTCTCTGGAGCACGCTTCCAGACGATCGACTCTTGTCGTTGGCCCGAAGCGGATCTCTCCTCGAGACTAACACCCTAAGATCGGAAGTCGCACGCCTTCTGGAATCTCCGCGAAGCCAGGCTCTCTCACTAGACTTCGCCCGACAGTGGCTACGGCTAGACCAACTTATCACGGCTGTGCCAGATTTCGATCGATTCGAACGGTACTACTCTCGTATTGGTTGTGAACAATGGAAATTCGGGCTCCAAACAATGCTCGAGCCGTTGCTACTCTTCGAGAGCATCGTCGTCGAGGATCGATCGGTGATGCTGTTGATCGATTCGAACTACAGCTATCGAACTGATGAGATGCAATCTTGGTACTCGGACGAACTGCCCTTCGACGACAAGCAGAACCGAGATCGATTCAACACCTTTTCTCAGGCCTTTCGACGACGCAACTTGAGCACCCGACGGGAAGGCGGTGTCATCACCTCGACTGCTGTCCTGACCATGACCTCATCCCCCCTCCGCACGAGCCCCATCAATCGTGGCGCCTGGGTCGCTTCCGTTATTTTCAACCAACCCCCGCCACCGCCACCAGACGTGGTTCCTGAAATCGAAGCGGATGATGATGCTATCGAATCGCAAGGCATGACCCTCCGTCAGCGCCTCGTGCAACATCAATCCAATAAGAGCTGCGCTTCATGCCATTCAAAGATCGATCCGATGGGCTTCGCACTCGAGAACTATGACGCCATCGGACGCTGGCGAGACAACTATCGATCGGGGCTACCGATTGACGCTAGCGGAGAGCTATTTGGAGAAGCTCGCTTCACGGATATCGTCGGACTAAAAGACGCAATTCTCCAGAATCCAGAATGGTTCATGCGCGGCTTCAGTGAACATCTACTCGCCTATGCCTTGGGCCGAGAACTTGAAGTCACTGATAAACCAGCGATCGATCGAATCCTTCGCAAAGCAATGGCTGCGAGAGGTCAGTTCTCAACCATTGTCACGGAGATCGTAACGAGCTATCCTTTCCGCTACAAAACCAAAGCGACCAGCCCATGATACTAAGACGTCGAACACTATCGCGCCGTACCTTTCTCCGGGGATGCGGGGCCACGATGGCTCTCCCGCTTCTCAACATCATGGAACAGCGCTCGCTCTCTGGCGACGAAGAAACACCCCCACCAGTCCGAACCGCCTTCTTCTACATTCCCAATGGAGTCGTCCAATCAGCTTGGAATCTTGGTGACACTGGAAAAGGCTATCGGCTCAGCCCTACACTGGAACCCCTTGCCCCCGTACGGCAGAAGGTTTCTGTTTTCTCGAATCTTGATCGCATCAAAGTCGCGGGAACCGACGGGCACGCCCAAGCAGGAGCCTGCTGGCTGAGTAGCGCCGCCCCAGATGAACTCTCGCCTGCTGGTTATCCACTCAAGAAGACCATCGACCAAATCATCGCCGAAGAAACAGGGAAACAAACCGCCTTTCGTTCGCTCGAACTCAGCTGTAATCCCTACGAGGATAACAAAGAGTCGGTCTACTTTGATAACATCTCCTGGTACGGCCACGGTCACGTTGCCCGCTCCCTGAGAGATCCAAAAGCTGTCTTCAACCGTCTCTTTGCAGCCGATGAACATGCCTCCACAGGAAGCATTCTCGATCTTGTTCTCGATGACGCCAAGTCCCTCAATCGCGATTTGGGGAGATCCGATCAGCAGAAACTCGATGAATACCTCGATTCAGTTCGTACGGTCGAAACTCAAATCAATCGCGTCAAACAACGTCAGAAAGAGATCGATAGTCTCCACCTCCAAGCACCAACGAAGCCCTGGCAAGCAATGGACCGAGACGAATTTATCCAAGTCATGGGCGATCTCATGATTCTCGCACTACGCACAGACCTGACCCGAGTTGCTACCCTCATGACGGCTCCCGAACGATGGAGCACTCCCTTGCACGTCCAAGGTCTCTTCGAAAAACCCGTACAACACCACGGCATGACCCACAATCAAGGCAACGATGAGGCACTCACAAAACTCAAGGAGCTCGATCGCTTCCACGTCGATCAGTTCGCCCGCCTGGTGGCAAAAATGGACGCTATCCCCGAAGGCGAAGGAACCCTTCTCGACAACATGATGTTCACCTTAGGATCAGGCTTGAGCAGTGGAGAACTGCATATCTACACCAACTTGCCCACGGTGATTGCGGGTGGCGCAGGCGGAAAGATCGCCCTAAATCAACATCTGCGATCCCCCGAAGGAACTCCCATCGCTAATCTGTGGCTTAGTATGGCTCAAGCAATGGGAGTTAAGCGCAACCGGATCGCGGACAGTACCGAGCCCCTAGCCATCGGTTAAACGCCTTGATTCCTGCCGATTGAGTCAGGCACCGCAAAACTAGCCTTCTACGATATGATCGCCAGCGACTGCCTCCCCGCACATGACACAAAATCCCCGCTTCGTACTAGTCTTCCGGCCGCAATGCGGACAATCAATGACCTGATGCCCGAGCTTTCCATCTGCCACCCCATCACGAAGATCCACTTCGTGAATTCGATCAGCTAGCATCTGCTCCGTGATCTCTGAATTCTCACGAATCAATTCCCACATCCCCTGACAAGCAAGGGTCACACGATCCAACTGTCGCCTAAGAGAACGCAACTCCGATTCTACCCGATCGGCTTTGTTCTTGGCCTGGCTTGCTTGAGCCGACGCTCCATTGATTCGACGGTGTTGGTGAATTTCCCAGAAGATACTCATTCCAGAAGCCTGTCCCGCATTCGTTCCCTACTCAAGTACGGAACACCGACTGTTCCAGCTAAATATTTGACATTTTACTATCGTCCTCGAGCGTAGATTTTAGCAGTCTGCAAATACGATGCAGCAACGCCATTTATTTAGCACGATTACGAAGGTATTCGCCCTGATCGTTATCGGAAGCCTCTTCCGGGAAAGCTTGAGCCGTGCCGATGAATCATCGGAGCTTTTTGCAACAGATCAATTACTCAACATCGAGATCGAACTCGACGCTAAGGACTGGTATGAGCTCCGAATAAGCCATAGGACCGTCGGAGAAAACCTATCAAAAATCACCGAGAAACCTTACGGGTATTATCAGGCGAATGTATCAATCAACGGTCAGACAGTGAAAAACGTCGGCGTCCGGAAAAAAGGATTCTTTGGATCAGTCGTCTCCACCCGGCCCTCATTGAAACTTCGCTTTGATAAATTCGTAAACAACCGAACCTTTCACGGACTCGAAATGATGACGCTGAACAACAACGTTCAGGACTTCAGTCAGGCCCATCAAGTTATGGCCTACGAGTTTTTCGATCGCGTTGGAATTCCTTCCCCTCGGTGCAATCTGGCTCGAGTGAGCGTGAACGGTGAAGCACTAGGAATCTACTCCCACATTGAGTCCATACGCACTCCATTCATCAAGCGCCATTTCGCGAAATCAAAAGGGTATCTCTTCGAAGGCTACGCAGGAGATTTCAACGACGAAGACTTTGCTCGCATTGTCCATAAAACCGGCAACGAAGAGAAGGCGACAACTAAGTTAACGCAACTCAAGGAAACCATTAACCAGGGGGATCAAATCAATGTCTCCGACCTCGAAGGCATTCTCAACCTGGAAGCCTTCATCCAGCTATGGGCAGCTGAAGTCTTGATCGGTCATTGGGATGGTTATTCCGGCAATCGAAATAATTACTATCTCTACTTCGACAAGCAGCGAGACCTCTTCTATTTCATTCCCTGGGGAGCTGACGCCGTATTCAGCGACCCGGGCCCCTTCATCTTCCAACCGGTTCCGAAATCGGTAAAAGCGATGGGATTGCTCTGCAAACGACTCTGGGAAGTCCCTGAGATTCGCGATCGCTATCGAGTCGAAATGCAACGCCAACTCGATGAGGTTTGGAACGAAGACCGAATGACCAAGGCGCTCATCAAGGCACAAGCGATGATCGCGAGGCACCTCACGGTCCCCAGTGTCAAAGTCGCCGGTTCAACCCAAATGATCCATGCCTTTATTAAGAACCGACGGAACGACATCCAAAACGAACTGGATCAAGCCCCTGAAGATTGGCCCGAGGTCTATACCATGCGTCCACCCGACCCAGAGAGTGTCGTCCCAATGCAGCTCAAGGGATCCTTCTCAACGGTCTTCGGGCCCAGCGATCCGAACAAGATTCTAGAGCAAGGCAATGCAGCGCTTAGTGTCACAATCGCAGGGAAAGCCCAAGCCCCCTTCACTCGCTTTGGTGCCATCGCTGAAACCAAGAACAATAACTTCATGATACCTCGCCCCGATTATCCTCAGGTGACCCTCGTCGCTTCCAACGAAGCTGGGGATAAGACCTGGCACCTGACTTTTCTCATTGATCCAATTCGCGTCCACGGCGAGCCGGTAACATTGGAAGCCGATCACTTTGCGACCTGGGTTCAACTGGTCGACGGAGATCCATTCTCGCCAACGGCAAGGCGCATTCCTTTTGGCATTATGGGAACACTTGAACTAGGGCGAACGACCATTGCCAATGGAGAAGCGATTCAAGGTACTTTCGATCTCATGACCGCAGCTTTTCCCGAGGAATAGACGCTTGGGCCTAGGGCACTAGGCGATAGAACGTCAGGATTTGCAATGGGCATCTCCTCGACGACAGGTTTATCAACGCTAGCGATGCGGATACCGTTATATCCCGTACTGAGCCATCAACTAGAGAATCATTCCTCCGTCCACCTGGAGTGTCGCCCCCGTGGTGAAGGAACTCGCGTCGGAGGCGAGATAGACGGCCGCGCCAACGATTTCGTCGGTTTCCCCAACCCGCTTGAGAGCTTTCAACGATGAAAACTCACGCTCCGCCTCAGGTGTCTTCCAAAGGGCTTCGCTTAATTGGGTCTTGATCACTCCAGGACAAATGCAATTGACGCGAATCTTCGCCTCCCCCAGTTCTCGAGCCATGACTTTAGTCAACATGATCAAGCCGGCTTTCGTCACCGAATAGATCCCTTGCATCGGCGTCGCCGAAAGTCCCGCAACCGAGGCAATATTGACAATCGATCCGCCCCCGCGTTTTTTCATCTCCGCAGCGAGGGCTCGGGAAAGGCGATAAGGCCCAGTCAGATTCACATCAAAGGTTTTCTCCCAGGCCCAGTCTTCCGATTCGGCAATGGGACCAAAATAGGGATTCGTACCAGCATTGTTTACTAAGATATCTACCCCGCCCCATCCCGCCTGGCAGCTTTCTAACAATCGGTCGATCTCGGCAGCCTTCCCAACATGGGCTACCAGGCCTTGAACTTGGGCGGGAAACGAACTCAACTGAGCCATGGCCTCGTCAACGCCGGCCTGCTTTCTGCCGCAAAATGTCACTTTGGCTCCCGCGTCAAGATAGCCCTTGACGATCGCGAACCCAATGCCTCGAGTGCCACCCGTTATTAGTGCATGCTTACCCGCTAGAGAAAATCGATCATTCATAATAGCTCTCACTCTAGAATCACCGGAAAGGGATTGAGATCCCCTACCGCTCATCGTAGGCTCGGCACAACGCTAGAACACACTCACGTCCGACAGCAAACACGAAGCGAAGTAGAGATTCTTGAATGAGCGAACTCGTTGCCTATCACGTCCAAGACGGTGTCGCCGTCATCAGTATTAACAATCCCCCTGTCAATGCCCTGGGACCAGGCGTTCCCGAGGGGATCTCCAATGCTATCACCAAGCTTCATGCTGATCACTCCGCGCAGGCAGCGGTTCTGATTGGTTCGGGCAAGACATTCATTGCTGGTGCCGACATCAAACAGCTCGCCTTGGTGGCATCCGGCGCACAAACCAAGCTCCAGAGCCTGTCACCACTTCTCAGGGCAATCGAAGATGCATCGAAACCAGTCGTGTGTGCGATTCACGGCACCGCCTTGGGCGGTGGCCTCGAGATCGCCATGAGCTGTCACTATCGCGTTGCCGTCAAGAAGGCACGATTGGGACAACCGGAAGTGAAGATTGGCATCATTCCAGGCGCTGAAGGGACTCAGCGGCTTCCTCGTCTGATTGGCATCGCTGCCGCTGCCGAGCTCTGCGCCACAGGTCGAATGATTTCCGCACCGGAGGCAGTCAAACTCGGGGTCCTTGACGCGATCGTTGGCGACGACCTCCTCAACGAAGCAATCCGCTTCGCCAAAAACTGCGCTGGCAGCAAGGAGCCCCATCCAAAAACCCGCGAGCTTTCCAAGAAGCTGATCATTGACGAGCGCACTCAAGAAGGGTTGCAGCAGCTCCGTCAAGGACTCACCAAGAAGGCCCGAGGCATGCAAGCACCAGCAAGGGCTATCGAGGCGGTTGCGCTGACAAGCCACTTGCCATTCGAAGAAGGAAGCCAAGCAGAAAGCCAACTGTTCCAAGCCTGTCTCAAATCCTCAGAGGCCAAGGGTTTGATGCACGCATTCTTCAGCGAGCGGGCCGTTAGCAAGATCCCGGATCTCCCAAAGGATGTTACGGCCACGCCGATTGAGAGTGCCGCCATCATCGGAGCCGGAACGATGGGGGGCGGGATCACCATGAGCTATCTCAACGCCGGAATACCGGTCGTCTTGAAAGAAGTCGATCAAGAAGCTCTCAATCGAGGGCTCGCTACGATTCGAAAAAACTACGCTGCGTCCGTGAAGCGTGGCAAGTTTACCGAAGAACAAGTCGAACATCGACTCTCACTGCTCACACCAAGTCTCAATTATGAGGACATAAAAGAGGCAGATATCGTTGTTGAGGCAGTCTTTGAGAATCTTGAGTTAAAAAAGAATATCTTCGCGGAAATTGACGGTTTCGCAAAGGAAGGAGCGATTCTTGCATCGAATACTTCCACCTTAGATATCGACCAGATCGCCTCGGCAACCCGTCGACCCGAATCCGTGATCGGCAACCACTTCTTTAGCCCCGCCAACATCATGAAATTACTTGAAATTGTTCGCGGTTCAAAGACCAGCCCACAGGTCATTGCCTCTAGCATGGCTCTCGCCAAGAGGCTTCGAAAGGTCGGTGTCTTAGTCGGGAATTGCTTTGGTTTTGTAGGCAACCGAATGTTCAATCCGTATACGAACGAAGCCCAATTCCTCCTCGAGGAAGGAGCTTCTGTGGCGCAAGTCGATAAAGCACTCTACGAATTTGGTTGGGCGATGGGTCCGCTAGCTGTCCTCGATCTTGCCGGAAATGATGTAGGATGGAGAATCCATCAGGAAGTCAAACACACCCTGCCCTCCGATAGACGTCAGCCGGTCATGACAGATTACCTCTACCACGAAAAACGTTGGGGGCAAAAAACGGGCAAAGGTTGGTATCGCTATGAAGCGGGACAACGACTGGGACTTTCAGATGAATCCTTCGAAAAAGTGATTCGTAGTGAAGCCAGAAAAGCCGGTATCGAACAACGAACGATCACAGACGAGGAAATCCTCGAACGGACTCTTTATGCGCTGATCAACGAGGGAGCACGAATCCTCGAAGAAGGGTTTTCCATCCGCTCCTCAGACATCGATATCATCTACATTTACGGCTACGGATTCCCAGCCTACCGCGGCGGTCCCATGCATTATGCGGATCAAGTCGGAATCAAGAAGGTTTATAAGCGCATCTGTGAATTGGAGCAGCAACAAGGCCCTTGGTGGAAACCCGCACCGCTCCTCAGACAACTGACAGAATCGGGAAGCACCTTCGCCGCCTTCGATCACCAATAGACGCACGCGTCACTGCCCCTCATGGACTTCAAGGAAATCCAATACGCCGTCCACGATCAAATCGCTCGGATCACTCTTTGCCGGCCTGAAAAGCTCAATGCGTTAACCCGTCAGATGGAGAATGAGTTGTTTGCTGCCATGAAAGCGGCGAACGAATCTAGCGATGTCAAAGTGATCATCCTTACTGGATCCGGAAAAGGGTTTTGTTCCGGAGCTGACCTAAGCCTCCTCCAGGCGATCAATAACGAGGATTTAGAAACAAGCGACCCCAAAGAGATCCTTAAGAAGTATGTTCCAGACCGCCGTTTAGGCCCCGTTCGAAAGGACTTTCAGCGCTGCTGGTCTTATTTTCAAGCCGTCGAGAAACCGATAATCGCCGCCATCAACGGCGCAGCCGTCGGTCTAGGCTTCATCATTCCCCTCTATTGTGACATTCGCTATGCTGCTCACGAGGCTCGCTTCAGCACCGCATTTGCCAAACGCGGTTTGATCGCAGAACATGGAATTAGCTGGATGCTTCCCCGCCTGATCGGAGTCTCCAATGCGCTCGACCTCCTCTTCTCGGCGCGACTGATCAAGGCGGAAGAAGCCTTACGAATCAACCTGGTGTCGCGTGTCTTCCCCTGCAACACCCTGCTCGTTGAAGCCGAAGCCTACGCGAAGCATCTTGTCGAAAACGTCTCCCCTCGATCCCTAAGGCTGATGAAGCGAGAAGTCTACAACGCTCAATTTCAATCGCTGTCAGATGCGATCGACGATGCCAACCAGGACATGCTCCAGAGTTTTGTCTCCGAAGACTTCAAAGAAGGAGTCGCTCATTTCGTTGAAAAACGCCCGCCAAAATTCACGGGGCGCTAGCCCTCCTGCCGCGAAACATCGAGTTTCCATCAAACAGCAATAGGGACAGGTTTAATATCAACTCCGTCTCCAAATAAGCGATGATCCAGTCAACCCGGAATAATGACGAACACCTCAGGGACAGGTATAGTCTCGATCTCCCATCCAATGATCGCAGGGTCTGAATCATCGGGAACGAAGCAAGAGCCACTTCGAATAGACACGAGAGAGTTGAATATACGGGACGGGTATACTCTCAAGAATTCGTACGTCCCAACGAATCTATGGTTTCGTCAGAATCACGTAAAGCGATCAGCCCACCTCGGCAGTCGAATAAGAGGCGGCAATGAGGATGACCTCAATGCTAGAAAAAAGAATAATTGACGAATAGTAAGTCCCCACAAGCGAATCGGCACAGCGCAGAAACGGGATTCCTTTGATCGACAAAGGAATCAATGCAACTGGAAGCAATGCCCAAATGGAATAGCCGCCTCTATGCCAGAACGATAGACGAACGACGAAGTGCTAAGATTCCTAGCTAAAGGGCTTCTTCTTGAGTTCCCGAAGCGATACAAAACCGAGATTAGACAAAGCCGAATTGAGCGAGCGAGCACCAGATTTTCTTTGCTCGCTAAACCTATCCTGGAACTCACGATAGAGTTCCTCTACAAAAGGTGTCGCTCCAAGGGCAAGACCATCCGAAAAGTATCGAATCCTCAATCGCAAAAGATGTCCCGCACTCAATTTGGCCCCCCGGTCAAGCTCTCTGAGAATTTCGTCTCGATCCATCATCCGCTTTTGAGAATGCCCCGGCATTCCCCCCTTCAAGAATAGGAATTCCCGATAGCGAGATGAAATCTGCCGCCACGGACCGCAGGGATATAGACTCATGATTGCTTTCCTGCATTGATCCCTTCCTCCAAGGGCCTCAGCATAACCGCAGAATCGATAGTCCTTTGGGTCTTTCACGATTCCTGCCCGCACAGGATTCAGGTCGATGTAAGCTGAGACGATCAGCATCGTTTCTGCCACGCCCTCTACTATCGTGCTTCGAAAACGCTCAGCCCAAAGCGTTCCGAACCTACCTTGTGTTCGATTGTACCAAGCACTGAAACGTTGCTTGAGCTCCTTATTAAAAACCGAAATATCCCCCATTCGAGCCAGCAATTGATCCTTCAGCTCGACCGGAATGGGCTCATTCGCATCCCTCAGCATTGTAAGTCGCTTCGAAAGAGCGTCGTTGGCGCCGTAAAACGTCGACACTCGATTAACAAGCAAACGATCGTCTAACTTGGACTCGCAAGGAACTCTCACCAACAAGTGGACGTGGTTCGACATAATGCAGTAACCCATGATATCGACGCCACAAAACGCAGCCTGAGCCCACATCAAGCGCCGAAAAGCCTCCTTTTCAACATCCCCCAATAGATACTGCCCTCCGACAATACGTGAAACGCAATGATACGTCACCTCTCGCCCACAAGGTTTGATTCGAGCCATTCGCATAACCTCATAACAGTAACATCACTTCTATCCAGATGTCAAAACACGATATACCTGTCTCTTCGTCACCGCGTTGCCGCCGGCTATAGCCCTAAGGGATAAGAGTCCAGTTATATTACTTCTATTTAAATGTCAAAGTGCTTTGTCCCAATCCCTCTTGAAGAAGCTCTTGGAAAGTCGCACTCAGAATATGCAAATAGGTGGTTGAGACTCGAACGACTCATTTCGCTCGCCTACAAAAAAATCGTCACCGAATCTAGGAGTCCCCAAGACTCCATCGGTCCGAAATATAGAGCAGAATCGTGTATCTCGCTAGCATCGAAAGATTGTCCCGATCTCTTTGCCTCTCGGGTGGGTCCCAACATGCGCTTCCACCATCACGGTGTCTCCGTCGGCTATTTTCTTAAGCGTTTCACTTTAGGGACAGGCTCTTGTGTCTTCGACCCGACTGGAGATTCTGTTTGCAAGGGACAGGCTCAGGGGATTTGAAGAATTGATCTCGCTAAGCACCAATGTATGACTCTATTTCGCGGAGGTGGTTCGGAAGGATTCCATGAACTCACGCTCTCGCTGTAGTACAAGATCGTCTTTGAAGCCTCCGTGGCGACCGTCTTTGACAAGGTAGAGTTTGGAGTGGACGCCAGCTTTTTTCAGCGCTTGGTGAAGAATCTCGCTTTGATGAGCCGGCACTAGGGGATCCATACGTCCATGGATACTCAAGAACGTCGGATCATCAGAGCTTGCATAGGTAATGGGATTGGCAGTGGCGACACGCTCGGGGATGGATTGAATGGGCGCTCCCATAAGCAGGGATTCAGGTGAGTCAGAGGCGTCGTGGACAAGTCCTCCGGCTAGCCGGTGGGCATCCATTTCTGTCTCTTATACACATCTCCGAGCCCACGAGACCTCTCTACATCTC
>CAJXVR010000265.1 GCA_913061285.1 uncultured Verrucomicrobiota bacterium | reverse complement strand
GTCTCGTGGGCTCGGAGATGTGTATAAGAGACAGCTCATGGATCGGGCAGATCCATAGCCTGATTCATCTCAATCGCACCGAAGAAGCCCTCAACTGGGCCACTCATGCTCTCGAGGATTTCCCGACCAGCGAAGAGCTGATTGCACTCAAGGCGATTGCCCTGGCACGAAGTAACAAACCTGGCGAAGCCCTTTCGTTCTCAGACGCCGCGATCAATGCATCTCAAACCATCGCTCTAAGCTGGCTCGCGAGAGCGGAGATTCTCGTGATGCAAAAAGACTCGACGGCCGATTACTGTGAGACGAGAGCTCTCGACTCAGCCCCCAAAGCATGGCAGCTCCCTTGGCTGGTATCGCGCATGAGATTCTACCATAAGAACCATGCGGTCGCTCTCAGATGGGCCGAAATGGCCGTTGATCGCGGTCCATCTCAGGCGACGCCGTGGCTCCAAACCGGACGTTGCCAGGCAGCCCTAGGCCTAAAGGCGCAAGCAAAACAATCCATCGAACGAGCCTCTGAACTGTCGCCTCAATCGAGCGCCATCGCGACGCTATCTAAAGAACTCAGCCAGGAAAGCACGCTGACAAGAATACTCAGGGGGCTCGGATTTCGGAGCTATAACCCATGACCAATCCTCTGATTGATAAATATCTTCGGCTGGCGGCAGAGCTTCAGGCCTCAGACCTTCATCTGATCAAGGGAGTCGCACCGACGTTTCGCGTCAACGGAGATATCATTCTCGCAGACGATGATGCCATTTCAGGACATCACTTAGAACAAGTCTATCGCGAACTCACAAATCCCGACCAACAACAGCGCTTTGATCGAGATTGGGAACTTTGCATATCTCTCTGGCATGCCGCCATCGGCCGTACTCGTATCACGGTGTATCGCCGCAACGGCTTTCCGGAGTTTAGTTTCCGATTCTGCGGCGAAAGCATTCCACAGAGGGGCGAACTCGGGCTGCCACAAAAGGTCGACGACTTGGCTCGCCGGCCCAACGGACTTATTCTCGTGACCGGCCCTACCGGTGCCGGGAAAACGACCACGCTCAATTACATGATCAACCTGATGAATCAGGAACGTCGATCCAAGATTATTACCATTGAAGACCCCATTGAATTCGTTCATGACAACAACCGAGCCATCGTTATCCAGCATGAAGTGCTCACGGACGTAAAAAACTATCACAGTGCCCTGATTCACGTCCTTAGACAGGACCCGGACGTCATTGTCGTTGGAGAGATGCGAGATCATGAAACGATCGCCACAGCCCTTTCAGCGGCTGAAACAGGGCACCTGGTCTTAGCGACGCTCCATTCACCAAACGCCGTCCACGCCTTTGAGCGCATCCTCGGAGTTTTTGAAGGGAACGCCCAGCGCCAAGTGATTCTTCAGCTGGCAAATACGCTGCAGGGGATCATTGTCCAAGAACTCCTCCCGTCGGCGAATCGCCTCAAGCGTGTCTTAGCCTACGAGCTTGTGATCGGCAATGCCGCCATCCGCAGACTGATACGGGACAACCTACTTCACCAAGTTGAAAACGTTATTCAAACAAGCAAGAAGGAGGGAATGGTTCTCTTCGACAACTGTCTCATGGATCGCTACTTGAAGTGTGATATCACCTACGACACTGCGATGAGCCACGCGAGAGATCCGGAACAATTTGAAAAACGGCTCGAGGCTCAGAAGGCCGAGAGCTAAAAAGTTGACTCTGGAACTAAAACCGGGCCCTTAGCATCGAGGATAGCATAGGGCCCGGGGAGTTTTCAGAACCAGTACAATATATAGTAGGATATGGGGACTTTTGGTTTCCACGTGTACTCGCTTTCACCAAAATTCAAATCGGGCATTACAAAGAACAAGTAACAAACAAAACGCCCGTAAGTTAAAAACTCTGCCTTTAACTACGTCACGAAGCCCCCAGAGTCAAGAAATCAGGGCAACTTTTCGTAAATAATCTCTAATTTTCGTAATTCTCAAGGAATCTTAGCTGTTCTCCCGCAAATATTTTGCTATCTGAGTCGGTGATGGCCCAGGGATCACGCAACGAAATCCAGTATGTGACAAGCCTGTGTCAGGCGATGACTTCATTCTCGCCGCGGGACGGTAGCCGGAGCAGTACGAATCGTCACAGAGATAGGATCCACCACGCATGATTTTCTTCATGACTCCAGGTTCATTGGGGTCATAGCTCGTGTTAGGTCCCGGAGGGTCAATGACAGGTCCTGTCGCATAGTAGTCTGGAAGATACCAATCCAGGCACCACTCCCAGACGTTTCCAGCCATGTCATACAGCCCATATCCATTGGGCTCGAACGCCGCCACTGGCCCCACCCCTTCAAACCCATCATGCGATGAGTTAACCATTGGAAATTCACCCTGCCAAATGTTTGCCCGCCATTGTTGATTTGGGGACAGTTCATCGCCCCAAATGAATTCTCGCCGATTAAACCCACCTCTTGCAGCATATTCCCACTCCGCCTCCGTTGGCAGCCGTTTTCCAGCCCAATCTGCGTAGGCCACCACATCTTCCCAACAAACGTGAACAACAGGAAAATTCTCCTTGCCGGAAATGCTCGAATCAGCGCCCTCGGGGCGCCGCCAACTTGCCCCCGGGGCATACGTCCACCAGGCGTAGTGATTGTTGAGTGAAACAGGTGAGGACGGTCGAGCAAAGATGACCGAGCCAGGAACAAGCAGGGCTGGATCCGCCCCAGGAAAATCCTCGGGGTTGGGTCTCCGTTCAGCAACGGTCACGTAATCTGTTTCCCGAACAAAGGCCTCGTATTCCTTCACAGTGACTTCAGTCTTATCCATCCAAAACCCCGAAATCGTGACTTCGCGAACGGGCCGCTCATCGGTCTGCCCTGTTTCGGAACCGCGCCAGAATTTTCCCGGTGGAATCCATACCATATCATTGGTCCATGAAAAATCTTTAGAGATCAGGGCCTCTGGCTCCATTTTCGGTTCGAAAGAACTTTTCTTCGTCCTTGAAGACTCCATTGGGATTCCAAACCACACAAGTGCAGCAGCGAGCCCAGCAAGAACAACAACGACGGAGACATATCCAAGAGCACCTCCATTATTCCCAGTTTTTTTCATTGGTGACTTCTTTAGAGAAAACTAACGGAACGTTCGGATCTTTATCCTGAGAAAAGACGACCAGAAACCAACACTTACTTCGGATCTATTCACTACCAAAAACTTCAGCCAAAGCAGCATGCATCACATCTGGATTGGCGTCTACGCCAGTCCAGTATTTGAATCCCAACACTCCTTGATTAACTAGCATGCCCTTTCCGTCAATAACCTTGCACCCCGCCGCACGAGCGGCACGAATTAAACGTGTATTTGGTGGATTGGGGATCACATCGGCAACGACGAGCTTGGGAGTCAAACTCGCTTCATCCAAAGCAACACGAGCGTCAACATCGGGAAAAAGGCCAATCGACGTTGCGTTTATTAAAACATCGGTTGCGGCTGGAATCGCAAACTCGGAGTCCCACCTCACAAGGTCTGTCTCGAGCTTGAGCTTGGACTCCAACAGATCAACGAGAGCCGCCCCCCTGGCCTCTGTTCGATTCACGATAGTAATCTTGTCAGCTCCTGAAAGTGCCATTTCAACACTAATCGCTCGAGCAGCTCCCCCAGCACCAAGAATCACCACATTCGCTCCCGCAGGATCCCGCAAAGCTCGTAGAGATTGGACAAATCCTTTCCCATCCGTATTCTCGCCAATTAGTTGGTCTCCACGCCGAACCACGCAATTGACCGCTCCCATGAGCTCAGCGGATTCACCCAAACCGTCCAGATGGTCGATCACAGCTACTTTGTGAGGGATAGTACAGTTGAACCCACGAAACCCCATCACTCGAGCCCCTTTCACCGCATCACCCAAATTGCCAGCGGCTACTTCGAGTGAAAGATAGCGCCAATCCAATCCATGATGCTTGAAAGCCGCCTCAATCATGTATTGAGTTGGATTCTCAGCAATTGGCAGACCAAAAGCTCCTGTCAATTCTTGTTTAAAATTCCAGACTTTTCCCATCCTGCTTCATGTACGGTTTTCGTGGTCGAGACCAAACGATGAACGTCAGAGAAAGGAAAAACAAGTCCCGAGAGCTCCAAACAAAAATCAACTCACGCTGGCTCCGTTTGCACCAGAGACATCAAGGGAAGAGCCGTCAGCTGAAAATGCCGTTCTCAACCGCGAGAAAACGAGAACGTTTTGACCGGGACAAGATCGAAACAGCAAACCAGAATCACCGCAGACAAAAGCATTGTCCAGAGAAACTTAAAGCGTTGAGCCCCATTGGACGAGAGAACATTGCTTCCCGATTTTAAGCCGGCAAACATTGCTGGTGAAGCATCCATCGGTCTTACATCATCTCCAAACTCCACAAACGACTCGAAAAAACCTCCAGACGGGATCGCAGGATTGGCCTCCACTACCTGAATTTCATAGGCTGACCTCTCATTTTTCACAGCGGCGACAATCCAATAACGTCGCGATGCTTCTAATACGACCAGATCATTAGCCAGGTAAGTGTAAGAACCTGCAGCAGAAGGATCTTCTGATCCACTGAGCTGGGCAAGAATCGCCCCCGGTTTTCCTTCACCAGAGTCCGCAAGTAGAGAAACAGAAAAACTTCCCCGAGGCATTGGGGCATCGGCCATTTGGAGCTCAACAGACGTGAGAATACGCTCAGTGTCAGCAAGCAAAACAGCGCCAGCGATGCCATGCCCGCAGGTCACAATCTGTTTCCCATCAATCGAAACCTCTCCTCCGTCACTCGCATTAGCAGCAGAGACAAAAAGGAGCCCTAAAAAACAACAAAAACTCAGCAACATATTATTACTGCTCGTGAAAACCGTTCTGCGAGCAACCAAAAACCCCCTGTTGAAAGCACCTACTTTCTCAGCTTTGAGACTGGATACCATATATCACGACAATGCAATTATCAAGCCAAGTTCGTTCGCAATTCAGCTTGATGCTTTATTTTTTCAAGCGTCCGCCAATTCAGAAAAATGAGATTCCTTGCCGATAATAAAGAGGGCAACTCCTTGAGCATTCAGTTTATTGAACCATGCTTCCTCGCACGAACGTTCCACTATCAAAACTCCTCGGCAGCAACCGTACGCTCACGCCATCAATCGACTGCCGATACTTGAATGCGCCGTCGGGCCCTTCAGATTTTAGAAGTGAGGGAGCAGGTCCTTCTCCCGCGATGGCTTACTCGAGCTCTTGAGGAAACATCACATGAAGGACAGTAGGATCATTCGTCACAGGATAGCTCTTTTCTGCCAACCCCGCCCTTCAACGAGGGTATTCGTGACTCGAGCACGTCCACAGGGCGACAATCAATCGCTTCCTGCCCTACCTGTTTCTTCGGCCTGCATTCTCCGCTCTGAATCCACTCGCTCATTCCGCAGACTATCAGAATTCTTGAGAGCCTCATAGGCCCCTCAAAATGTCGCCGCAATTCAACAAGCTCGACAGGATCACACCTGGGTTTTCGATCACTGGCTTCGAGCATTTTTTGTCCATGCAAGGTATCCGGCTGCCCCGTACCGTTAGCAATGGGAGCGATCGAGGGAGCTACTTCACCAACCCCAGCCTCAAGAGCTGCATAACACGATGCCAACCCAATTCACCCTACGCTGTGCGAGTGCCGGACAATAGGAACCTTAACGCGTGCTGTCAGCGCCTTGCTCGTTTCATAACTGACCGACGGAGAGATTAATCCCGCGATATCTTTGACTCCGATGGAGTCACATCCAAGGTTCTCCAGTTCCTCGCCGAAGTTCGCAATGCTCTCAAGTGGGATGAACCGGGCTGGTCGTGTAACATCTCCCCTTGCGCATGCTTCCCGGCAGCTTTGACGGCTTCGAAGGCGGTCTTCAGATTTCGAACATCATTGAAGGCGTCAAGAAATCGGAAAACTCACGTAATGAACAATATCGCCCCCCTCAGCAACAGCATACGAGGCGTCTTTGGGGAGACAAAGAGCATTTGCTCAGCTTTCAGTCGCGTTGCCACCAAGAATTAATGCTCAATAATTCAAAGATTGGAGGGCGAGGTCATATTCTGACACGCCCAACGTTCTTCATCACCAAGAAAGGAACCTCATCAAATCAGACGTGAGCGATTCGGATCATAGGCTGGTCGTAGGAACGGATTCGCAGTGTGCCGAAACCCATTGTTCTCGATTTCATACCTCCCCGACTTCCAATCGCCAGAATAGTGTTGCTCCAAATCTGAAACATACCCCATTGCAACACTAGCCCCAAGAGTGTGCCCATAGGCAGCAGAGCTCGTATAACCAACGATCTGACCATCCCTCGTGATCGGTTCATTCCCCCAAAGAACCGGCTCAGGATCCTCTAAGACAAACTGCAACAAACGACGGGATCGAACGCCTTCCTTGATTTTCAACAAGGCATCCCGACCGATGAACTCTCCCTTTGCCCAATCCACAGCAAACCCCAGACCGGCCTCGATGGGATTATCATCAGGGGAGAGTTCAGCCCCCCAAGCACGATAAGCCTTCTCTAAACGCAACGAGTTTATAGCATAGTGACCCGCCAAGCGAAAATCCGCCCCCCCCCGATACTCGACCAAGGAATCGTAGAGAGTCACCAATTGATCGGCGGCCACGTGAAGCTCCCAACCGAGCTCACCGACGTACGTCATTCGAACAGCCCGAACCACTGACTTAGCGATCGAGATTTCTTGAGACGTGCCAAAAGGAAACGCCTCATTGCTGAGATCTGAATCGCAAAGCCCTTGAAGGAAGGTGCGAGCGTTTGGGCCCATCACACCGAGCACACCATAGAGTCCCGTAACATCCACCAAAGCAGCCGATTCGTTGTTCCGTATATTTCGCTGAATCCAATGTCGATCACGGAGAGCTTGAGCCGTTCCGGTCACCAAATAGAACTCATCCTCCGAATTCCTCACAAGCGTCAGATCGCTCTCATATCCGCCGTGATCATTCAGAAGCCCTGTATAGACAACCTTACCGATCGAAACATCCACGTTATTCGTACAAACCCGCTGCAGCAACGCGCAGGCATCTCGGCCTTTCACCAGCAACTTTCCGAAGCCACTTTGATCGAAGAGAGCAACACCCTCCCTCGCCGCTTGATGCTCTGCAGCATGGTTTTCAAACCAATTCTGTCTCCCAAACGAATACAGCACCTCCTGGGAGGCTCCTTTCGAGGCAAACCAATTTGGACGCTCCCATCCCGCCTTGACACCAAACGAAGCCCCTCCCTCTGACAAACGATCGTGGAGGGGCGATTTTCGGATTCCTCGCCCCGTCACATATTCCAGATTCGGCCACGCCATGCGATAGTGCATTCCGAGGACCTCTCGGACCCGATCCTTCAAGAACGTGCGATTGTTTGCCCATCGACCGAATCGACGAACGTCAACAGACCATAGATCCATCGGCGGTTTTCCATCAACCATCCAAGCGGCAAGACATTTGCCGGCACCGCCGGCGCTGGCAATTCCCACAGAGTTAAATCCTGCAGCAACAAAAACGCCAGCCACTTCCGGAGTTTCACCAAGCAGAAAATTGTTATCGGGCGTAAAACTCTCCGGACCGTTGACGAATTTCTCATAGCCAATGCCGTCCATGCTTGGAATTCGTTTCTTAGCAGCCGCCAGTGGCGCTTCGTAACGCTTCCAATCTGGATCAAACAGCTGAAACGAAAAATCACTCGGCACCGATTCAATCTCCCAAGGTTTGGAATCCTTTTGAAAGGCCCCCATCATTATTCCATTGCCTTCACCCCGAAAGTAGATGGTTCCGTCAGGATCACGCCCTAATGGAAGTTCATCAAAGGCACCAGCGATTGGCTCGGTAACCACGTAGTGATGCTCCACGGGCCAGAGAGGCAGATTGATACCATGAGCCAGTCCAAATTGCCTCGACCACATCCCTCCAGCGATCACGATCTGAGAACATCTTACCGTTCCCCTCTCGGTCTCTACTCCTTCAACTCGCCCATTCTTTATAATAAGGCGTTCTGCACGAAGTCCTTCAATGACAGTGGCTCCATTCAATGCCGCCCCCTTCGCCAACGCCTTCGGCACCTCCCCGGGAATCACTTTCCCATCGTCCGGCAACCAAGCAGCGCCTTTCAGATCGGCCGCCTCAATCAGAGGCCATTTTTCTTTTGCTTCCGCAGCCGATATCATCCCGGCCTCAATCCCGAAATAGCGTGCCATCGCGACCGTTCGCCGCAGTTGAATCATACGATCCTCAGTCTGAGCAACGATCAAACTTCCAACTTGCTTCCAGCCGATAGGATGCCCCGTCTTCTCTTCCAAGCTCGAATAAAGTTCGGCGCTGTATCGATTGATCTCCGTCAAGCTATTGGATGTTCGCAGACGGCCCACCATGCCCGCTGCGTGCCAACTCGTTCCACTGCCTAGTTCATTCTGCTCGAGAATCAGAACATCTTTTCGCCCCAGTAGAGTCAAATGATAGGCCACGCTACAGCCTACGATTCCACCTCCTAAGACCACGACCTCGGCACTTTCAGGAAAAGAACTATTCGCCATTCCTGGACCTTACGCGGGTTTGCACAAACAGATCAAACCCCAACCGAAAAGATGACGAATGCCCAACAGATTTTCTGTTGATTGCTCAAAAAACCTGTTACCCCAAGGTCCCATACAAGCCAACCATGTTGCCCGCAATTCTCAAGAACAGACCGAGGCCAGTGAGTTTCTTACTGGCAACACTTGTCGCACTCGACTTACGGGCGCTTGGAGCGTTTCGGATCGGCTTAGCTAGCCTAATCATTGTAGATCTCTGCTTCCGGGCCCAAGACCTGGAGGCACTTTATTCTGACTCCGGCGTGCTCCCTCTGGGCCAACTTGTTTCCCACGGAGTCCTAACAACGTGGCTTTCTCCACATTTATGGGCCAACTCCCCATTTGAAGTCGCCCTTCTCTTTGCCCTCGCCGGACTCGCCGCTCTTGGAATGTTGCTTGGAGTGAAAACCCGCTGGATGGTCGCTGCCTCGTGGATCCTCTTACACTCTCTCCAAACGAGAAACCCCTATGTCAACCACGCCGGCGATAAATTGCTCCTACTAATGCTCTTTTGGGGATTCTTTCTCCCACTGGATAGGCATTACCGCCTTCCTTTCCCCCTGAGAAGGAAGGGCGAGCATGACGAAAACAAAGAACACAGGCTCGCATCCTTCGCGACGGCAGGGATTCTAATCCAATTCGCTTCAGTCTACTTCATGGGGGCATTAAGAAAAACAGGCACGATGTGGCAAGAGGGCACCGCAATTTGGTACACCCTCCACATTGACCAATACGCTTGGCCATGGACACGAAGCCTCACCCTTTACCCAAATCTCCTCCAAGCGCTCACCTATGCCACATTGGCTATCGAATTTGCCGCCCCCATACTGCTCTTCACCGGACTCACTAAGATCCGCGGCCTCGGCTTGCTCCTCATCGCTGGGCTTCACCTTGGATTCTTGGCCTGCCTCAACCTTGGCCTTTTCCCCATTTTCTCGCTTGTGATTTGTAGTTTCGCAATCCCGTGGAAACCCCTCAGCCAAGCTCGGATATCCAAGTCCTTCGAGATGGCGCCTCTCGATTGGAAGAACCGAATCGCTGGCTACTTGGTAGCAACACTCGTGGTGTGGCATTCCTTGACAATTTTCTACTATCCCGAGGAGATTAAAGAGAGGCTTCCAGGTCCGATCCGAGCGAGCCTCGAATTCATTCAATTCGACCAATACTGGAGCATGTTTGCCCCAAACCCAATGACAATTGATGGGTGGTACATTATCCCAGCAACCCTTAGTTCAGGTAAAACGGTCAATCTGCTAACCGCGGGTGCCCCGCTCACCTGGGAGAAACCGACCTCCGTTCCAGATAGTTTTCCTTCCGATCGATGGAAAGAGTATCTCATGACTCTCAGCGATCTCGGAGATCCGCCAGAACAATGGAACCAGGTTGTGAACATCCTAAGTCAGCAATTCCAGCAGGACTCGTCAGACCAAATTATCGACGGGACGGCTCGAGTCATTTACATGATGGAAAAAACCGTTCCGGGAGGAGAAGCTCCTCCTATTCAAGAACAAGCCTGGCCAAAGGAGGATTCACTTTGACCCACCGGCGCCCCGTAGCCTAGTTTTACCTCGTCGAATATCGGTCATTAAACGCAGCGCCCAAGAACGAACGGTAACGGACGAATGAAATCCGATTTCCCAGAGCAAGAGACCTCCAAAAATCTCCAAAGTGTAGAGATCGACGCCCCTCTGGCGTTGATAGGGAGAGCATCTCTTGATCTTACCAGGACATTCAGCGGGCTAATAAAATTGGGGATCATCGCCCTCACCACCCTCATTACGCGTAGCCTCGAACCGAACCACCTGCTCTGGCACGGGCTTCGAGCCCAAGTCGCAAAGAGCGGCGTCCGACTTTTCCTATGGGCGACCGTTCTTTCAGCGGGGCTTGGGGCAGTCGTTGTCGGACAAATGCTCGGAGTCTTTACCGACCTTGGGGCTCATAATTACTTTGGTACGATCCTCGTTTCCACCGTGATCAACGAAATAGGCCCAATGGCCATGGGCATTCTTACGGTTTCGGTCATTGGAACAGCCACAGTCATCGACCTGGCAAGCGCCAGAACAACCGGTGCGCTACAACTCACCGAAGCCAATTCACGCGATCAGATCTATTCCATCGTTGTGCCCCGAGTCGTGGGATTCGGTTTCTCGATCTTCTGTCTTTCGATTTATTTCATCTTGATGACCCTTCTTTTCGCCTATCTCATCATTTTCATCGAAAACATTGCCCTGAGTCCTACCGCCTTTATCAACCAGGTGACGGAGGCGCTATCGTGGGAATCTTTCATACTACTCGCGATCAAATCCTTCAGTTTTGGTGGCATTATTGGCATTGTTTCCTGCTACGAGGCCTTAGTTCGTCCCATCGAACTCGCCCACCTGTCGGCAGCGACCATAAGAACCGTGATGGAAAGTGTGCTTCTCTGCGCCTCGATCGACACGCTCTTCATTGCTTACCTACTATTGTAAGTCACTAAGGATTCCGTTAGACCCATAGAAAATGCCGCCCGCCACAGACACTCCGAGCCTCGATACAAGACTGAACCGCGCTGAACGGGTCGTGGGGCTTTTCGTCGGCGGCGCCTTCATTCTGCTCTTAACCGCGTTTTCCTACTACATCCTCCACACGGCCGAAAAACGGGGCTGGTTCGTCGCAAGAGCCCCTTTCTTCACCTACGTTCGATCGGCAAACGGCATGAAGGAGGGAGACAAAGTCAAACTCATGGGGTTTGACGTTGGGGAAATCACTCAAATTGAGGCCATGCCGGCGGATGATCCGCTTTGGAACGTCTACGTCGAATTCACCGTCAAGGCTCCATATTACGGCTATCTTTGGAGCGATTCTACGGTCAAAGTCGTTTCAGATCTTCTCGGAGGGCGCTACCTCGAAGTCACCAAGGGAGTTCAGGGCTCAGCCTCCTACCAAGAACAGGCAGGAAAACTAGTGAGCATCTTCAATGGAGAAGCTTACGAGGCGATCACGCCAGAAACGACCCCCTTTTGGCTCCTATCCGATGAGACGTCGGCGATCAACGACCGAGCTGAAACCCTCTTGGCACAAGTGGAGCAGGCGCTTCCAGGGCTGTCTCTTATACACATCTGACGCTGCCGACGAGCG
>CAJXVR010000264.1 GCA_913061285.1 uncultured Verrucomicrobiota bacterium | reverse complement strand
GGGCTCGGAGATGTGTATAAGAGACAGGCTTGTAGCCGAGCGCGGTGAGAGCGGCGATAGCGTCTTGGGCGACACCGTTGGTGGTTTCATCGGACTCCTCATTGACACTGGATTCCCATAGGGTCGTGGTGGCAAGTTTGTCTTTCAATTCCACGACGATTCGCTCTGCGGTTTTCTTTCCTAGGCCGGAGATTTGCGAGAGTCGCTTCGTATTCGCTTCTCGCACGGCCAATGAGAAATCGCGAGGACTCATACCGCTGAGGACATTGAGCGCGATTCTTGGTCCGATTCCGCTCACGGTATGGACGAGGAGTCGGAAGAGTTCCCGTTCCTTGGCGGTGGCGAAGCCATAAAGGATGTGGGCGTCGTCTCGGATGGCAAGGTGGGTGAAGATTTGAGCCTTCTTTCCTGCCGCTGGTAGGCTGGAAAACGATGAGGTCGGGATCTGCAGTTCGTAGCCAACCCCTTGGACATCGATGATGACCTGGGCTGGGCTGGATTCGACAATGGTCCCCGACAAGTGGGTTATCATGAGATTTCGAGAGTGGCGCTAAATTCGTTCGATTGGTTTTGCGATCCGCGACCGTGATTCCAAAGTAAAGGTCATCGCGAGGGCAAGGGCATCTCCGGCATCGGGACTGGGAGTCTCCTTGAGCTCAAGCATTCGCTCAACCATTTTCGCGACTGCGATCTTCTGGGCGCCTCCGAATCCGACAATCGCTTGCTTTACTTTTCTTGCTGCGATTTCGTAAATCGGAAGTCCGGCGCGGCTGGCCGCAACCATACAGGCCCCTCGGGCCTGGCCCATGACGAGGGCGGTTTTTGAATTCTTGGCGAAGAAGAGTCCTTCGATCACGCATACCTCGGGAGAGTGGGCTTGAATGGCGTCAGAAAGGCCTTCAAAGATTTTGAGGAGGCACCTCGAGTGGGGCCATGTTCTCGGGCAGACAATGGTGCCGGAGTCGAGATACTCCATTTTTTGTCCCCTCGCTGTGATGAGTCCAAATCCGGTCCCGCGAAGCGAAGGGTCGATGCCTAAGATTCGGACGGGGCCGCTACCCATGGATTGGTTTGCTGGTCCGCTTGCCGGTGAGCGCGTCTCTCCCGATGAGAGTCGTTCGCTCATCTTAGCAAAGGCCTTTGGACTGATACCCATGGATGGTCCCTGGCTAAAAAGGGGGGAGGTTCTAAGCTTGCCCGATTTTGCTGTCGATTTGCTCGAAAATATCGCGATAAAACTCGGCGTGACTTTCCCAGGTTTGAGCTGTGATCCAATTGCCATCGACAACGCTTTGTTTGTCGATCCATTTTCCGCCTCCTTGGGAAACTTCAAAACGGACGTTTTCGTAGCAGGTGACCTTGCGATCTTTCCCGAGTCCAGCCGCAAGCAAGACTTGGATGCCATGGCAAATGGCGAAGAGCCACTTGCCTTTCTTGTCGAATTCTTTGACCAGTTTGATGAGGGCTGCGTTGTGTCGGAGAAATTCCGGGGCGCGGCCGCCAATGAGAAGGAGTGCTTCGTAGTCCTTCGCTTTAATATCGGCAAGAGCCTTATCAGCTTGGATGAGGTAGCCTGGCTTTTCGATATAGGTGTTCCATCCGGGATAAAAGTCGTGAATCACGCCATTGATCTTCTTCTTTTGGCTCGCGGCGATCACCGGAGTAAACCCGGCCTCGAGAAAGCGATATTTGGCGTAGAGTATTTCGAATGACTCCCCCGCATCATCGGTGACGATCAGAACCTTGCGTTTTTTGGTCATTTTCTTGGGCATGTGAAAAATATGGCTGCCCCGTTTCCTTGAGTCGAGGGCAATGTTGGCGCTGCCAGTCGGCTGCAGCGATCGAGGGCGCTGCTCCCCACAATCGTGACGCTTTTGGCTGGGAATTGTGTGCCCTCGAAAAAAAACTATTGCCAGTCGTATTCCATTTCCACTGCTGTTTTCATGGCTGTTCCTCTGCCATTGATTTTCGCAACGGTGTATAGGGTTGCATCGATCCCTGCCGATATGCCTGCAGCGGTGATAATCTTACCTGTGTCGACATACCGTTGCCGGCTCTGGATTGTTGCAGAGGGAACGATCGTACGGAGTTCATCGAAAGCGGAATGATGTGTCGTGACGTTTCTCCCATCGAGGAGGCGAGCTCGCCCCAGGAGAAGAGCTCCGGTGCAAATCGAGAGGGTCAGGATCGACTGGCGAGCCCGTTCACGAATCCAGGCGATCGTTGCCTCCTGTTCGAGGAGCGGTCGCGTACCGGCTCCTCCAGGGACGACGAGGAGATCGGTATGGAGGCAATCGTTGAGGTGACGGTCTGGGTGGACGCGCATGTTCCCGACGGTTCTGATCGATTCGTGATCCGGAGCCACGAGTTCAATCTGTGGCGGTGGGCCATTCCAGAACTGGCGAGCGGTGTTAAAAACTTCCAGTGGACCGGCAAAATCCAGGATTTCAACCTGATTGAAGATGAGGATGCTGATTCGAGTTACCATGTGGTTGGAATGTATTCCGTTTAGTTGGGCCCCTTGGGACCATTGGGAGTGAGAATCTTTTTTATTTGGCCCTTGATTTCGTAAAAAATGACCCTATTTTCGTCGTTCCGCTTAAAGGTCGTGAGTGCGACTTGTTCGAGATAGGCGGTAAGTTGAAACCAAAAACAAACACATTATCACGTCTAACTTCGCCCCTTGTTCCCTCCTAGGATAAATTTCCCGGGCTCATTGTAGACCAAAGAGGTCTGAGTTCGAAGGGTGGAAGAACAATTGCGGCGGTTAGAATTCCGTTATGCTTACAATGGAAGAAGCGATGCAGCAGGCCGATATGCGCTTTGCTGCAGGCGAAATTGTCAAAGGCATCATCATTGAGGTGCGCCCAAAAGAAGTCTTGGTCGATATCGGCTATAAAAGTGAAGGGTCAGTTCCCGGATCTGAGTTCGACGATATTTCTGAAGTCAAGGTGGGAGATGAGGTCAATGTCTTAATCGAACGATTGGAGAACCGTGAGGGCATGGTCATCCTTTCGAAAGAAAAGGCTGAATTTAAAGAAAACTGGGAGAAGATCCTCACAATCTGTAACGAAGGCGGAACGATTTCCGGTCGCGTTAAGGCGGTTGTGAAGGGTGGTCTATTGGTCAATATCGGTGTTGAGGCATTCTTGCCGGCGTCGCAGATTGATGTCATTCCTCCAAAGAATCTCAATACGTTCGTTGGCAATACCTACGAATACAAGGTCGTTAAGATCAATCGCGAGCGACAGAACATCGTTCTTTCTCGCCGAGAGCTCATTGAACAAGAGCGTGCCGAACGGCGTGCCAAGTTGTTGGAAGAGATGACCCCTGGCGATATCCGCAAGGGAACGGTCAAGAATATCACCGACTTCGGTGCGTTTATCGATCTAAACGGCTTGGACGGACTCTTGCACATCACCGACATGAGTTGGGGACGGATCAATCATCCTTCCGAGTTGCTCAAGGTGGGTCAAGAGATCGACGTTGTCGTCCTCGACATCAACTACGAGAAGGAACGTGTCAGCTTGGGCCTCAAGCAAAAGCTCGCGAATCCTTGGGACGAAATCGATACCAAGTATCCTGTCGGCGCGACGGTCAAAGGCCGCGTTGTCAATCTGGTCCCTTACGGTGCTTTCATCGAGTTGGAACCCGGTGTCGAAGGCTTGGTACACGTGACCGAGCTTTCTTGGACCAAGCGGATTGCAAAGCCATCCGATGTGCTTCAAGTCGATCAAGATATCGAGGCCGTTGTTCTCGGGATCAACAAGGAAGAGCAAAAGATCTCCTTGGGTATCCGCCAATTGGAAGCCAATCCTTGGGATGAAGCCTTGGAGAAATATCCTCCAGGGACGTCCGTCAAGGGCAAGATCCGTAACCTTACCAGTTATGGTGCCTTCATCGAATTGGAAGAGGGTCTTGACGGCATGATTCACGTTTCTGATATCTCTTGGACCCGCAAGATCAATCATCCTTCTGAAGTTCTGAAGAAGGGCGAGGAAATCGAGGCAGTTGTCCTAGAAATCGACAAACCGAACCAACGGATTTCTGTTGGTGTGAAGCAACTCTCTGAAGATCCTTGGTCCAACATCGACCAGTTCTACAAAGTTGGAGATCTTGTTTCCGGCAATGTGACGAAGTTGGCGAGCTTTGGTGCCTTCATCGGGCTTGAGCACGACATCGATGGTCTCGTTCACATCTCTCAGGTGAGTGAGGATCGCGTTGATAAGATCAAGAACGCGTTGAAGGTTGGTCAAGATGTGACCGCCCGAGTGATCAAGATCGACAAATCAGATCGTCGAATCGGTCTCTCGATCAAAGCAGCCAACTACTCAAACGAGCAGTTGCAAGCCGAGCAAGCAGCCTTGGATTCTCTGAAGCCAGGCGAAGACTTGGTTGCTCTGCAACATGCGTTTGACGCTGTTGGTGACGAAGGAGCTGAAGACGAAGACGGTGAAGATCGTCTCGTTGATGTTCCTGCTGGCCAAGACGACGCAGCCGATGCTGAGGCTCCAAAGTCAGAAGAATAAGGTCTTACTGAAAGACTTCAGCCATACCTGAAAAGGGAATGGTCTTGAGCGGGCTCGCGATAGCGGGTCCGCTTTTTTTTGTCTTAGTCGTTGTCTGGCTTGGCTAGCCAGGTGGTGATGGGGTGCCTGGCCAAGCGAGCGTTGAAGAACCGTTCGTCCTCGGAAACTTCTTTCCCGATCCAATCCGGGAGCGATACGGATTGATCCTCTTGATCTAGTTCTACTTCTGCCAGGGTCAAGCCAGCATTCTCTCCGGTGAATTCATCGATTTCCCACACGTTGCCGCCGTAGTTGACTTCGTGGCGGATTTTGGAAATGTGGGCCTCGTCGCAGAAAGATTCAAGGAGGACTTCAGCTTCAGCTTTCGGGATTTCGTATTCGAATTCAGTGCGCCTTAGGCCAATACGCGGGCCTTTGAGGGTAAGGAAGCCCTTGTTGCCGAGCACTCGTACGCGGACGGATCCTGATCCCTCTAAGGCGATGTAGCCTTGGGTGCAGGAATGACTCGCAGCGACCAATGTCTTCCAATCGGTGTTGCGTACGAGAAACTTTCGTTCGATTTCAATGCCCATGATGCACGCAGAGGGATTGTCTGGGCGCGCCTTGACCCTGGAAAGACTAATATTGTGACAATTGCCCCCCCCTATATGAGACATCGGCGCGATACGTCTCCGTTGCCGGTTTCGTTTCGCTCTAGTTTGGATTGCTCCGGGGATCCGGTGTCCAAATCAGAGTTGTCTGTGGCGTGATCGCGTTCCCTCGTTCGCTAATGACATTGTTGATGCGATGATTCTCGGCGTGTCCATCGGCAAAGATAAGGTTGCCTGATCGATTATGGCGGGCTGCGAATCGAGAGGCGAAGACGTTGGGTTGTCCGTTGTAATTCGTTTGCTCGGGATGGGCCTTAGGCTCGTCCGGGGCTCCTGATTCAAGCATCAGAACGGTGAGTGAGGCTTGTTGGATCGCAGTCATTTTGACGATCCTTCCATTCCTCACGAGCTTTGAATTCACGGCGAGCGTGTATTGAGGCTTGGAGAATTTTTCATCGTTGAAGCGGGCACTGGGGCAATGAAAGAGCGAACTCTTGGTATAAAAACGGTTCTCCTGAGTCTTGAGCCACTCGCTTGCGTAGTCGGGAAGGCCGGGAATACCCATCGTTAGGGGAAGTTGGGTTGGCCAAGCGCCTTGGCTGTCCGGATGGAAAGCGTCTTGCCAGTCATCTCCTGATCGTAGTTTCTCGTCGGGAAGCTGGTCCCCGTTGTCGAGGGTATAGAGAAGCATCCCTGTACCCCACTGGCGGAGGTTGTTGAGGCACGAGATTCGTTTTGCGTTCTCTTTTGCTTTCCCGAGCGCCGGTAGGAGCATTCCAGCTAAGATCGCAATAATTGCGATCACAACAAGGAGCTCGATTAGGGTGAATGCACGGGAGTGTTTCATTTTGGCCTGGGCCCAGCTGCGGGTCACTATATCAAGCGCTCAAGCTGGCGCAATGGATTCTCTCGTGGCCTTGCCCGGTGGAAGTTTGCTCTGGAGAGGATCGCGCGCCGGCCGCGGGCCTATTTCGTGCTTGGTCTCGCTTGATGCCAGGTCGTTGCTTGCTCGAATGCGTTTGCCGCTTGAAGCAGGGGAGCCTCTCCGAAGGGTTTTCCGAGGAGCTGGAGCCCAATCGGTAGGCGGGGATTCTCTGAAAAGCCGCAAGGGAGACTGATCCCACACATGCCGGTCAAATTGGCTGAGATCGTAAAAATATCAAGGAGATACATTTGAAGCGGATCTGAGATTTTTTCACCAATGAGAAACGCCGGTGATGGTGTGGTTGGCGTCAAGAGGAGATCAACGTCGGTGAAAGCTTTGAGAAAGTCCTCTCGGAATCAGCGTGCGCACTTTCTGGGCTCTCAGGTAGTAGGCGTCATAGTAGCCTGAGCTCAGGGCATAGGTTCCGAGAATAATGCGTCGTTTGACTTCAGGCCCGAATCCTTGACCGCGGGTTCGTGAATTGAGTGTGAAGGGATCATCGCCGTCGACACGTCGTCCGTAGCGGATGCCCTCGAAGCGAGCCAGATTGGCACTCGCTTCAGCGGTGGCGATCAAGTAGTAGGCAGCGATGGCAAATTCGGAATGCGGCAATGAAACTTCTTTGATTTCGGCCCCAAGGCTGCGGTAGGTCTCGATACTCGATTCAATGGCCGCCTTCACTGCTGGATCGAGACCCTCGATGAAATACTCCTTGGGGAGGCCGATCTTCATTCCCTTAATGTCCTGGTTGAGCGTTGCAGTGAAATCAGGAACGTTTTCTGGGACGCTTGTCGAATCGCGGCCATCGTGACCCGCGATTGTATTCAGCAATAGGGCGGCATCTTCGACAGTTTTTGTGACAGGGCCGATCTGGTCAAGGGACGAGGCGAAAGCGACTAAGCCATATCGGGAAACCCGTCCATAGGTGGGCTTAAGTCCGACGCAGCCACAAAAAGCGGCCGGTTGGCGGATTGAGCCTCCAGTGTCGGAGCCGAGGGCTGCAATGCACTGATCGGCGCCGACGGCGACGGCTGAGCCTCCGGAAGAGCCTCCGGGCGTTCGTTTGAGATCCCAGGGGTTTCTGGCCGGGCCAAAGGCGGAATTTTCGGTGGAGCTGCCCATGGCAAATTCGTCCAGGTTTAAGCGTCCGAGGAGGACGGCTCCGGCGGCCTTCAGTTTTTCTGAAACGGTGCCATCGTAGGGTGAGATGAAGTTTTCAAGTAGCTTGGACGCACAGGTGAGTGGGGCCCCCTTGACGGCCATGTTGTCCTTGAGAGCCAGTGGGATTCCTAGGAGCGGCGCGTCGTCTGGGATCGCTCCTGAGCGAAAGACTTGATCGGCATTTGCCGCGGCAGCGAGCGCTCCCTCGGTATCTGTGCTGAGAAAAGCATTGTAGTCGTCGTTGCTCGCCGAAATCTGACTCAAGCAAGCCTTTGTCAGATCTGTCGATGTAATCTCTTGGGAGCGAAGCTTTGTTTGTGCTTCGGTGAGGGTGAGTTGATTGAGCATGGATTGTACTGGGCTTGCTCTCGATGGGACTAATCAACAATCTTGGGAACCAAGAAGAGCTGGTTTGCTTGCGCAGGCGCGTTACTCAGGGCTTCATCGGTAGGGAGCGATGGGCGAACCTCATCGGGCCGAGTGACGTTGGTCAGGGGGACTGGATGAGCTGTCGGGGAAACCCCGTCAACATCAAGCTCCTTGAGCTTCTCGACGTATTGCAACACTTCAGCCAACTGCGTGCCGTATTCGCGTTGTTCCTCATCTGTGAGTTGGATGCGCGCGAGCTTGGCGGTGTAGCTGATATCAAAATCTCCATCTGCCATTGGGGAAGCTTGTCCAAGGGGCGGAGGCAACTCAAGACGAATGTGGCCTCGAGTGGCCCTGGAATGATCTTTTACGTTGCGCGCCTGGAGGATCGCTCGTGGTGCGGGAATGACGAGGCGCGGGGGATTTCCACTTTCCATTGATCACGCTTGCCTTATGCTTGAGGTCTCGAAATGGAAAAACGACAGACGAAGCCCAAGGAAGAACGGGCGATTTCCAAGCGGAATCCCGTGGCGCATGTGATTAGCTCCACAGATGCGCGCTTGAAGATTTACATGCTTCCGAACTTGATGACCGCGGGCAATCTCTTCTGCGGATTTGTCGCTCTGACCAATATCGTGCAGGCGGATCCTCTGAAATCTGACTTCACCACGATGATCTATCGTGCCCTGTTCTTCATCTTGCTGGCCTGTCTCTTCGATCTACTGGATGGCCGTGTGGCTCGGATGGGGGGCTTAGAAAGCCCGTTTGGACGTGAATTTGACTCGCTTGCCGACATTGTTTCGTTTGGTGTCGCGCCGGCGTTCCTCGTTCATCGAATCGTTCTGAAGGACGTCTTTGTTGAAAGTCCTGAGATTGGCTGGTTTATCGCATCGATCTATTTGATTTGCGGTGCATTGCGGCTGGCTCGATTTAATTGTCTTGCGGCTGAACCCGATGGGGATTCAACCAAGGAATTCTTGGGGTTTCCGATTCCTGCGGCTGCCGGTTTAGTCGCGTCTCTGACCCTTTTTATCCTTTGGATTGATGAGACTACCTTCACTACGGGATATTGGCGCTATGTATTACCTGTCATCATGATCTTTCTATCAATCATGATGATCAGTGAAGTGCGGTATCCGTCCTTTAAGAGTGTTGGATTTCGAACGCGGAGTACGTTCTTAAAGAGCGCTATTGCTGTGCTCTTTATTGGATTGATCCTCGTGCTTCAGAACAAGATCTTGCCGGTTATCTTGCCGGCACTCTTCACTGCCTACTTAGTCTATGGATTTGTTCGATTGCGCCTCTCGCGAAGAACGCGACGAGAGATTGAGGACGATGAGTTCGATATCGGGGCCTCAGGAGATTCCCGAAACTAGATTCTGCCTATTAGAGGCTGAATTGGCGTAAGAATTTCAACGTCACCGCGAAATCCTTCGGGAGTTCAGATTCGATGCGGTACTCCTTATCGGCCGTAGGATGTTTGAATTGAAGCGTCGCAAGATGCACGGCTGCTCGATCGATCAGTGGTTTTTCTGGTGAGGCCTTTTTGCTGCGATACTTTCGCTTTAATTGAGATAGCAATAGCAGTTCACCGCCATAAAGGGCATCACCGACGACAGGAAAGCCGGCAAACTGAAGATGGACCCGAGCTTGGTGAGGCCGGAGCATTTGAGTGCGGCACTCGACGAGGGAACAGGTCCGGAAGCGTTCCAAGACGGTGCAGTCCGTGATCGATTGTTTTCCCTTGGTTCGGTGAACCCGCATCATCCATTCTCGAGCAGGATGGGGCGCTACCTTGAGCTCGGCAGAAAACTCATCTTCAGGGGGATGCCCGTGAACGAGAACGAGAAAGGTGAAAGCCATTTGTCGTGAGCCGATGTGGTTCTTGAACTCGGTAAAGGCGCTCTTGTTGGTAGCAAACAAGACCACTCCGGTAGCTTCAAAATCAATGGAATACAAAAGATCGATGAACGAATAACCGCGTTCTTGGGCCCACTTTGCGCCCTTTGAGACATCTTGTTGAAGGCACTTCGTGAGCACGGGATCGTCTGCTCTTTGTTTTTCGGGTGAAACCAAGAGGTGCGATGGTTTTTCGAGCGCGAGTAGCCCGTCCTGTTCGAATAGAACGGGGAGTTTCCAGAAGGCGTGGTGCTCTGGGGCCGAAAGTTTGATGATCGGATGAGGGGCTTTGGGCACGGTCGAATGGGGATATTCTGGGGTTTCTGGCATGCCGAGGCGATTCTATCAACGTCGAGAAAGAAAAAGGGAAACAGCCTCGCGGTGTTTCCCTTTTCTAACGAAAAGTGTGATTAGTTTGGCACTATCAATTGTTTGCGTCACCTGCTCCGGTCTCGCTCTCGTCACTTGCGGTCGCAAAGTTCATGCTAGACTGTCCTTGCACCAACCATTCTGAGAAGGCTTCAGAACGGCGGGTTCGTCGGAGCGTTTCGGTGAAATCGGGGAGTTCCTTTTCCACATCCTCTTCTCGAGCCTCAACGAAGCTATTGACGTAGAGGATCATCGCTCCGTCTCGGGTTGACGAGACTTGGCTCACTTCTCCTACATCAAGGGCGAACGCGAGGTTCTTGAGGCTACTAATGTCAGCCCGCCGATCTCCGCTATAGTTCTGCGTGCTCATTGAGAAGAGAGCCATCTGCTTTCGATCGTATCCTGCTTCATCACAGATCGCGTCGAAACTCTTTCCTTCGGCAAGCTGGGAGGTCAGCGTTTCGTGGAATGTGTTGGCTGCTTCTCGAGCAGACTCGAGGGATTTTTGCTGATAGAAATCAACGGTGACTCGACCTCGGACTTCATCCAGCGAAGGGATGGAACTCGGGATGATACTGTTCAACGACACGATATAAACGCCATCTTGAGCAAGGAAAGGTGTGGTGAAAGGCTCTTCGTCGGTTAGCTGAAAGGCCTGACGAGTGAGCTGATATTGAACGCCGAGGTTCGGAATCAGTTGGCTCTCAGTGAATTCTTCGGAGACTTCGGCCGTGAATCCTTTTGTCGTGGCGAGTTGGGGAAGGCTCTCGGCCTTCATCGGTTCGATGTCGAACAGCTCTTTGGCGAATTCAAGTGCCTTTTCTTTAGCGATGGTCAGTCCGACTTTTTCGAGCTCTTCATTCTTGATTTGTTCGAGCGCTGCTTCTTCGCTCAAAACGACTCCGTTGTCCGTGAAAGAATTGGTGCCTTTCTCGGTGTAGATGAGGCTTGCCATCTCAGTGATATTCGTGATTCCGGCAAGTTTCGTTTCCGCTTCAGCGAGGTAGTTAGTCGAGGCGAACTTTAGATAATTAATCTTCCGTTTATCGGGGGTGCGATAGAGGGCCATGCGATTGGTGTAGAAGGTTTCGAGCCCTTCAAGATCCTGACCTAAATTGGCGAAATTTGTCGACGAGAAGAAGACGACCTGGGTATTGGCTTGGAGATTGTCCTCGCGATAGAGAAGGTCGGCTTCCCGAGGGCTTACAAGATCACCGCTCATCCCGACGAGGGAGGTGAGCTGACTGACGCCGATCTGATTCTTTGCGAAGCGCTGGAAGTCTTCTTCGGTCATGCGACGCTGGGCGAGCCCGTTGGTCATCATGTTGTCGTAGAGCTCTTTACGAAATTTGTTCGTGGCCGGGTCTTTGAACGCCGTGACGATCCATTTTGCAACCGCCTCATCTGATACTTGAATGCCGTGCTCTTTCGCTTTCTCTAAGAGGAGGAGGCGGCTAGGCGTTTCTTGCTCCGGATCGAAGCCGAATCGACTAGAATCGGTTTCATCCGCCCATTGCCCAGTGGCCATGAGGAATCGTAGCAACACTTCCTGGTAAGCGTTGATGAACTCTTTACGAGCTATCGGTCGTCCATCAATTGATCCCATAATGTCGGAGCTGCCGGAGCTACCGAAATTGTCGTATTGAACGCTAGGGGTGAAAAAGATGACAAAAGAGACCACCACGACTGCGATGATCAGGATGAATAACCACTGTTGGTGCTTACGAATATGGGCGAACATGTCTACTGGCCAAACGGCTAAATTAAGCGCGGCACACTACCGGTCCACACCTATGGCAGTCAAATTCAAAAAAGAAGGCAATTTTCGTTCTGTTGAGTTTTTAGGGGGGTGAGTGGGCGTGGGAGCTGTCTCTTATACACATCTGACGCTGC
>CAJXVR010000263.1 GCA_913061285.1 uncultured Verrucomicrobiota bacterium | reverse complement strand
GAGATGTAGAGAGGTCTCGTGGGCTCGGAGATGTGTATAAGAGACAGCTTTAGGACCTTTGACCTGGCGAGTCCGGATAGTAGCAGCTCGGGGCGATTTGAAACCACTGTGCCCCAGCAAGCGCTCTTTATGGTGAATAGTCCCTTTGTGCAAGATCTCGCCCGCAATTTAGAACGAACGATTGGAGTACGAAATCTAAAGGATCCAGAGGAAGAGATTATCGCGTTGTTTCAGCAGGTGCTGCAGCGGCATCCGAGTCGAGAGGAATTACGGTTCGCTCGTGAGTTCCTTGCCTCTCAATCAGGCGATGAGCAATCGGTAAATCAAGGAAGCGATTGGCAATATGGATACGGAAGGGTTGATTCCAAGATTGGTCGGACGACGGCGTTTACTCCTTTTGACTTATTTACCAAGCGCAGTTGGCGAGGAGGAGAAACGCTGCCTGACGCCATTTTAGATTGGGCTCACCTGACGCAGAATGGAGGGCATCCGGGAACAGGGAAGAGCCTTTCTGTTATCCGGCGATGGACGGCGCCCTATGCCAGTGAGTTTAACATTGAAGGGAAGCTAAAGCACTCGAGTGATAGCGGGGATGGGATTCGTGCCTTTGTCGTGTCCTCTCGAGACGGGGTTATCGATTCCTGGGATCTTCTTGACGGAGCTTTTGACGTGAATGCTAGTGGAATCGAACTTGAGGCGGGCGACACATTGGATTTTGTGGTGAACGCAAGAGAGAATGTCAGTCACGATTCGTTTGACTGGCGAGTGAAGATAAGAACGCCCCAATCACCGCTCCTGTCGGATCGGAGATATTGGGATTCACGCGAGGATTTTGAAGGGCCCCAGGACCCCATTCCTGTCTTGTCACCAGTGGCGCGCTTGAGTCAGGTTCTCTTGATGTCGAACGAGTTAGTCTTCGTCGACTAAGAAGAGCCTGCTGACAGAATTCCTTCGTTCGTTCACTAAGAGCGGGAGAAAAAGAGAACCCAGACGAGGAGTGGAAGCCCAAGAACAACTCCGATGAGGGTGACAAGCAGACCGCGAAAAGCGATCCAAAGGTCGTTGCCCATATCTGCGGGAGCGAATGAGAGAATCGGGTTCTTTTTAGCAGAGCCGGTGATTGAGATTTGTATCGATTGATCGCCGGGCGATTCGATATATCCGATACTGATCTTACCGTGATTGCCGATGCTCCATGATTGACCATTATCGAGATTAAGGGGGATTTCAGTGCCCTCCGAATCCTGAATCAAGACGCGGAGGTCGTTCGGAAACTTTTTGGGTCTCTTAACCGATTTGCCATCGAAGTAAGTCTTGTAGTGATTCCAGAGATAGTAGCGTCCCGGTTCTTTGATTTCGGAGGTGAATGAACCTGGGGCAGAAAATTGGGGTGCGTGCGCCTTCCCTTGAATGAGTGCCGAAAGGGTGCTGATCAGGCTAATGGTTGCGACAAGTAAGAGAACGGCAGCGATGACTGCGGAGGTGCGAGGCTTTCTCGGTGGCTTTGGCATGGGCAGGGATTAGATTCTGTTGGGGTTCCATTTTGTCTTCGGTGAATCCCTTCCGAATTTTTTGCAAAAATACCGAAATAATCCAATGAGGAAAGCTCTGATCAGTTCTTGAAGCGCTTGGGCGGATTCTAGAACCCAACAACAAAGCCCCACTGGACACCCAGTGGGGCTTGTTCGCAATCAGAAATTAGCCCCTTCCAATCCGTTCGCCACGATACATCCTGTGGTTTCGTGTGAAGGCCTCAATCTGAAAGAAAAGCAATGTCGGTGAAAACCGATTCCTGCCTATTTTCGAACGATTGCTATCCAGTCTTGATTCGGACGGTTTGGAGGCGTGCCGAGCGAAATTTTTCGACCACCACGCACCCTTCGCGTATTTCCAAGCCTCAGGCGACCTCCCTCGCGAGGATCAAACCAGCGAATCTGAAACCGACCCTTTGTGTCTGAAAGATCGAGTTCTGCTGTGCCGCCTTCGGGGAGGTAGACCAGGTAGACTTCGTCGGATTGGGCGAGACAGAAGCGAGTGTTCTCGTGCTTTGGATTTCCAACGAGCTCGTCGGCTGAATTCATCTTCCAGAATGGAATTTTTTGGTCTTTGAAGAATTCAAGCGCAATTCGACAATAGTCCCAAGAGCGATCACGACTGCGGAAGTCTTCACAAATCAGGTCATTCTGAGCGAGTTGATATCCAAAGTAATACTCGACGCCGGCACCGCCGGCCATGAGGTTGCCCCAGAGTGTGTACTTTCGGATATCGTGAAGGTCGTGCTTGATAGCACCTTCGGTGCCCTTTTCTTTGTGACCCTCATACCCAGGATCGGGCGGGACTCCTTGACTGGCTGGGCCTTGCTCATCGTTAGCGACAACCCAGGTTTTCCCGGCGCCCGTAGATTCTCGAATCCATGTTGCGGTTCGTTCATGCGTGCGGTCCCAGCCGTTTTGAAGCGAGGCTCCCGTGAGATTTGATTGGGGCCCTAGGAGAGGGGGGTAGACCGAATTCTGATCCTGTGGAAAGGTATGGACGACGATGTGGTGGTCGTATGGATCCACCGCTTTGAGATAGCCGGCCATCGCTTCTTGCTCCTCTGTGGTTTGGGTGTTTTCCTCACCGAGGTTCCAATTCAGGGCCAGTGCGTGACCGAACCGCGCGATTATTTCCCGGCAATAAAGTTTTCGTTCGTTCCCAAGTTTGCCGCCATCGAGTGATTCTTTGATAGTGGCGGGCTTGCGGTCATGTCCACGGCGGTTATCATCGATTTCATTTTCCTGGAGCTTGAAATGAAGATAGAGCCCGATTGATTGTGCATGGTCGAAAACGATGCCCCATTGATCGAGCTTTGAGCAATCGTAGTGAGTCTTGTCGTCTCGTTGTATGAACGGCCAGACGTTGTCACCGTCACCGCCGGCATTGTAGGGGAGGAACGAGAATGAGTTGCATCCTTTCGATGCCAGGTAGTTAAGCGCGCCGATAAGGCCCTTGCCCTTACCGTTCTTCCAGGTGGGATTGCCTTCTTTCCAATCTGAGAGATGGGGCGCCCAGGCCTTTAGCGGGACCTTCTTTTTGCGAGCGATGGTATTGTCGAAGTCTTGGTAGCCCAGCAAGGTCTCGGGGGCATCGGGGCCAGCCTTCAGGAAATATTCCCCGGTCCCTGCGAATTTGAGATAACGCTCGCCAACGTATTGAAGTCTGCCTTTGCCTCGGAAGTCGCGGCCGGTTTTGTTTGATGCTGAAATCTTAAAGCTCCCTTTGATGTCATCGTAGGGCGGGACTGATGTTCCCGAGGTTTCCTGCGCGAGGGCGACATTCTTTCCTTGGGAAAACGCAATCGAGTAGTCCCAGCGACCGTCCGTGTCCGGAGAGAGGTGGGCACGCCATTGGTTACCGGCATCGGCCGAGCTATGGGCCGCCTTCCCATCGGCGGCAAAGTAGCCCGGGATAGAATAGCTTGGGCTGCCTGACTCGTGGGTGAATGAAACCGTCATCCGATAATCGGTGAATGGATTCGGAGACGTATCGGCTTCTTTGGCGAACGGTCCTGACAAGCTTAGCGTCACTTTGTGCCAAGTTTGAAGGTCACCTGAAATTGTGACGCTACCGTCACCGTTTTTGGATTGAGCAAAGGCTGAAGCCGCTCCAAGCAAGAGGGCTGCCGCAAGAAATGGGCGGGTAATAGAATGGTGTCTTTTCATGTTTCTTGAAACGGGCATCAAGTGTAGCCGCAATCCCGTCTTAGCGAAGTCTTTTTCTTCACCAAGACGGGCGGTGACGGCTGGTTAGGCCCAGAATGTAGGATATGAATCGTGAATCTCCAATATGCATATCCGTATTTTACTTGTGAGTTTGCGGCGATTGCCGTTTGGTGAGATTGATTTATGAGTCGGCCGAAACCACCATTGGAACCATCCCATAAGCGACCCTCGGTTGCCTTATTGATTGAGACCTCCAATCACTATAGTCGGGAACTATTGCAGGGGATTCGGGACTATCTTAAGCAGCATGGGGATTGGGCCTTGCACCTGACTGAACACGGGCGTGGGGCGACAGCCCCAACGTGGCTCGCTCGTTGGCGGGGGCAGGGGATCCTTGCTCGAATCGAGAACCGAAGCATCGAGATGGCGGTTGCTGCTACTGGCAGGCCGGTGGTTAATCTCAGCGCCTCGGGGTGTGGTTTGGGGTATCCTGGGGTGATTTCATCGAGTCAAGGGGTGGCACAGCTTGCGGGAGAGCATTTGGTTGAGCGAGGATTGCAGCATTTTGCCTTTTGTGGCGATGGCCGATTTCGCTGGTCGTTTGACCATGCAGCGCATTTCAAGGCTTACTTGGCGGAGCTGGGGTATTCGTGTTCAGTCTACCATTCGCGGAAGGAAGATCTCGAGGATTGGAATCGGGAAAAACGCAAGCTCTCCCGTTGGTTATTGAGCCTGCCGAAACCTGTCGGAGTGATGGCGTGCTATGACATTCGTGGGCAACAAGTGCTGGATGTGTGTCGTGAACTTTCCCTCCGGGTGCCAGAGGACGTTGCGGTGATTGGGCAGCACAATGATGAGTTGCTTTGCAATTTGTGTGATCCGCCACTCTCGAGTGTGATTCCGAATCCACGGCGTTCAGGATTTGTTGCGGCGGGACTACTCGATAAGATGATGAATGGACACGAGGTAGCCACTAGCATGCATCGTATTGCACCAACGGGGGTAGCTGTGCGGCATTCAACAGATGTTGTCGCGGTAGGGGATCCAGCCGTATCTAAAGCACTGCGATTCATTCGATCACATGCCTTAGAGCGAATTTCCGTTGGGGATATCCTCAAGTTTGTTCCGGTGTCTCGAACGCTTCTAGAACGGCGGTTCCGCGCGTTGCTCGGGCGTTCGCCATATGAGGAGATTCAATCGATTCGCCTGCGGAAAGCCAAGGAATTGCTGGTTGAGTCGAAATTGACCGTTGCAGAGATAAGCGAGAAAGTGGGGTATTCAAGTCCGGAGTACTTGAGTGCGGTTTTCAAGAAGAAAGTGGGGCGAAGTCCGAGGGCATTTGCGGCCAGTGAGAGGGAGTGGGGCAAGGGGCGGTAAGGGTAGGATCATCCGATGACTAGCTAACCGGGCCCCGAATAGGGCCGCGGTCCTTGCCAGTAGCCATCACGTTGTTTGTGTTTCTTTTTTCGGTTGTACTTTGTCTTATCCCGATGCGTTTTTCCCGGAGGAGGCATCGGCTTTCGGATACTCTTGTAGAGTTCTTCGGCTGTTTTCATCGTTTCAGATGATCAGTCTCCTGTCATTGAAGAGGAGAAGGAGTGATTTCCTGCTCGTTCCTCAATGGTCGGGAGTCTAGACTACTTTTTTGAGGAGATCTACCTCTGTTTTGTTAAGAGTGGTTTTTCCTTAACAAAACGTGTCGGGTCTTAAGTTTCGTCTTGCGGGGATGAAAAGTGACCGTCGATAATTTAGTGAAGCAATTTTAGTAATCCAATCAAGAGGAATAGGTAAGTATGGACAAGGTTCGCATTGGCATTATTGGCATGGGGAATATGGGCAAATACCATGCTGATTACCTGATGAAGGGGGAAGTGAAGCGCGCTGAGTTGGTGGCCGTCTGTAGCCCCTCACCGCAGAAGCTTGAGTCCTATAAACCATTGGCGATTCATAGTGATGGGGAAGCGCTTATCCGTTCGGGAGAGATTGATGCAGTTGTCGTAGCGACGCCTCATTATCAACATACGTCTCTGGGCCTGGCTGCTTTGGATGCCGGGGTTCATTTGATGGTCGAGAAGCCGATTTCAGCCCACAAGGCGGATGCCGAACGCTTGATCGCAAAGAGTAAGGAAAAATCCGACCTCGTATTTGCCGGAATGTTTCAACTCAGAACGGAGCCTCGCTATGCGAAGATTCGAAAACTGATTCAAGACGGAGAGCTCGGCGAGATTGTTCGAATTAATTGGATCATTACTGATTGGTATCGCACCGAGGCCTACTACTCGAGTGGTGGATGGCGGGCGACTTGGAAAGGGGAGGGTGGCGGGGTCTTGTTGAATCAATGCCTTCATCAGCTCGATGCACTTCAGTGGTTGTGTGGGATGCCTTCAAAGGTCCGTAGCTTTGTCCAATTGGGACGGTATCATAACATTGAGGTCGAGGACAACGTGACGGCATATCTGGAATATCCCAACGGTGCGACTGGTGTTTTTATCTCTTCAACCGGAGAGGCCCCTGGTTCGAATCGATTTGAAATTGCCGGCACGAGAGGCAAGATTGTGTTGGAGAATGATCGGATTGAATTTACTCGCAATGAGAGTTGCATGCTTGAGCATAGCAAGACGTCAAAGATAGGATTCATGAAACCTGAGGTTTGGAATGTTGACATTCCGGTGACGAATGCGGCTGCTCCACACGCCACACTCATGCAAAATTTTGTGAATGCGATTCTCGACAAGGAACCAGTCATTGCCCCCGGTGAAGATGGGCTTGCTTCTGTTGAATTGGCAAACGTGATGCTCTACTCCGGGCTGATTGATAAATCCGTAGAGATGCCTATGGATTCAGCGGCGTTCGAAGCCAAGCTCAATGATCTCATTGCCAACTCCAAGTTTAAGAAGCAGGTCGTGGAAGTTTCTGGCGAGGATTTTGCTCAGTCCTTCAATCGCTGATTTAGAACGAGTTCACCCCTAAAAACCTATGGCCAGTTCCCGTCAATTCTTGAGTCAAATAAAGGGTCGCTATCCCAAAAGTGATTCTGAGGATTTGATAACCATGATGAATGCCTTGGCGCAGGTTTGGGCAGAGGCGAATTATCAGGCCGACGGAAGCGACTCCGTCAAAGCAAGCCCGTCAAAGAAGGACTATCGATTTGCTGCTCGGGTCTTTTGTGTGCTTCACCATCCTCTTCAGCCTACCGCTCTCCCGGGACAGATCGCTCACCTTGCACAGACTTATGGGGGAGTTTCCAAGGATCCCAAGGTGTATTCGAAATTTCGACAGTCTATTTCCATAGGGCTCTTATCGATGTGCAAGGATGCGGACGCGGTGTTGGCTGAATTGGCAAAGACCGGAGTCGGTGGTCTGTTCCGGCTCTAGTCTGATTTCCCTCAGAAAACACTGCGGCCCATTTGCTGCGAATTCCCCGAATGAAGTCCTAGGGGTCAAAATCGGGGAAAAGGGGCGCGTCGGTGGCGAGTATCATGGTATGAGATTGCTAGCAGAAGTGGTCGGCTTCCTTTTGATTGCTGCTGCCGCTTTGGCGGTAGGAACAGTTTTCTTTGCCTTGGCCGGGCTTCAATTTGGGTGGGGATTACGAGCTAGTTCGCTTGCATCCTTGCTCTTTCTTTTCTTTGTCATTCCCGGTGGTATGAATATCTGGATCCTCTTTCGTGGGCCTGATGGAGAGTCGTGGTTTAGTCGTGCCGGTGCAGGGATACGAGGGTTTGGAATTTTGATTTGTGGGGCCGCGGCAGCCATTCCCTTGGTGACTCAGGAATGGCGAGTGGCCCCGGTTTTTTGGACCTTTGCTTTAGGGAGTGTTTTTTGGTGGGGGTCGATTTTCTTAGAGGGTTTTGCTGTTTTTATGTGTTTTGACGGTGGAAAAGCTCATTCGAAGCTTGACGCTAATCAGGAAAAAACAGAATAGCGACGTTCAGTTTCTTTGCCAGGTTTAGGCGTTCGATTGTTCGGAAATCTCCTCTGGATTTGTCGTTCGTTTCAAACATAGTATCCAGCCGATGGTTTATGGGTTGAGATATGCATGAGTGGAAACGTCGTTAGGATTCTGTTGTGGCGCGGGTGTGGCGAGTTTCGTCTTGCCTTGGCAATTCTGTTGTTTGTCTTCAGCTGTGAACAATGCCTTGGCGATAATGGAGCCTCGGTTTTTGTCCTTCCTGCGGGAGAAATTACCATTGACGGAGATCTCGAGGATTGGTCTGAAAATACGGTAAGACAAGAGGTGTCCGCGATTCGGATCGGGCGCCTTTTGGATGGGCCGGAGGATGTCTACGGGAATTTTCGGATGGCCTATAGTATCCCTGAGAACTCGATTTATCTCGCGGTAGAGATCTTTGATGACTCGTTGACGCTTCCTGAAAATTCATGGGTCGTCGAATCCGATGGATTTGAAATTGGATTAGATCTCGCGCCGATTGTCTCTGGCAATGAATCCCCGGAGGCCTACAATTACTATTTGCTGGAAGCAGGGCCTGTGCGCCATTACCTGGACGAGATTGGAGGTGATTGGAAGGGGTTTGATGGTGTTATAGAGTCTGCCAGTTCGGTTTTCTTGGGTGGCCGACGCTTTGAATGGCGAATTGATATCTCGGCTATTACCTTCGGCAACGGAGAACTGAAGGCGAACTCTGTCATCGGTTTTGATTTTGGAATTCGGGACCATGATGAAGACGCCCCAGAGGAACTTTCCCTGCTAGAATGGGGGCAGGGTGCGAACAAATTTTCCAACAAACTGTATGCTGATGCGTTTCTCTTGGAGGAAGGGCGTCCTTTGGTTCCATTTAAAGGGCGCTTGGTTTCGAATCGTCCGGCAGAGAGTTTGTATCGGAACTTTGTTGACCTGGTATCAGTGGATAATCCGGAATGGCCGAGGATTCAACTTGTCGGTGGTAAGAATGATTCGATTGATGTGCATCTTCCGGAGGGGAATTATATTCTGGCCGGGGAAAACACTTCGCCTTCCAGGATCGAGATCCAAGCGAAGCGTGTAAACACGTTCACCACGATCACGGTAGGAGCGCACCGTGCTGTCGCAGTTGATGAGACTGAGATGAGCGTGACGGAAGTTGTGGCGCCTTCTTGGCGGCAGAATGGACAGTGGATGGTGGAGGATCTAGCGCTCCACTTTCCCGAAATAGTGGTTTCATGTATCGAGAGCGGTTCAGGGTCGGAGGTTTGGATTGGATCCAATCTGGGAGCCATATTCTATGACGGATTCACCTACACGCTGTATCAGATTGGTAGCGAATTACTTCGTCGGTGGGTAACCGCAATTCATAGAGATTCAAGCGATGGAGTTTGGGTGACGACGAGACGAGGTGGTCCGGTGCGCATCTCTGACGGGCGGGTAGAACGGTTTGAAACATTGGAGGGCTTTCGGTCTGGCTTGGTAGCGATCGAAAGAGAAGCAGACGGTGATATGATTTTTGGGGGGCAAATGGGTTTGACCCGTTTTGTTGATGGGAGATTCCAGATTGGCGTGCCGCAAGATCGAATTCAGTTGTGCGATATTGATGCGGTTGTCGAGTCAAGTAAGGGGAGGCTATGGCTAACGGGGCCAAATTATCGGCTCTGGCGCCTTCATGGGGATTCGGTGGATGTGGTTAGGGAAATCAATGTCCAAGCGTTAAAGGCGGGTGGAAATCGAGGGTATCATAGTCTTTCAGCAGATCGTTCAGGACGGATCGCGGTAGGCGCAAATTCTGGGATTGTCGCTCTCTATATCGATGCCGATGAAGGACTGGATATTTCAAGAGAGTTTCGAGAAACACAGTCTCAAGATTCGATCGTCAGTGTCGCTTTCGGAAAACTGGGTGAGATCTGGAGTGTCGGGCAATATGTGACGCGTATCGATGACGCGAGAACGACGCGGTATGATATGGGGACAGGTTTGGAGTATACTGATTTGGCTGCCGTGGACGTGGATGGTCAAGGGGTTGCTTGGGTGTGTACTCCCGGAGGGGGGATCGCGCGGCATGCTGGAGCCAATATGACGCCCGTCCGTCTGCCTTCGGACATTGGCATCGCCTGTTCAGCAATGCTCTTGAATGGAAAGGTTTGGCTTGGGACGAATAATCATGGTGTCATTGAGTATGCCGATGGAGAGCTCAGGTGGATAAGGTCTCAATTGAGTAATAAGCAGGGATTGAAGGATGCTCCTATTCGGGCTCTGGCTGCCGATTCTTACGGTGGCGTTTGGGTCGGAACAGGAGACGGAGTGTCCTACTATCGAGCGGATGCCGGATGGGCTCACAGGGAGAAAGCAGGGTTTCCAGTTGGCGGTAAGATAACGGTGCTTTTCTGGTCTGCAGCAGAAGAGCTATGGGTGGGAACGGATCAAGGGATCTTTTCTGGAACCTTAGAGGGTTGGCGAGATTCGACTCTTTCAACTTCGTTTGGAATACTTCCGGGAATTCTTGATATTGTTGAGGATTCAAGTGGCAATATCTGGGCTTCGAGTGCGACTGGGCTCCGGGTTTGGAATGGAGTCAAATGGACTCTAGTGGAGGGGCGATCTTCGGTGAGGGGCTTGCCAGATCAATTGGTTGTCACAAGTTCGAATCGACTTCTATTCGGTGCAGAGAATGTGGGCATGTTTGATCTGGGACTTGAGTTAGGTGACCGAAAAGAGTTTGAGAATGAAGAAGCAAGGCCCATCCCTTGGGGCGGAACCCCAAGGAGAGTAACGACGCTGTATGAAGATTCTCATAGACTAGTCTGGGTAGGTAAGACTGGAGGGGTCGATCTTTCCGCAGGGCGATCGGCGGTGACATTTGACTGGCGGGATGGGTTTGAAGGTTCTGAGACAATAGGAATCCACGAATTGTCCAGTGGCCAGATGATGTTGGTCACACCTGAGGGAGCGAACTTGTATTGGCGGACTGAATCAGGCCCAAGCATTGAAGTCACTTTTGATGATTCTAGTGCCCGTGTTGGTGGGGATGGGAGGAGGCTTTTTACGAATGCTGATTCGATTCGATTGAGGTTCCGTGGCTACGCCTCGACCTCTTCTGAAGACCAAATGGCTTTTGACTATCGAATTGTAGGAGGGGACGAGGGCTGGCAGCACTCGAGGTTGAATCAAATTAACCTTGGATCGATGGCCCCGGGTGACTATCGGGTTGAAGCGAAGTCAATCGATCGAGATCTTAATCGTTCAAAATCAGCCTTCGTTGACTTTCACGTTGCCTTTCCCTACCGCCGCTGGGCGATGCAGTTTGGCATAGTTGTGCTGGCTATCGCGACAGCCCTTGCATTGGCCTATGCGACAATTCAGGCCCGTCGAAAGCGACAAGCTCAGCTGAACCTGATCTCGACAACTTTCGAATACAACCGTTCGCTCTTGGAGGCCAAGACTGAAGCCGAGCGAGCCAATCAGGCAAAGAGTGAGTTTCTTGCCAATATTAGTCACGAGCTTCGAACGCCGATGAATAGTATCGTGGGCTTCACTCGACTCCTTGAGAAAAGGCAAGAACTTGGCAGTGAATCCCGGACCATGGTCTCCGCCGCGAGTCGAGCTGCGAATCACTTGTTGGCGCTGATTAACGATTTGCTTGATGTATCGACCATCGAGGCGGGACGGACGGTTCTAACCAAGGCATGGTTTCCACTCTTTGATTTAGTTGAGGATATGAAACTCTTGATGAATGCTCGGTGTGTTGAAAAAGGCATTACGTTTGTCGCCACCAATGCCTTTCCTCCGGCTGCGATGATTGAAGGCGATCAGCAACGGCTACGCCAAGTCTTAATCAATATCGTGGGAAATGCCGTGAAGTTTACCTCTGAGGGGCGAGTTCACTTATCGGTGGAGTTTGCAAGTGACGACGATGAAGAGCGCTTGCTGAGGGGGACGCCGTTGACGGTCCCTGTTCACTGTCGGTTTAGAATTATCGATTCTGGACCAGGAATTGCCCCGGAAGACCGGGAGCGTCTCTTCGAGCCTTTCGAGCAAGGTCATGACCGGTTCAATGAACAAGGGACCGGACTGGGTTTGCCGATTTCTCGTTCGATCGTTGAGCTTATGGGAGGGGAACTGGTTCTCGAAAAAAGTGACCAAGACGGATCGTGTTTTCGTATCGATATTCCTCTTGAGGTCCGGGTTGGTAGCGCTTGACCTTTGCGTGCCTCGTGCATTCAGCGGCCGTTCTAGTCCCAA
>CAJXVR010000262.1 GCA_913061285.1 uncultured Verrucomicrobiota bacterium | reverse complement strand
GTGCTGCAAGCGGCCGCTGAGAGCAATCAACCCCCACCTTCTCTTCATTCGAGCAAATTCTACCCACTCCCGAAACCAACCATCCTAACCGGCGTTCGGGCCATGACTCACGCCGCTATCGACCTACTCAGCCCAACGACCAAGTAACAGAATTTCATGCAGAACCCCATTATTGCCGCTCTGGACGTTCCAAGCCCCAACCAAGCCCACACCTTGATCGACCAAATCGGCTCACAAATCGGAGCCTTTAAAGTCGGCATGGAACTCTTTACCGCTGCGGGCCCAGAGATCATTCACCGAATTCGCGAGCAAGACGCGGCCGTTTTCTTGGATCTCAAGTTTCATGATATCCCCAACACCGTTGCCAAGGCGGTCGCCTCAGCCGTGCGCCTTGATGTTCAAATGCTAACAATCCATACCCACGGCGGATCAACCATGATGAAGGCAGCAGAGAACGCTGCCCAGGAAACGGCCCGCGAACTCGGCACAGCCGCGCCCTTGGTGCTCGGGGTTTCCGTACTCACAAGTATGGACCAATCGGATCTGCAGGAAATAGGTTTATCCAATCCTGTCGCTGACCAAGTGGAACGAGTCGTCCAACTAGGCGTCGAATCCGGCCTTCGAGGATTCGTTTGTTCCCCCCTCGAAATCGAACGGCTTCGAAAAATAATCCCTAAAGAGACAAAACTGGTGACACCGGGGATCAGAATGGCCAGCGATGCCAAAGGAGATCAGAAGAGAACGAAATCGCCCATCGAGGCACTTCAATCAGGCGCTGATTACCTCGTGATTGGACGGCCAATCTATGCCGCGCCCAATCCCAGCGATGCACTGAAACGAATCCTAGAATCGATCGAAGCGTAGCTTAGCAAAAACGGGCTCACCTTAGAAAAACTGGCCTTCAGGGGAACACTGCCCCAATCACCACAGGAGCGCCCCCATCGCCGTACGCCCACTCATGCTTGGACAAGGGAGTAAAAAGGACTGGATAGCGCTGGGCGACGGCCCCTCGAAGTGGACTTGACTGCCGTGCCGACTGGAACGAAGGCCTTATTCGGTAATCGCTCGCTTCTTCATCAACAAACCCTGGGGCACTTCCGGAAACCGTTCGGGTCTCGACGAGTTCGCCCAAGAACAAAAAGCGCGACGTCTTGACCCAACCACGGCTTAACCAATTATTCTCCAAGTGAAAGATCCCACGATCGCGTGACAGCGCGAGGCGCCCCCGAGGATCAGCAAGGTAGAAAATATTGTTCCGCACCTCGACCTTCTCTTCATTACTCGAGATCCAAAACAAGGTTGTCAGATCGATCCGATGAGAAATGACGGTATTGTGATAGAAGTGCAGAACCCCGCGACGATACCAGTGCCGATTAACACTGTCTCCACCGTAGTGAATCATTTCACCTCGTGAATCCCCTGCTCCCTCCTCAATAACATTCCCATAAACAAAGGTCTCCCGATACCCCAATCGATTGACCAATCTACCTTCATGATCCTCAGCATCGACAAGGTCTAGTTGCCGGCTCCCCCCCTCAAACCAGTTGTGACGTACCACCAGCCCCGCAGAGCGATCCTTCAGATTGTTGCCCAAACACGCAGCGCGAAGATTGCCAAAATGGTTGAACTGAAAAACGATACCATCCGCAGCTGAATAGACATTATGCTCAGTACCACTCTCTTCGATCCCGTTTCCCTGGATCGAACAATGCTCCACAAGAATCCCGCTTCCATTGACAAACAACCCGTTGCCGGAATCACTCAAATGGCAATTCCGGATAGTGATATTCTCCCCACTTTCAATGTATATCGCGGCCGCATCCCGGCGATAGGGGATCTCCTGATTGGAGCTAGGATAGGAATAGGCAGGACGGGCCGATCGAACATCGAGATTCTCGATCACAATATGGGCGGGATGAATTCCTGGCGCATGAGACGCCCCGCCGATCTTGATGATCCCGCGATTCTGATTCCAGAAATCAAGCTCTTTACGGGTCAACGCCCCTCGCCCATCCACAACGGGGAGTTCCCCGCTTTCGGATGGCACGCCAGAAACGACGATGGGCTGCTCTCGAGTCCCCCGCGAGCACACAACCCATTTTTCTCGATAAGGCTCGCGGCGCCAATGAATGAGAACACGGTCTCCAGAAACCAAGCCTTCCCAGGGGACATCACTAATCCTCGAGAACGCTTGTTCAGGTCCAACCGAATAGGTCCGAGCCTCCGCAGCATAAATAAAGAGCTGCCTGCAACTGATGACCAGCAGGCAACCCCAAAGGCAGGCGACGAGCCCCCTCCCCTCTGAACGAAGACAGGACACGATATTTGAGAAAGCGGATAATTTGAACGTGGCTAACAGCCCCTAAGACTAGGAAGCATCCGCCTCTGCATCAAAATCTCGCGAGAGATTCGCTAGACTGATCATGAATTCACCCTCAAATCGATTCGAATAACCACGTCCTTGGCGGTGCTTCAATTGATTGTGCAGTCGACGGAAATTCCGACGCTGTTTGCCGGTGACTTTTTGATCCGAGACAATTCTTTCTAAGACTTCCTTGGTCCAGACCAAAGAATCATCGTTCAAAATATGGAGTTCCTTGTCCTTCTTGAGTAGCTCGTAGGCAGCCTTGGCCATCCCCGTATATTCGGGTTCGACGACCACCGGAACTGCAGCAAGAGCTTCTGCGGCTTCCTGCGCAGCAAGGGCCTCAGCTGCCGCTTTCTTAGCCGCTGATTTCTCAGCTGGCCGAGTCCGTTCTTTGCGGACCTTTGGCGCGATCTTCGATTCGAGCACGTAGAGGGAAACATTCTTGCCGTAGCTAAACCGATTGTAGAGCGGCAAATCTTTAACCACGTTATCCCCGACAAAAAGGAGCGCAGCAGGAAGATCTCCGTCAGGGCACTTGAACAAGATCGGATCCGTCTCAGTTGGCAAGGTCAAGTCCGCAGGCTGAGCCGACGATATATCTGCCGTGGTATAATTGATTTCACGTCGAACCGGTGTCTCCGGGGCCTCCGCATTGGCGTATTCGAATGACAAAGTCAATGTTCCAGCGGCTTCATCGGAAGCTTCGACCTTGATCGAATCCCGTGCCACGCCCAAGGCCTCGATTTCCCATGAAAGTTTGACCAGCGCGCTCGCCCGCGTGGACGAAAGCGGTGGTTCATAGAAATTTCGCTGCACTTTAGCGAGTCGATATTCCATTCGGAGATCCTGAAGATCATCACTCCAAGGGTCATCAGAAACTCCTAAGGGGAGAACTCCCGTTACATTGAGGGACTCACACTGCCCCATCAAAAAGGCCTCCATCACTCGCGGGATGGAATACCAGCCGAAATAGTGACGGCATGGACTTCCCAAGATCCCAAGCTCATTCAAGTGATTTCGCACCTGCCGATACGAAGACATTAATTGGCGCGTTGCGGCACAGAACTTAACCGGCTCCATCCGCGTCTCATCTTCCTTGATCTGGTATTCTTGGCTGAAGTGAAGATTCGTATAGGCATCGAATCGGGACAATTCACGGGAAGCGAGGGTCACCTCATTCGCTGCGCCAGAAAGTAATTCAAGAAAATGGTTCACTTCCTTCCCTGCCGCCCCGTCCCCACCGGCAAAGGTGATAAACTCAGACGCAGGCATGTGGTGAAGTTCAGGAAAGGAACTCAAAGCGTGATCACCAACAATCTTCTCCAGGGAAATTCCGGTCTTTTCCTTATCCAGTCCAGCGAGGTATTTATTGAAAAGCTTGGCAGATTTCTTCGCGCCCAGTTTTTCAACGCTTTCGAGTCGGTTCAGCACCGAGCCGCAGTAGGCTTGTAGGACACTATTCCCGTCTCCAGCACCCGCTAATCCAGGGCCCTTCTCAAACATTTGAACGACCGCTCGCGCTGCAATCTCAAAAGGTTTCGATTCTCGAGCAACCTGGCGCACGTCGTCCTTGAAGACTGAGGTCACATGGGAAAGGGCATAAAGCGCCAGCTCCTCAACCGCTTTCTCGTCGTCTTTGGACGCTTCTGCAGAGATGATCTCTTTTAAACTATCAAGCCGTTCTGTGAGGTCCTCGGCGAATTGCTTGGTTCCCGCTCCGCTCTCATTAGAATCAGGCGCGGCGTACGTCGCGGCTTCCTCACCATACCCGTTCCCCGAGCGGAGAGCCCCCCCACGAGACTTAAAAAAGCACTTGTTGAGTATTCCGGCGGGGAAAAGCTGTTGATCCTGCTTCTTTGACTTCAGTGAAGCACCGCGGACAAGAAGACTCTGAGCGAATTTCAGCTCATCGATCCCCATGAGTTCTGAACAAAGATCAATCAGTCGGCTCCCAATGCCACGGCCCTCTTCATCCTTGGTGATTCCACTCCTTGAGTCTACTCTACCCTGGATAAGAAGTGCGGTCTTCCAAAGTTGTCTCAGACATGGATCCGGGTCCTTCACCTCGGTTTTCACGTCCGTCTCGGGTGCCTGTTCAATGGTCTGCGCGTCTACTGATTCCACAAATGAATTTATCTCTTTCTTTCTGTCTAACCGATTCGGAATTCCCAGGAAATGCTCCCTAAACTAGTCATCCACTACAACTCTACCGACGTTTCCAAATCTTCCCATTCAGAGTTTGGAAGGTCGTTTCAACATGCGGGATGGTGGTAGCTAAACAAATCCTAACATGCGCCACAGCGCTACGACAAACCGTGCTCGAATATGTCGTTTATCAGGTACGTTTTACAGTAGGGCATACACATTTTGAGACTGGAATGACCCGGAGGCATCACCGATCTCGGTCCTCAGTTACGGGAACGACAGTCAAATTCTATCCAACAACAATACTTTCCCGCAATATTGAGCTGACTATAGTTGTTTGAATTGCCCGATGAATTCAAGGGAATTCCAATCGATTCTAGTGAATTTTCTCAAAAAAACCTCCAATAGCAGCAAGCCCCCAGAAAAACCGGGCGATGCAAAGAAGAATTCAGAGATCCGAATCACAGTAAAAAAATTCAACATGCTCCGGAGTGCCTGTGTCGGGGACATCGATCGCGCAGAAGTTAACCGCTCTCCCCTCGGTGATTTCCCAATCGATTCCCATGAAGACGGCAGGCACTCGCGAAAACCGATTCCAGGCATCACGCCAATCTCCCCCAAGCATAGCGCTTGCCCTCAAGACCCCGTCCAAGGGAGACAACGCTGAACCGGCAAAATTGGGTTGCCCCGGCTGACGAACCACCTGATCCTCCCCCACTTCTAAGAGGTGCCCAGCGAGAGAGAATCTTCCACAACCCGCTCCCGCAGCGGACATTGCATCGCTTGTGTAGTACACCTGGTGCCGATCTTTCAACATGCGATGCATTCCTCGAAAGACAGGGCCAGGCAGGTGAATGCCATCCGGAATGAGACCAACATAGAGATCAAGGCAGTCGCTCACCGACCAGAACCAATTGTCATGCCGCTCCCAAAGCTGAGGGCACCCATTGCCAAAGTGAGTAATTCCCCGCGCACCAGCATCGATCGCAGCTCGTAACTCCGCTGCAGAAGCGGCGCTGTGCCCAAGGCTCACCCGTATATCCTGCTCGACCGCTTCCTTGATCATTGACACCGCACCGCGACGTTCCGGAGCAATGGTCATCAACACAGGGACCTTGCCGGTAATTCTCATGATGCTAGGAATGATATCGGGATCCGGATCCCTCATCATGGCGGCCGGATGAGCCCCACGGAATCCCTCCAGGGATGACAAAAAGGGGCCCTCGAGATGCCACCCCAAGATAAACTGACGTAGCCGGGGACAAGACTCACGAAAGGCCATAAGGCGCTCCAGTTTTGCCAGCATCGAGGTCCAATCATCCGTAATGAGCGTCACCAGCACCCCCCCACAGCCACGCTCCTGCAGAGCAACCACGGCTCCCGTGAGCTCCTCGATACTAATGGTTGGCGACTGAAAGTCGACACCGCCAAAGCCGTTCACTTGAAGATCAAAGAGACTTGGAGCAATCCAACGGTAATCCCTACCATCGTCCTCAAGCACTGCTCGTTGCCTCACGAGCCCGCCATTCCATGAAAGCCTCACCAAGCGTCCTGACCGCAACTCTCTCCCAACAATCTGTCCCTCTCGTTCCGAATTCAGAATCGCTTTCACATCAAATTAACATCCCTAGTCCCCCTGCCTTGCACCCATTGGTCGAATCGCCACTCAAAATTACGCCAACTACGCATTGACAATGCCTTGCAATTCGATAGGTTCGACGGCTCAATTTGTAAGATTGTAGTTTAGTCGAGGGATATGCCTAACATTAAGTCAGCGGAAAAACGAGTCCGAAGCACAGAACGAAAATCTAGTGTCAATCGCGCCACTAAATCGCGGGTTACCACCCTCGAACGAAATTTCGGAGATCTTATCAAAGGCGGCAATAAAGATGAAGCAACCGCGCTTCTTCCCAAGGTCACCTCTGCCTACGATAAAGCCGCAAAGAAAGGCGTCTACCACCAGAACAAGGCGGATCAAAAGAAAGCCCGCCTAACGCGATCCCTTAACTCGCTCAACTAGGTTCAACGCCTCTTCTGGGGCCCGCATGGAGCGCTTAGACGCTCGCACTTCCCTTTCCAAGGGTTAGTCATCTCCTCTCGAACGGTGGCTAACCCTTGAATACTATCATCACTCCGTAATCGGTTAGCATGGCTTTCGTCGCCATGTCCTCGTGGGTATAGGATACCGCATTGATGCTAATCACATTTTTCTCACCCACGCGTTGAAGAAACTCTGAGACCCGCTCATCAAAGTGATCTCGATCGACTTCGACACAGTCCGTCCTCCGAATCGTTTTGATCCGAATCTTCTTCTCACCGTCTTTAGCCACATCCAAGGGCGGCAAGGCCGACTTGATCAGAGGCGCAACGGGTTCACTGCTCTGAGGAACGGAGAAGTGCACTTCTTCTTTAGCGGCAGCCGAGGTCGAGATGGGGTTTTGAGTGTGGACATTCGCTGCATCTGCCTCAGGAACAACAATCGAAGTCTTACAGGCCGGACACTCGATTTCAGAACCCGCACCGCCAGCATCGACGATTAGTTCCTGCATACACTTCGTACAACTAAATATTACATCCATGGCGTTTTCAAATTAAGAGTTTCTAACGGCTTGAGTATCCCACAAACTACGACGTCCCGAGGTCAATTTCCAGAAAAACCGTCATTCAATCGAATCACGGCACACGCCCCTTCCACCCAAGAGAGGCCGAATTCGACAATTGCCTTGCTTCGTAGCACCGCAGCCGTATGTTCCAAATTATCGAGAACATCGCAACGGCAACAAGATGAAGACGTTTTACTCTCTACTGACCACCGCCCTATTCACCTCCGTCCTTTCGCACTCCACGCTCAAGGCCCAAACCGCATCGGACGCTCCTCTTCCCTTGGATCCGAATATAACTAAGAGCACTCTTCCCAACGGACTGACCTACTACATTCGGGAGAACCAGAAACCAGAAAACCGAGCCATGTTTCGGCTCGTCGTCAACGCCGGCTCGCTGCAGGAATCGGAATCACAACGAGGCCTGGCTCATTTTCTTGAACACATGGCATTCAACGGCACGGAGAATTTCGAGAAGCAAGAGCTTGTCAACTTCCTTGAACGCATCGGAATGCGTTTCGGAGCCGATCTAAACGCCTACACTTCCTTCGACGAGACCGTCTATATGCTCGAAGTCCCGATGGACGACGAAGACGTACTCAATACCGCGCTCAAAGTCCTCCGAGATTGGATGCAAGGGATTAGCTTCGACGCCGAAGAGATTGACAAAGAACGAGGCGTAGTCATCGAGGAATGGCGACTCGGTCGCGGAGCACAAGGCCGTCTCAACGACAAACAAATCCCCATCCTCTTTCACGAATCTCGCTACGCCGATCGCCTCCCCATTGGTGACGTCGATATCATCAAGAATGCACCGCGCTCAGAGTTCGTTGATTTCTATCAAAATTGGTATCGCCCGAATCTAATGGCGATCATTGCGGTTGGCGACTTTGAGAGTGATAAAATCGAAGCCCTCATCAAACAATACTTCGGAGATCTCAAGAACCCGGAGAACGCTCCTGAAAGAATTTCTCATCCCGTCCCTGATCATGAGGCCACTCTGTTCTCTATCGAAACCGATCCAGAACTACAAAACACCCAACTCCAGATCGCCTACAAACGCGCCCCCAGCCCGCAGGGGACGGCTGGGGCTTACCGCGCATCTATCGTCGAGCAACTCTATACAAGCATGCTAAACCAACGCCTTGGGGAGAAGGTCCAAGAAGCAAACCCACCTTATCTCTACGGAGCGATGGGCAAGGCATCCATGGTTCGAAACAAAGACGTCATCGTCCAGATGGCAGTTGTCAAGGAAGGCCAATACGAAGAAGGACTCAAGGCACTCCTGCTTGAAGCCAAACGCGCCCAACGAGATGGGTTTACGCCGTCTGAATTGGCCCGGATCAAATCCAACGTTCTCAGGTCCATGGAGCAAGCCTATGCTGAAAGAGAGAAAACGAACTCGGGAGCCTACACGGGAGAATATACGAGGAACTTTCTCCAGCAGGAACCCATCCCAGGCATCGCAAAGGAACTCGAGCTGTATCAAACCTTTGTCCCAGGGATCACCCTCCAAGAAGTCAACCAAGTCGCTTCCAATTGGATTACTCCCGACAACCGGGTCATTCTCTTCAGTGCCCCCGAATAGGCGGGGCTCGAACCCCCAACAAAGGAAGCAATCTTAAACGTTATCGAGAGCATCGATAATCTCGAGATCGCCGCCTATGACGACGGGAATCTGGAAGCACCCCTCATCGCAAAAACGCCGCAAAAGGGTTCCGTCATCAAGGAGTCTCGAATCGAAGATATCGACGTTACCGAATGGACCCTTTCTAATGGCATCAGAGTCCTTTTGAAAACGACGGATTTCAAAAACGATCAAGTCTTGATGCAATCATTCAGTCCTGGCGGAAACAGTCAGAACGGAAACGAAGACTACGAATCAAGCTCGATGGCGATTAGCCTTGTCGCCCAAAGTGGCCTTGGCAACTTCGATCTCATCCAACTCCGCAAGAAACTCGCGGGAAAAATCGTTTCGGCAAGCCCGTCCATTAGCGAACGATTCGAGGGCATCAACGGATCTTCATCCCCCAAGGATCTCGAAACGCTGCTTCAGCTTGTCCACCTCTATTTCACCGAGCCACGTGCTGATGAGAAAATCTACCAATCTCTCCTCGCTCGCCTAAAGGTCGTCGTCGACAACCGTCTCAACGACCCTCAGGCGGTATTTAGCGATGCCATTGAGAAAGCGATGTACGGCGAACATCCAAGACACAAGCCCCTCACCCATGATTACCTCAAGAAGATCAAACTCTCCAAAGCCTACGACCTCTACCGTGATCGCTTCAGCGATGCCAGCGACTTCACCTTTGCCTTTGTCGGTTCGTTCGAAAAAGAAACACTAAAACCACTGGTGGAGACATACCTGGCAAGCCTCCCTAAAACGCAACGCTCAGAAATGGGTAAGGATGTTGGGGACGAAAAGGCACCCGGAAAAGTCAACATCACCGTCAACAAGGGGCTCGAGGATAAGAGCACAGTCCGAGTGACGTTTCATGGCGACGCTAACTGGTCTCCTAAAGAGCGTTTCGCCCTTCAAAGCACGATCGACATCTTAAAGATCAGACTCCGCGAAACACTCCGGGAAGATAAGGGCGGGGTCTATGGTGTCGGAGTCTACGGAGGTCTGAGCCGCTGGCCAGAAGGAGCATTCTCGACGAGCGTTACCTTTGGTTGCGCCCCAGACAAGGTGGAGGAGCTCATCGCAGCAGCACTCGATGAGATTGAAAAACTCAAGGCAGAGGGACCATCCAGCGACAACCTAGGAAAAATCAAAGAAGCGCATTTGCGATCCTACGAACGCGGTCTCAAAGAGAATGGATTCTGGCTAGGAAACCTAATCAACTCAGTCCAGAACGAACTTGATCCCTTGCGAATCCTTTCCTATCCCGAGCGAGTCGATGCGCTAACCAAGCAAACAATCCAGGACGCAGCCAATCGCTACTTCGATCAAACCAACCTGTTTACCGCCGTGCTCAAGCCGGAGGAAAAGGCCTCGAATCAATGACCTTTGGTCAGTCTAGCTCGGACGGGTAAATCCGTTCTTGTAAGCATAATCAACCAACTCGGCACTGCTTTTCAGGCCGAGTTTTTTCATAATCCGGTAACGATAGGTTTCGACAGAACGCCGACTAAGATCGAGTCGTTCCCCAATCGCCTTGCTCGTTTCTCCCGCAGCAACGAGGCAAAGAATCTCCTGATCGCGAGTGCTCAAGATCTTAGAGAAGGCATTTGGGTCATCTGAGAGGCGCGCTTGACTCGTCATGATCGTCGCCGTGAAATAAGTATGCCCCGTGACGACCTCAATCATCGCTTCTTCCAAGATTTCTAAGGGTTGGTCCTTTTCCACATAACCGTGAATCCCAATCTCCTGAAGACGATTCAAAGTGAAGGGATCTTTCATGTTGGTAAGCGCTAACACACGCACCGACGGAAGCTTCTTTAGCACATGGCCCGCCAATTCAACCCCGTCCATTCCCGGAAGGTGAATATCGGTGATCAACAAATCTGGCACCAGCTCATCACAGACTCGCTTCCCCTCGAGCCCATCCTCCACATCCGCAGCCAACTCGAATCGCGGATCCAAGCGAATGGCCTTCGCAAGAACGTTTCGTAGTAGGGCCTGGTCCTCAACCAGCACCGTTCGCCAAGGTTTATCCATTCACTTGCCTCTGCCGTTGTTTCATTTCTCGTGCCGCGTGATTCTCTCCGTTGCCCCAACATCAAGGCGTTCAGGAATGCAAACGGTAAATACAGTCCCCTCGTTCACTATACTATCGACGGCCAGATGCCCTTCGAGACGCTCCACTAGTTCCCGACAGAGCACCAATCCAAACCCCGCTCCCCGGGAGCCGTCTCCGTCATTCAGCACCGGCTGACTCGGTAGTTCAAACAAGTTCTCAACGCGATCAGGAGAAAGCCCAACTCCAGAGTCTTTCACTCGAATCGCGACAAACCCTCCCGTTTGGGACACAGACACGACCACGGTCCCGCCGTCGGGTGTGTACTGGATGGCATTGCCAACGAGATTCCGAAGAACGGTACGTAACATTTCTTGATCCCCCACGATCAGCAAGCCTTCCGTCACGTCTAGACTCAAGTCGATATGCTTCTGTCGCGCTGTCGAATCGAAGAGTAGCACCACTTGGTGCACCATCATTGACACATCGATGGCAACCGGAACATAGGGAAGCTTGCCAATTTGGAGTCGAGCCCAGTTTAAGAGATTTTCCAGCAGCTCCGTCAACCGCTTACTCGTTCCCTGGATATCGGTAGCAAAGTCTCGAATCTCTGCCGGAGTAAATGATTCGGGCGCTTTCAACATCAATCCAGCGAGGTTCACGACGCCAGATAACGGGGCACGTAGATCATGAGCGATAATTGAGAGGAGTCGGTCTTTCTTATTATTCGAATCCCTCAATTCGTCGTTGGATAAGACGAGTTCAACCTCGGCAACCCGTCGCCGATGAATCTCTCTCACGACGGCGAAGGTAAAAAGGCAGATCAGTAGCGCGATCCCAGCCGAGGTCCATTGGACGAGTCGAATCGATGAATCCACGGCATTGGCTAGATCACGAGGCAAGAGCATTTGAATCACTATATCTTGATCGCGGATGATGCCCATCACTCGAGCGCAAAGATGGGTTCTCAGTGTTCCGGTTCTGTCAAACAATGGTTCATGAGATTGAAAGAAGCGGGCGTCAGCAATCATCGCAGAAGGAACCCCGCCAGATTCAGATAAATAGTTCTCCATGAACCTGGGAAACGGTGGATCCCCTCTCGGCC
>CAJXVR010000261.1 GCA_913061285.1 uncultured Verrucomicrobiota bacterium | reverse complement strand
CGGTCACAACTCCTCACCTTGATCGTCTTGCGAGTCAAGGAATGAAGGTCACGCGCTTCTACGCGGCATCGGCGGTATGCTCGCCGACTCGCGCCTCGGTATTGACGGGCCGATATCCGTTGCGATTTGGCATCACAAAGCACTTCAACGATCGAGATCGCTGGCTGCCCGAATCGGCGACGACCATTGCGACGCTGCTTAAGGGCGCTGGCTACGCCACGGTGCACATTGGCAAATGGCATCTTGGTGGCCTTCATCTTGATGCCGACGGACGACGGCTCGAGAACCAACCGGGACCACGGGAGCATGGGTTTGATTTCTATCAGACGCAAATCGAACAACAACCGCTGCGCGGCCGAATGGGTAAAGATCAAACTCTCTTTCGAGAAGGGGGCACGGTCCTCCTTCGCAACGACCACCGAGTCACCGAGGACGACCCATACTTTTCAAAACACTTTACGGATGCTAACGGAGACTATGCGATCGAGATGATCGAGCAGCTGTTTGCTGACAAGAAACCCTTCTTCATCAATCTCTGGTGGCTCGTCCCCCACAAACCCTATGAGCCTGCTCCCGAGCCGCATTGGTCCCAAACGGCGGCAGGAGGCATAAGCGATGATCAACATCGATTTCGTTCGATGGTGCAGCACATGGATTCCAAAGTGGGAGAAATCCTCGAAAAGCTGGATGAACTGGGAATTGCGAAGAACACGCTCGTAATCTTCACGAGTGACAATGGAGCCGCTTTTGAGGGCTTCATTGGAGACTTGAAGGGAGGCAAGACGGATCTGCATGAAGGGGGGCTGCGAGTGCCGATGATCGTCCGTTGGCCCTCAGTGATTCCGGCTGGGGTGACATCCGCTGGGTTTGGCCATACGAACGATCTTTTGCCGACCTTCTGCGAAGCGGCCGCAGTAAAAATTCCGAGCGATCTGGCGGTCGATGGCTTGAGTCTGCTGCCGCACCTGAAAGGTGGAGCCCCACCCAGTGCTGAGGAGAGAGGGACGGCCTTTTGGCAAATGGATCTCTTTAAGAACCTTCAACGCCACTATCCAAAACCGAAACCGCATGCGACGGAAGTTGCGAAGCGAGGGAAATGGAAACTGCTCGCTCTGGATGGCAAACCGGTAGAACTTTTTGACGTCGAAGCCGATCCGAATGAGCAGAATAATGTGATCGCTGATTATCCAGGCTTGGTCGCCTCCCTATCTGTGGAGATCAGGGAATGGCTGAACGCACCTAGAATATTACAATAGAAGAGACGGCTAGAATGAACGATTTCAACGGAAGCGGCGGCGCATCGACTCCAGTCAGGCATAGATTGTTCGGTGTAGTCCATTGCATAGTGTGCGGTTTACTGCTGTTCGTCGCTGGTGTTTCAGCTGCCCAGCCAACTAGGGACGCCTCGAGAGCGACGCTCGGATTGGCTCCGCCAGCAGGCGCTGTGGTGTTGTTCGATGGTTCGGGCTTTGATCCTTGGAAGCCGTTCTCATGGCAGTGGCTCAACCCGAAGGATGATCAAAGAGAAATACAATGGGAACTCGTCGGGGGGGATGCGATGCAGATTGCTTTCGAATCCAATGGCAAACGCCGAAAACAGTTTCTTTGCACGAAAGAGCGTTTCGGCGACTACCGTCTACACTTGGAGTTTCAGCTGTCTGGCGATGGAGGCAAAGGGAACAGCGGCGTATTCTTTGGGCCGCTCTACGAGCTGCAGCTAGTCGACAGTAGCAAGAAAGAACACGCTGGTCTGGGCGATTGCGGTGCGATTTATCAGATTCGTGCGCCAGACGAAAACGCCGGCCTCGGCCCAGGGGAGTGGCAAACGATCGATCTAGAATATCAGGCAGCAAAGATTGGGCGAAACGGGTTCATGACCGAGAAGGGGGCTGCGCGTGTTACGATTAGTCTGAACGGCAAATTGATCTACGATGATGTTCGACTTTCACTCCGGCGAAACAAGTACGCTACGTTCCCTGAAGAACCACTCTCGCCCATTGTACTGCAAGAGCATGGCTCACCCGTAAAATTCAGGAACATCTGGCTCGTTGAAGAAACATCTGAGAAGTGAAGAGGCCCCAGTGATGAAAATAAAGCAATTCCCAACTATCACCCTATTGTGTGTCATCAGTCTGATTCTGATTGATGCCTCGTTTCACGTAAGGTCGGTAGAAGTGACAACCTTCAAGCACCCGGGAGTCACCCATACGCAAAGTAGTATCGACTTCGTAAAGACAAAGATCGCATCGGGCGAGGAACCCTGGGCGTCCGCGTGGAAAGGGGTTCAAGGGTCGCGTTACGCAGATCTCGAATGGCAAGCCCAGCCCCGGGCTCATGTTGAGAGAGGTCCCTACAATAAGCCCAATATCGGCTCCTCGGAGTTTAGTTCCGATGCGAATGCGGCTTACTTGCACGCCTTGCAATGGGCTCTGACCGGACAGGATGTGTACGCGAAGAAAGCGGCTGAGATTCTCAATGCTTGGTCCAGCACCCTTGAGTCGATCTCGAACCATGACGCGCGCCTTTTAGTCGGTATGGAGGGTTATGATTTCTGCAATGCCGCGGAGTTGCTCAAGCACACCTGGGACGGTTGGGCGTCATTGGAGCAAGCGGCGTTCGAGGAGATGTTGCGTGGTGTTTTCTATCCTGTTATCAAGGGCTTCTATCCTTCGGCAAACGGCAATTGGGATGCCTCGATGCTTCAGACCATGCTGGCTATGGGCGTCTATCTTGACGATCGGGCGATGTTCGAACGGGGGATCGACTACTACCTTAATGGGAAGGGCAACGGTGCAGTTCGAAACTACTTCAAATCGTCCGGACAATGCCAGGAAAGCGGACGCGACCAGGCGCATACCCAAATGGGGCTCGACTTTTTAGCCTGCACTTGCGAAATCGCCTGGAACCAAGGGATCGATCTTTATGGGGCATATGAAGACCGGCTACTGAAAGGCTTCGAGTATACCGCCAAGTACAATCTCGGCTTCGATGTTCCCTACGAACCCTATCGCAGCTTTGAGGGCCGTTATCACTATAAGACAATTTCGGATGACAGTCGTGGGCGCTTGCGTCCGATGTTCGAAAAAGTGCTGAATCATTACGAAAACCGCAAGGGGCTCGACGTAGCGTTCACTCGGCAGGCGGCCACAAAATTGCGTGAGAGTTCCGACGGCGGCCGATCAAGAGACCGAGGATCAAGGAGACGCCGTTCGTCCGTGCTCGACACGCTGATGTTTGCCGGGATTTCCGCATTGCCCGCTCAACAGAGTAACCGATCAAGCTCAAATAGAAGCGGAATCGATTCCCCTGAGGTCTTTAATATCACCTCCTTCGGAGCCCTTGGCGACGGTGTGGCGATGGAGACAAGAGCAATCCAGTCCGCCATCGACGCCTGTCACGAAGCGGGTGGAGGGATCGTTCGTATTCCAGCTGGAGATTTTCAGATTGGCACGATTGAGTTGAAGAGCAACGTCACGCTTTCGCTGGACCACGGAGCTCATCTTCTTGGTAGCACTAACAAAGCGGACTATCGGACCGAAGGCGTTGATAATCCAAGGGAAGGGGGCCCGCACTGTCTGATCTACGCGAATGGTGCTCGCAACGTGGCCATCGAAGGCCTGGGGGTCATCGATGGGAGGGGAACGCCCGAGAACTTTCCGCGCTTGAGATCCGGAGGCCGAAATCGGGGGCTTAGACCGCGTCTCCTGCGGATGGTCGACTGTGATGGTCTCAAGTTCGCGGGCAACACCTGGAAACGTCCTGCATTCTGGGGCTTGCACCTGATCGATTGCAAGAATGTTGCATTCGATGCTGTGACGATTCGTTTCCGCAATAACAACTACAACAATGACGGGCTCGATCTCGATGGTTGTGAGAACGTTAGAATTGAAAACTGCGATATTGATTCAGGAGATGACGCGATCTGCCTCAAAAGTAGCAAGAATCCCTGTCGGAACATTGTGGTGCGAGGATGCAGAGTATCCAGCAACACCGCTCCGCTAAAGTTTGGCACTTCATCGCACGGCGGCTTTATTAACGTGAAAGTATCCAACTGCTACTTCTACAACAGTCCAATGGGTGCTATTAAGCTTCAGTTGGTTGACGGTGGCCAGATGGAGGATATCGAAATTTCGAGAATTCTAATGGAGAATGTCGGTTGCCCGCTGTTCATTCGCTTGGGAGATCGGGGAAAGACGTTCGGCGGTGGTAACGGCGGAAAGGCGCCGGTTGGAACCCTGAAAAACATTCACATCAGCGATGTTACGGCAACGGTGACCATTGAGGATCGTGCAGCGGCGGCAAAGGCTAGCTACAAGAATCTCAAAGTGGAAACAGCTTCTGAAATCACTGATCGAGAGAAATCGAAAGCGGGGCCCATTATGATTACTGGTATTCCTGGGCACTACGTTGAAAATGTCACTTTAGAAAACGTGAAAATATCATACCCGGGACACGGAACGGCAGTCGATGCGGGCCGGCTGGTGGCTGAAGACGAGAGCCGGTATCCGGAACAGTTTTTCTTTGGGGTGCTCCCTTCGTGGGGCGCCTATATTCGCCATGCTCGTAACATTGAGTTCAATAAGGTCGAACTAATAGCGCGTAGCTCGGATGCGAGACAGAAGCTCCATCTCGACGACGTTGACGGATTTATTGAAAAGTAAGCGGTGGGTGTTGGGCTTTCGCGTTCCTCGTTGCTTCTCGGTGTTCGTGAAGAGAGGGGCGATCTGCTGGAGTTCTCTTATTGGTTAGGGAAGTTGTTGTTCGTTTGCTCTCTCTGTTCAATACCGAGGCGGCGCCGGTAGTGACTTTCACGTCTTTCATCGATGAAGATGGAATGGTTGGTGAGATCGGCCGCCCGAAAGGTGCTTCTACCATCAACGGTTACAGTCGGTTTGGTAGTCGGCACGCTCCATTGGCCATCGCTTGTGGTTGGCAGGTGACGCTATCGGGAAGGAATGATTCTGTTGCCCGCCCTGCTGGCTTGCTATGTTGTTGAGCCGATGTAGGGTTCATGAATTAGATTCCCGCAACCGGTGATAGAGAACGCTTAGATGTCATGAAGAGACTAGAACTAAATCGCCGGAGGTTTCTTCGGGGCACCTTTGGTGCGACAATGGCTTTGCCATTTTTGGAGACGTTTGGGGCGGAGAAGCTTGCTGGCCTGACGCCTGTTCCGAAGCGAATGGTCTGTGTCGGTTTTGAGTATAGCTTCGTCCCTGATCTTCTATTTCCTACAGAGGAGGGTAGGGATTATGACATGACGCCGCTCCTGCGGCCGCTCGCGCTACACCGTGATGACTTCTCGCTCTTTGCGGGCTTGGATCATGGTATTACTGGGGGGCATCTCTCGGTGCATTCTTTTCTCTCTGGGATTCTGGCGAAGGACGCTTCAAATATGCTTGAGGGAAATGTATCAGTCGATCAGAAGGCGGCAATGACCGTAGGTGCAAAAACACGGTATTCGAGCATGCAGTTTTCTCCAGGCTCAAATGGGAATCATCTGATCTCATGGACTGCCGGGGGCGCGCCTGTTCCGCCGATCGATAAGTTGCAGACCATCTTTGATTTGCTCTTTCGTCCTCTTGAGTTGACTGAACGTCAGAAGGCAGAGCGGTCCATTGATGGAAATCAGAGTATTCTCGATCTGGTCAAGAATGACGCTAATGCACTGATGAGGCGGGTGAGTAAGTCAGACCAAGAAAAGCTTGACCAGTATTTCACCTCGGTTCGAGAAGTAGAGCGAAAACTTACAATGTCAAAGGCGTGGTTGGATCGCCCCAAGCCTAGGGTGAGCTATGAGCTCCCGAATGGTGCTGATTCCATGACCTATAAGGAACGAGTTCCCTTATTGTACGACTTGATGGTTTTGGCATTGCAGACAGATTCGACTCGGGTGATCAGTATGGCTCATGGAGGGTTGGGAGCCAACTCAGGCGGTTTTCCTATTTCGAAGGGCTATCACACGCTGACACATCACGGGAAAATTCCCGAGAAACTCAGGCAACTTTCGATCGTCGAAACCTTCCATACGACTCACTTCGCTCGCTATCTTGATAAGTTGAGGGATGTCAAAGAACCGAACGGGAAAACTCTGCTGGACAATACGATCAATCTAATGGGGAGTGGTCTGGGCAATGCCAGCTCCCATTCTAACCGAGATTTACCGCTGCTATTAGCGGGCGGTGGCTTCAAACACGTCGGGCACATGCAGGTGGCGAAATTGCCAAATAAACAGAGTGTCCCTGCTTGCAATCTCTATCTCTCGATGCTCCAGCGATTTGGTTTAGAGATTGATTCCTTCAATACCTCGTCCGGGACACTTACCGGACTCGACCTATCCTAGTGATGAAGTTAAAAAGCGCTGAGAGAAATGGGCTGGAGTCGGTCATTCTCGATGAGTGTTATGGCAACATCGGCTACTGGATTCTGATATTCTTTGTGACGTGTGGGGTGGCGACCAAGGCGCTTAGAGCGGAAGGGGGCGGAAGTGAAATTGACCCGAGCGTCACGCAGTTTTTGACGACGTATTGCACTGTCTGTCATGATGAGGAAACGCAGAAGGCAGATCGGCGATTCGATAGCCTAGGAGAGAGCTTCTCCGACGAGGAGGCGGTCTTGGTGTACAGGGAGATTCTTGATCAACTAAACCTTGGCCAGATGCCTCCAGATAAAAAGAATGTCCTGCATCCAAAGCCGGACGAAACCCGGCGGGTTGTTGAATGGATCACACGATTGCTGAAAGACGTTGAAGACTCGGATGCGAATCACGACACGATCTTGCGGCGCCTCAATCGCGTAGAATATCGCAATTCGATGAGCGAGCTGCAGGGGGTGAGCACGCTCAACATAGATCCAACCGCTGATTTTCCCCCAGATGACCGAGAGCATGGTTTTGTTAACTTCGGCAAAGCGCAGGTGACCTCAGACAGCCTGATGCTGCACTACTTGCGAGCAGCGGATGCGTTCCTTGACCTAGCCATTGATTTCACCCCGGCCCCTAATCGTCGGCAGGTCTTGATCGGGCCTGAAGAGTTTGAGACCAAAACAAAGCGTGCTCGATCGCAGAATCGGTGGCGCCTGTTGAATGGAGACCGAGTGGAGATTGGGCACGGATATCCCGAGCAATATATCAACTTTCCTTCAAAATTCGCCGAACGAGGAGTGGAAAGCGAGGGGTATTATCGCATTCGGGTCAAAGCCATTGGTCTTAACCGCTTGGATCACCCCTATACAGAGAAAGACATTCGGATGAGCATGGACCAGAAAATGCAATTGGCCCTCGGAATCGCGAAAGACAGGGAAGCCCTCCTTAGTTCTGCTCGCGATGGTCGTCGAATTGCTGCTGTTTTTGAATTGGCGGACAATCGAGCCAAGACTTACGAGGCGAAGGTTTGGATGAACGAGGGTTCCGTTCCGTTTTTCAATTGGATCAATGGGATTGGTAACCCTCGACGCATTATCTGGAATATCGGCTTCAAATATCACCGAGATGACGAGGAAATAATTTACAATATGAAGGAGGCGGAACGCCTCCATTTAGAGCCGGAAGAGAGAAAACACAAGCCGGTCGGGAGAGTCATCTCCGAAGTGTACCAAGGACCAAGAATTGGGATCTATTCCGTCGAAATAGATGGTCCGATTGTAGAGGATTGGCCGTCCCCTGGGCACAGGCGTATTTTCGGGGATGCCAATACGATCGAGGAAGTGGACTGTGCTGATGTGATCCGGCGTTTTGCTGAGCGTGCCTTTCGGCGTCCGGTATCGCACGGGGAGGTGCAAGACTATATTGATTTTGTTGACGCACGGATCGAGGGAGGAGAGCCGCCCCTCCAGGCGGTCAAGTGGGGATTGAAGGCGATTCTGATGTCGCCGCGATTCCTTTACTTTGATGAAGGGGCCGCAGGACCGTTAGATGACTATCAACTTGCGACACGTTTGTCGTATTTCTTATGGCGGACATTGCCGGACGAGGAGTTACTCGCCGCAGCTAAGAATGGCGATCTTCAGTATCCCGAGAAGAGAAGCCTCCAGGCATCGCGAATGCTCCGGGACGAGCGGGCCAATGAGTTTGTTGTCGGATTTACTGAAGCGTGGCTTCGTTTGGATAAGCTCGGTGGAATGCCTCCAGATCCGGATACCTTTAAGAGTTACTACAAGGACCGTCTTGAAGAAGACATGCTCGCAGAGACCCATTCGTATTTTGAGTTCTTCCTCAATGAGAATCTGCCGGTTGGTCATATGCTGAATTCAGATTTCACCTTTGTGAACGCAGATCTCGCCAATCATTATGGCTTGAGTCGGGTAGAGGGACCGGAGTTGCGCAAAGTGCCCTTGCCGGAAAACTCCCGTCGAGGTGGACTGTTGGGACACGCCAGCATTCTTACGCTAACGGCTAATGGAGTAGAAACTTCACCTGTTGTGCGAGGCATCTGGGTGTTGGAGAATATTTTAGGAACGCCGCCGTCCCCGCCGCCGTCTGCCGTGGAACCTCTGGAGCCCGACCTGCGGGGGGCTACTACGATTCGTGAGCAACTGCGAAAACATCGGGAAGTCGAAACCTGCACGGACTGTCATCAAAAGATAGATCCCTTGGGGTTTCCGCTCGAGTATTTTGATCCGGTGGGGAACTTCCGTAAAGGTTACTCCATTGGGAAGAATGAACCACTCCAAGAGATCGATGGATTCGGAGAAATGCCATCAGGGGAGATCTTGCTGGATGAGCGAGATCTCAAGGCCCATCTAGCCAAACACGATAGTCAGTTTGCTCGAACAATCGTTAGTAAGCTCATGAGCTACGCTATAGGGCGCCCGATGACGTTTCGAGATGAGGGGGCGATCCAAGAAATATTGAGTGAGAACAGTGAGGATGATTACAGGTTGAGGCAGTTGGTGCTCGGCGTCGTCTCCTCCGGCACGTTCGCAACGAAGTAGAATCGAGGTGCCGTCGCTAGTGGTTGTGGGCACCCATAGCGTTCCTGACGCCGTATCCACGGTTGGTATCCGCCGCGGATGTTGACGTTTCCGCTGTGTTTCATGTGCCATGTCATACGAAAGACCGAGTAGCTTAGAGGCGTCGTTTCGATCTGGGGCTTTTGGCAAGCTGCTCTTGCTCGAAAATTAAAGCGATTGGAAATTCGTATTATGGATTGTTGTTCTGGGAATCGAAGGTGCTACCGGTCAAAGAGCTTGTAGGCAGTGGAAATTGGTGCGCTATCAGGATCCGTCTGGGATGCCAGGCAAGCGGAGGTAAGCCGGCTCTACACTCCCTTTCCAGGCGGAAACACTTGGTTTGTCTTCCGGAATTGACGTCGAAGTGAGTTCATTCGGGGATCGGCTGGCGAGCATTGAATAGAAATGAGGGCAGCATTGGGACACGGCGATCCTGCATGCAAGTCATTTGGCCGATGCGGTGCCGATGGCAGGGTTACATCGTATGCTTCGGCAAGAGGTCTCCATTTTTTCGGCAAATCTCGGTTTGTGGTGGAGCGTAGGGGTATCAATGAGCATGATAAGAGCAGTGTGCTGTTGGTAGTGGGGACTGATTCTTGTTAACCCGCCCAGCGATGCCTGTATTCCTAGATTGAAAAAAATGATGACAAATAAGCATTGGCGGAAATTTGCTGTCGCTGTAGAGAATTTCATTCAGATGTTTGTTCCCCGAAAAATAATCGCACTAATCGTTGTGATCACAATGGGAGTTTCGCCGTCCGGATTCGCGAACGCAGATGATGTTGATAAGCCTCATGCGGCCTTTATCCTTGGTACGCTCCATTATTCGCCGGAACTAACCATGCCGGTTTTTGCCGAGGAACTGGAACGCTTTGGTTTTCAGACGACGCTTATCCGGGGCGAGGGGGATCCAGAGAAGAAAACTAGGAATGTGTTGCCTAACCTCGGCGAATTGGAAAATGCCGATGTGGTGATCTTTTTCTCCCGTTTTATGCAGCTCCCGGATGAGGAATGGCGAATTGTTGAAGACTATCTCAAATCCGGCAAAGCGGTCATTGGCTTGCGCACGGCTAATCACTCGTTCAAGTATGGGAAGGATCATCCACGCTATGATTGGAACGTGGACTTTGGTCGTCGGGCCTTGGGGACGCCGTATATTGTGCATCAATCCAGTGCCACAGATATCAAGGTGGTGCCCGAAAACCTAGGTCACCCGATCATGAGCCATGTCACTAAGCGAGAATGGGTGTCTCCCGGTACACTGTATCTCGCCCGCCTTGAGCCAGGGTGCGTGCCACTTGTCGTTGGCACTGGCAAGGGCAAGGCGCGTTACTTGAAACGCCAATTCGGCGAGATGGATGTGAAGGCAATCGAGACCGCGCCGGTTGCGTGGGCTTGGGAGAATGAGTGGGGCGGTAAGTCGTTCTACACTTCGTTCGGGCATCCTGGGGACTTCGCTGAGGAATCGTTCAACCGAATGCTGCTTAACGCGGTCTGTTGGTCGGTCGATCATCCAATACCCGCTAAGGGTGCCAAGATCAATACCTGGAAGATCGAGCGTGTGGATAAGAAGAAACGGCCGGCGAGGGCGAGGTGATGATGCTATTCCGTTGTTTCTGCTTAGCCTTAAGCCTTGCCTTACCAAGCCTCGCTGAATCGCCCATCCGTCCGGGCGACCGAATCGCCTTCCTTGGCAATACTTTTGCCGATCAGCTCCGGATCTACGGCTATCTAGAGACTCTGCTGTTTCAGCGGACGATCGAGAATCCGGTTTCGATCCGCAATCTAGGGTGGGGTGGCGACATGCTGACGGCTCGCGATCGGCCTACCAATTTCCCCACCGAGGAATCGACGCTTACTGCCCACGGGACCGACGTGATTATTGCCTGCTTTGGAATGGGCGAGTCCTTTGCTGGTGAAGACGGGGTCAAGGGATTTCAGGAGGATCTGAACGACTTTATAGCGTCCCACCAAGGTAAGAAATACAACGGCGAATCCGAGGTGCGTCTGATTCTAATTTCGCCTATTGCCTATGAGAACCACGGCATTCGTACTCCGAATTGGGAGCGGCGAAACGGAGAGCTCAAGGCCTACACCCGGGCCATGAATCAGGTTTCCTCGGACGCGGGATTGCCGTTTGTAGATCTCAACCGTTTGGCTTCCAAACTCATGGAGGATTACAACGCTCCGAAGATGACTGGCAACGGTGTCAACTTGAACGACTACGGCTATTGGTGCGTCAGTCGAACCCTTGCGGACAGCTTGATCTCCGGTGCTGAGTCCTGGCGTTTGGACGTGGATGCGGGCAGTGCGAAAGCCTCGGGGAGAGGCGTGAAGATTGGCGAAGTTCATGTCGTTGGTGGGGGCGTCCGCTTTGACGTAATCGAGGAAACTTGGCCCAGCATAGGCGCGCCGACATCAGAACGAGTTCACCGCCTCTTGGATGGTCAACAGGACCGTCTCACAGTGAAGAATCTGTCGGATGGTATGTATTTGCTGACGATCGATGGAGAAGCAATCACGACGGCGAACAATAAGCGTTGGGGGGAAGGGATTCCTCTTTCGACCACGCCTGCTCATCGGGCTTTGGAAGAATACCGTGAAGCGATCTACGACAAGAACATCAACTTTGTATACAGTTGGAAGGCTTTGAACCAAGTCCACATTGTTGGCGAACGTCGCAAGTCCACTAGCGGCCGAGCCCTTCCTGCTGAAATGATTGAATTCAACAATATTGCCAAGGCCAAAGACACCGAGCTGTCGGCCAACGCGCTGAAAGTGAAAAAAGAGATCGCCAAGGCGCAGACCGTTCAGGCCTGATCTTTTTTACATTTGAATTTGAAACGCCGTGCATCCCAGTGATGCGCGGCGTTTTGCCGTTTTTAGGATAACGCGCTTGCGGCTCGGGTGCTGCGGGGGCATATCCTGTGATATGGGACTGTCTCTTATACACATCTCCGAGCCCACGAGACCTCTCTAC
>CAJXVR010000260.1 GCA_913061285.1 uncultured Verrucomicrobiota bacterium | reverse complement strand
GAGATGTAGAGAGGTCTCGTGGGCTCGGAGATGTGTATAAGAGACAGGGGTGGCACCAGGCACGACACCACGAGGACGCATCAGCCATCGAACGGTCGATTTCATGAGTATCTACCCAACCCTCTGTGATCTCGCCAACCTTCCAAGACCACCCCATATCGAAGGCCCGTCAATCAGAAGCCTTCTCATTCAACCTGATGCTCCATGGGATCGCCCGGCACTCACCACCCACGGGCGAAATCGTCATGCCCTGCGTTCTGAACGCTGGCGCTACATTCGCTACGACAACGGAGACGAAGAACTCTACGATGAACTCCGCGATCCCTACGAATGGACCAACCTCGCAGGCGACCTTCGCCTGACGCAGATCAAGGAAGAGCTCTCAAAATGGTTTCCCCTCAAGAATCGGAAAGAAGCCTCTCGAAAGAAAACCGGGCGGCACGTAGAATGAGATTAACGACAACAACGATCCCGATTGGATTTCCAGGTCTGGAGAAGCCCTCGAAACCAGAATCAGAGCACGCGAAGCCGGCAAGATTCGCTGCATCGGAATCCTTGGAGAACAACGCCCAAGATGTCGCAATCGCGCAACGCTTTTCCTCTGAACCCATAAGCGGTCAGGAGACATTCCTCGCTTCGGCCCGACAGGAAGCGGGCGATGGCCGCCACGAATGGGACAAGAGCACCCAGTCTTACGATTCACCCTGTCACCGTAAAAAACCTGGTTTCCCCTCCATCGGCCATGTCAAACCCGATCAGACTATCTCTGAGCCATGACCTCAAATCTATTCTTCACCCTCACGCTCGCAACATCCCTTCTTGCTCAGTCAGCTCAGTCATTCCCTGACAACCCAAAGGACTCGTGGAAACTTGTTGAAGCCAGCAGCGAAAATGTCCTTACGGGTGAAACCGCCGAAGCCGCTTTTGACAACAAGCCGGAAACTCAGTGGCATACACGATGGCACGATGTAAGAGACAGCGCTAGTGCCGCCCCGCCCCATTTCATCACCATCGACCTTCAGACTGTCACGATGATTTCACGATTCCGGGTTCGGACTAGAGCCCATGGCGAAGGCGGTTTCCCGAAAGCATTTCGCTTCGATACCAGCCTCGATGGAAAGGAATGGACCGGAGCCGCCTATGGAGAATTCAAGTTTCGCAGCCGAATGTCGCCTCATGCCACGGTCGGCTCCATATCCTTAGCCCCTACACGCTTCGTGCGCCTGACTGTTGATTCCATTTACGAGACACCAAAATCTAAGGACTCTGGTCTTGTCATCAGCGAAATCGATATCGAAACCCGTTTTTCACGACTCCTTCCGACGACCAAAATCCCCGTCCCTCAGAGTCGAGAATGGAACTATGGAGGTTACCATTGGAAGAAACGGCACAACGCGCTCATTGAATACTCCAAAACCAATCAAGGAGATCTGGTCTTCATCGGAGATTCCATTACCCACCGTTGGGGAGCTCCTCCGTACGACAAGACACCTAGCACAGGCAAGGCCGTTTGGGATCAATACTATGCTCATCGGCAGGCACTCAATCTCGGATACGGATGGGATCGCATCGAGAACATGATATGGCGAGTCCAAAATGGAGAACTCGATCATGCCGATCCCCGCCTCGTCGTCGTCATGGCCGGGACGAACAATCTCGAAGTCAACACACCGAAAGAGATCGCTTCAGGGGTTCGACATCTTTGCGTAACGATCACCCAGAAATGCCCCAAGACAAAAATCTTATTACTTGCTGTCTTCCCCCGTGGGCACGAGGTCTACTCAAAAGAACTCACCGAACTCAACATGCATCTGAAGAAACTCGAAACCCATCCCTCGGTCCACGTCTTTAAAGACATCGGTTCTGTCTTTCTGAGTGACGAAAATAAACTCACGCGCGAAATCATGCCGGACCTCCTCCACCCTGGAGAAGAAGGCTATTGGCGTTGGGCAGCAGCGATTGAACCCGAGGTCTCAAGAATCCTGGAAGCCCCGTTCCAAACAAGGAGGCCTTCACGATGATTCGCCCCACACACCCTCCAGACGACAAGGGCCAGAAACAGGTCGCTAGGCGATAATGTCATGGATCACGTGACCGAAATCCCTTTCAAGCCGCTTATGCCCGGGAATTTCTAAGGCCTTGTGATCCAAGCCCAGTTGGTGGAGTAGCGTTGCGTGTACGTCGGTGACGTAGTGTCGATTCTCCACCGCGTGAAAACCGATCTCATCCGTTGCCCCATGAACGACGCCCCCCTTGAGTCCACCACCCGCCATCCAGATGGAAAACCCAAAGGGATGATGATCCCGCCCATCAGCATTCTGGGAACCCGGCGTTCGACCAAATTCTGTCGCAAAGATAACAATGGTCTCGTCGAGCATGCCGCGCTGTTTCAAATCCTGAATCAAGCCCGCTGTTGGCAGATCCACCTGAGCTGCCAACTTGGAGTGATTGCTCTTCAGCCCAGAATGTGAATCCCAAGCCCCAGCAGCGCCATCACCGTGCATGATCTGCACAAACCGAACGCCCCGCTCCACAAGGCGCCGAGCTCCGAGCAGTTGCTGCCCAAAACTTCGCGTATTGTCCTGATCAAAGCCGTAGAGCGAACGGGTCTCAGCACTCTCACGATCAAAATCGAGAATCTCAGGAATGGCAGTTTGCATGTGATAGGCCAAATCATAAGCTTGGGATCGAGCTTGGAGAGCACGATCCCGCGGATACTGTCGACCACGAAGCCGGTTCAGTCGTCTCACCAGATCGAACTCCAAGCGTTGTTCTTCGTTACTTAGCTCCAATTCGGGATTCGCAAACGGTAAGGGGTTCTTCGGATCTACGCTCAAGGGAACCGCATCATAAGCGGGCCCGAGATAATGCCCATCGCGTTTGTCGAAGAAGCGAGGCCCCATTGAAATGAATTCGGGAAGCCCCCGATTGAGTGTTTTCAGACCGTAGCTCACCCACGCACCAATCGTTGGCACCCGTGCGTCAAGCATATGCCGTCCCGAATGAAATTGCACCTGCGCCCCATGGTTATCATCGGTCGTCCACATTGAGCGGACAATCGCCAAATCGTCAGCTTGAGCTCCGATATGGGGAAACCAATCACTCACCTCCGCACCGGCCTGGCCATAGCGTTTGGAACCAATTTGAAGTGGGTAGATTTCATTTCGCTGTTGCCCATTGGCATCGTTCACGACCACCACTCTCACTTCCTTCAAGCGCTCAGGATCTTGAACATAGCCAAAAGGAGTTTCCGCAATCGTCTTGCCCGCATAGCGATTAAGTGCCGGCTTGGGATCGAAACTCTCCATGTGACTGAGCCCTCCACGCATGAAAAGCCAAATCACATTCTTTGCTTTGCCTGAAGTCGAGAACCGCCCACTCCCAGCTCCCCCTAATAGTTGAGGCAAGAAATTACCGAGACCGAGACCGCCCGCCCCCAAGGCAGCACGCCGCAAAAAAGACCGCCGATCTAGTTCAAATGGTTTCATCGGATGGTGATAAAATCGTTGTGATTGAATAGTGCTTGAACGAAGTTGCGTCGAACCCGCGACGTCAGCACATCCCCACTCACTTGCTCACTTATTGAACGCCGAGTATCAGCCATCATCGACAGACTCAGCGCTTCCTCCTCCTCAGTTGGAGGAGCCCCTAAGACCCTCTCGAAACCACGGTAAACGAAGGCCTCATCAGACACTAGGCCTTCCTCTTCACTGAGCTCCTTTGCCACTAAATCAGCCAATTCCATCGATAAGCGACTATTGACCAGTGCCAAAGCTTGCTGAGGAATAATACTCTCTGTCCGCCGATAGCAAGCGAGGATCTCAGCATCATCGAACATGGCGAGAAACGAATGCTGTTGATCCCGTGAGTGAGTGAAATACAAGCTTCGGCGCCCCAAGTTTTCTCCCTTGGCAGGATCAATGGTTGGCCCACCCACTCGTAGGTCCAATTCATCAGCCAGATGCCTCATTGAATCACGAACGACTTGCGATTCCATACGGATCGGAATTCGACGCCAAAGATAGGTATTCTTGGGATCACGTTCCAACGACAGCTTAGAGGCCGCTAAGGTTGAGCTCTCTCGCTGATAAGCTTCAGACGTCACAATCAATCGATGCAAAGGCTTCATTCGCCATTGATGATCCATCAAATAAATCGCCAAATAGTCCAACAGAGCCTGCATGGGTGGCTCTTCGCTCCGGCGCCCAAAATCTGTTACATCCTCCACCAGTGGTTCCCCGAAGTGCCGCATCCAAATGTGATTCACTGCCACTCGAGCCGTTAACGGATTCCGGCGATCGGTGATCCACTTCGCCAGGGATGCGCGACGTCCACTCGTTGAATGCGAATATGGTTTTCTACGAGACTCATCCGTCTCGGCGGGGGACTCAAGCGCTTTGAGCGCCGGACGAATTGACACATAATTCAATGGCTCCTTGGCAAACATTTGCTTGAGAGACTCCAAAGCGTTCTCCGCCTGCTTAAGCTTCTCCGCCTCCTTGTCCTTTCCTTCGGCCTTCGACACCTCAGATTTCAATGCAGTAATCTTCGATTCGGCGAGCGCGACTCGATAGGACTGATCAGCCAGCGCCGCTTCCTTCGTCGCCCGGTCAAGATCATGCCCCTCCTCAAGACCATGGCGAATGCGATCCGCATGATGTACGGCACGTAATGCCGCTGGCAGTCGCTCAAGCGCTCTAAGCTTACTCCGAGTTGCCTCTGTTTCTAAGACATCGCCACTCTCTTTGAGCCGACGCTTGATTTCAGCAATTTCACGATCTGCATCGCGAAGTCGATCCTCCAAGACAAACGCTTGAAGCCCAGGAAAAAACGCTTCCGAAGGCAAGGCAAGCGATTCATATACAATGGGTTCCCACTCCAGAATTTTAGGCACACCTGCCGGCAGGGGATGACTCTCATCCGGCTCCTTCTCGTTCCCTCGCTTGAACAAGAACGTGGCCACTTCCGGGTGCGCATCAAAGGCTCGTGGCAAGCCGTCTTTTTCGAGATCGGTAACGCCAGGAACGGGATCTAGTCGGATTTGGTGAGGTTCGAAGAAGGCTCGAAACTGATAATACTCTTTTTGGGTGATGGGATCATACTTGTGGTCATGACACTTTGCGCACTGCAAGGTTAAGCCAAGAAATGCCTGTCCGGTATGCTCGATGGTTTGTTCCAGCCAGGTATTCCGATTGAAGAGATAATAGTTTCGGGCAAGAAACCCTGTCGCACGAAGCGTGGCTTGATCTGTAGGGGCCAGCTCATCTCCAGCGAGCATTTCCTGAATCATGCGATCATAGCCCTTGTCCTGGTTCAAGGAATCAACAATCCAATCTCTCCAGTGCCACAGATGCTTCTGGCTGTTGCGCAATTGGGCGCCAAGCCCGTACCAATCACTGTATCGCCAGACGTCCATCCAGTGCCTCCCCCAACGTTCCCCATACTGCGGCGTCGCAAGCAGGGTCTCGACGAGCCGCTCGACCGAACCGAGCGCGAAGTTAGCCACGAATTGCTGCCGCTCATCATGAGTCGGCGGAAGTCCGATCAAGTCAAGATAGAGGCGTCTCACCAAGAGCTCAGGAGCAATCGACGGAAGCGCTTCAAGCCCATGCTCCTCATGGGCAGCAGCGATGAATGCATCGATCGGATTCCGCCCCCCTGAGCTATTCCCTTCCCCCGTCCCTGAACGCCCTGGGATGGGCTTCCTAAGGGGCATTTGAAATGCCCAGTGATCGGCGGGATCTAGTTCAGGGCTCTCCGATTCAGGAGCTTGAGCGCCTCCACGGATCCATTCACGAATCCACCCGATCTCTTCACCGCTCAAGGCCTCACCTTCAGGAGGCATCCGTTCGTCAAGATCATCACTCGAGATCCGATCTAACAGCGTCCCCGCCCCTTCGTTCCCAGGAACAAGGACGTCACCCGACCGAGCGCCTTCTAAAAGGAACGCAACCGTATCAACCCGCAATCCAGCCTTTTGCTTCAAGGCGCCGTGACAGGCATAACAACGCGCCTTTAAGACTGGTTTCACATCACGAAGATAATCCACCGCAGCAAAGAGCGAGCCCTGAACCAGGCATAGGCTAAGGGCAAAGATGGAGACTAATCGCTTCATTATGTCACACCTAGGGATTCTGGAGATTCACCTTATCTCTCAATCCTCATTTTGCAACAGGGAACCGCCAACGTCCCCAGCCAAAGAGGTCGCCCGATCACAACGCCCCTCCCCGCTCGACCGGATTGGTCTCCCGCTTGAATCCCTAGAGTTCTTTCAAAGAATGATTCTTGATTCGATACAGATGTTTGTCCGAGCGAATGATCAGGGATCCTCTCACAATCGCAGGGCTGGCCATGCACATTTCATTCAAGGGATTCACCTTCAGCAACTTAAAATCATTCCCGGCCTGAAACACATAGGTATCTCCATCCTCACTCAAACAAAAAATCTTATCATCATAGGCCCAGGGCGAAACCGTGAATGCAACTCGCCCTCGAGGATTCACGCGTTGCTTTTCGTAGATCTCCGCGCCTGTGACGGCATCGCGACAGCTCAGGAAACCAAAATCCCACAACACATAGAAGCGTTTCTTGTAAAGCAGATGAGAAGGATTGTAAGAAGATGAATCCGTCTCTCGCCAAACGATGTAATCACTCGAGCGCTCTCCTTTCTCAAGCGAAATATCCCCACTGGCGCCTGCACGAATCGCATAGACAGGTTTATTAATTCTTAGTCGATCCCCCACGTACCCGGCACCTAGATACAGGAGTCCATCTTCGGCAAAGGGCGTTGGAATACAAATCGTGGACATTCCTTCAAATTCCCAAAGTAGCTTTCCTGACAGATCATAGGAACGAGTCTTTGTTACTCCTGTAGTGATAATCTCCGTGCGTTGATCATTTTCCCAAATGAATGGTGTTGAAAAATTGCTCGGTTCATCCCGCGTGCGTCGCCAGATCTCCTTCCCATTGCTTTTACTGAAGGCGGCAATGTAGGACTTGTCTTCCATGTTATCGTTGACGATGTACACGGCGTCCCCATGAAGCACTGGGGACGATGACGTCCCCCATCCGAATCTCGTCTTATAGGGATCCCAATTCTTCTGCCAAACCACACTTCCTGCCATGTCGAGGCAATAGAGCCCCTGATAGCCGAAATAGACATAAACATGCTTTCCATCCGTCACGGCCGTCTCTGAGGCATAGGTGTTCTTGACATGAACGGCACTTGCCGGCGCGCCAGATTTCAATTCCTTTTCCCACAACAAGGCACCGCTTTCAAAATCATAAGAAAGCACCTTCCAATGGTGTTGGGCGTTGGATGGTTCAGGGCGATCCCCGCCGAAATACAAGCCCTTCTTCGGGGGTTCCACCTCGCCATCACTGACAACCGTGGTAAAGAAGATCTGGTTTTCCCAAACAATCGGAGACGACCAACCCAGCCCAGGAACCGGCACCTTCCAAGCAATATTGGTGTTCTCATCCCAGGTATCCGGTAAGCCCGTGCCACCAGCTCCGCGACCAAACGATCCTTCTCCTCGAAACTGTGGCCAATTGGCTTGCGCGTTTGCAACGGCGATCGAAGCCCAAATGGAAAGTAAGAATGCTAGTTTTTTCACTGAGTGCTAATAGTTAATTGCGCCTGCTTAACGCCATTCTAGTTTCATAGGGAAACGGAGGCAAAGGATTTAACGATCGACGCAATGAATCGCTTATTCCCACCGATAGTATCGCAATTACTCCTTCTCGCCCCCCGATTGCATGCAAAACCTACTTTTCCATTGCCTCTACTCCAGTCCCTCTTAGGATCATCTCGTTCCTGCTGGAACCGACAAATTTCCCATGAAACGACAAATTCGAGAATGGATCGAGAACCTAGCAAAAGCGGTCTTGGAGCGTTCTCGTTTGACAATGATCCTGGCTACCTTGCTCGCGGAACAACGCAACCGAGCCATACGTCATCGAGTCGAAGCAAATCTACTCGCTAGCGGCGAGTATGGAGACGAGATCCAACAAGGGCCCTTCCGAGGTCTCAGCTACCCCCCGAACGAGGACTGGGCCGCCGCTCGATTTCAGAAGGTGATCGGCTTCTACGAAATTGAGCTTCAAGCTCCAATCGAACAACTGATCGCTGAAAAACGCCCGTATACTGACATCATCATCGCCGGAGCCGCAGAAGGCTACTACACCGTGGGACTAAGCCACCACTTCCCCCAGGCAGCAATTCACTCGTTTGAGATCCAAGCTCACCGACGAGAATTCCTGGAGCGATTCGCCAAACTCAACCAACTTAATGATCGCGTCACGAACTACGGGTATTGCGATCCGCAGGCTCTCAATCAACTAAAGATCGGCAAGCGTCCCTTAGTTGTCTGTGACGTTGAAGGCTACGAAGAAATCCTGATGGACCCAAAAGCTGTCACGTGGCTCACGCGGGCCGATATCATTTTAGAATTGCACGACAATTTCGTCCCCGGAATTCAAACGCTCATTCGTAGTCGCTTCGGTGATAGTCACGAAATCGAGCGCTTCAGCGAGAATGGGGTCCCGTATAATCAATTCCCATTGCTCAATAAACTACTGATGTCAGAGATCTTGGCTCTCACCGCCTCAGAACGGGTGTGCATCCAGAACTGGTTTATCATGCATACCAAAAACGCAGAGAATACAACCACCTAGACCAGAGCCGCAGGGAAACGCGCAGCACCCTCACGGTGAGAATGCCCCAAACTTGTCCCGTAGCCTCGTCGTTGCTTTTTCTTGAAAGGACCTTAACATACCGATTCAATGAACAACGGAATTGCCGCTCTTCTTAGTCTATCTGCGCTGCTTGCCATCCCTCTCATTCAAGCAGAGGATCCACAACCTTTCGGCCCCGACTTCCCAAACCTCGATAGCGCAGCCACAGGGCAATGGTGGAGGGTAAACGAGAAGACCTCGGAACGTCCTAACGGACGTCGGGCACCAAAGCGGCTCATCAATGTCAACGTACCACGCAACGAAGTCGTTGCTTTCGCCGCCTACACTCATGATCGCGGCACACTCAAAATGAGTGCCCAACTCTTCCCCTTGCTTGATGGGGAACCACGACGCGTGCGCCTCGAATTCAAAGAAGGCAACAACTGGCGCCAGGTTGCTACCGCTCTGGTTGTCTACCCCGGTTGGAGCGCCCATTTCCGAATCGACGGATGGGACAACCGCACCGATGTTCCCTACCGCGTCCGCCACGGCCGGGACGCCACGTATGAAGGTCTGATCAGACGCGATCCAATTGAAAAAGAAGAAATAGTGGTCGCTTCGCTCTCCTGCAATTCAAGTCGCACAACCGGCCCTCGACCTCGAATCGTCGAGAACGTCCTTTCTCAAGATCCCGATCTCATCTTTTTCGCGGGCGACCAAACCTATCACCACACCCAGCACACAGCGGGCTGGCTCGAGTTTGGGCTTCAGTTTCGCGAACTCTTTCGCGATCGCCCAATGATCTCAATCCCTGACGATCACGATGTCGGTCAAGGCAACATCTGGGGAGCCGGAGGAAAGAAAGCCAAGACCTCTGCAGGCCCCGACGGAGGCTATTTTTACCCAGGCGAATACGTCAAGATGGTCCATCGCGCACAAACCTGGCATTTGCCTGATCCCTTTGATGGGGCTCCCATCCAACGAGGAATACCGGTCTATTTCACCAACCTGAAAGTCGGAGGCATTGACTTCGCGATACTCGAAGATCGCAAATTCAAGACCGGTCCTGAAGGCGCGATTCCAAAGATGGGCCCCCGTCCCGATCACATTAACGATCCCAGCTACGACCGAAACGCCGTTGATTTGCCAGGACTCAAATTGCTCGGCGATCGTCAACTAAATTTTCTTCGGGAATGGAGCCAAGATTGGACCGGCACCTCGATGAAGAGCGTCCTCTCTCAAACGGCCTTTTGTGGCGCTGTCCACATCCACGGCGACCCCAACAATCGACTCCTTGCCGATCTCGACAGCAATGCCTGGCCGCAAACCGGGCGCAACAAAGCTCTCAGAGAAATCCGCAAAGCTTGGGCTCCCCACCTCTGCGGCGACCAACATCTGGCCGTGCTCGTCCAACACGGTATCGACGAGCACCGAGACGGTCCCTTTGGGTTCACGAATCCTGCCCTCGTCAACACCATCTACGGCCGATGGTGGCATCCCCGTGATGAAAAAGCCGGGGAGAACCCCGTCCCTAACAGCCCGCTGCCGTGGACCGGTGACTACGAAGATGGACTTGGCAACGCAATCACGATGATTGCCTACGCCAATCCCGAAGACCGAACGGACGAGCTCAAGCGGGCCGATGGCTACGGTCTCGTTCGCTACAACAAGCAAGACCAAACCATTCGCTTTGAATGCTGGCCACGCTTCGTCGATGTCGCTAATGGAGATAGCGCCCAGTTTCCCGGTTGGCCCGTCACCATCAACATGTCTGACAATGATGGCCGCAAAGCCACCCACAGCCTACCAGAACTCCAATTCTCGGGAATCAACAATCCTGTCATTCAGGTCATCGAAGAGCAAACCCACGAGATTCTCTACACCATCCGAATTCAAGGAACTCGATATCGCCCTGTGGTCTATCGCGATGGCAGTTATACCGTGAAGATCGGGCAGAATCGCCCTGATGCACGCAGATATACCGGGCTCAAAGCAGGGAATCTCAACGCTACGAATCACCTGTCGGTCTCATTCTAGCCACCGTTGCCACCACCAGAGTCGTGGATTCCATCAAGCAGTGTCCGATCGATCGCCCGTTAAAGCACCATCGCTGGAGGGCTTTAGGAGGCTTAGTGCTCTGCGTGACGCTTATCTCCGCACCAGTGCTCTTAGCGATCGACTGTCATGAGCTAGAGCTTGTTACGGAATCCCTTCTCGACAATCATTATGTCCACCGTAATTACGACAACGCGCTCAGCCAACGCATCCTCGATCAGCTACTGATCGAGATCGACCCAGGTAAACTCGTTTTCTATCAGAGTGATGTCGACGAACTCAAAGAAGCCTTTGGGAATGAAATAGACTTCTGGCTCTTCGCCCGTCACTGCGGATTCTTGGACGCCATTCGGGAACGATTCTACCAACGGACAGAGGATCATTTCCCACAGATCCAATCGTTGATCGATGAAGAACACGACTACAGCGTCGATGAGTCCTACCTCCGACCACACCACCGACTTTACCTCAATGACAAGGCGGCCTTCGCAGAACGCTGGCGGAAACAAATCAAATACCAGATTCTTCAATCCCGGCTCACCGGATTGAGCGAAGATGAGATTCACGGCAAGCTTCATCGCTACTACCAAGCCCGATTCACCGCCAAAGATCGACTCCCAGACGAGCTTCTAAGAGATCAATTCCTCAAGGCCTTCGCCCGATCCTTAGACCCACATACTAAATACTATCCCCCTGCCAACGCAGCAGACATTCGCATTTCTCTGGGAGAGAGTTTTTTTGGAATCGGGGCCACTATTGAAACCCGCAATGAAAGTTTCTTCATCGCGCGACTCAACCCCGGCGGTCCTGCCTTTAAAAGTAACGCCCTCCAAGCTGGCGATCAGATTCTCGCGGTCGGTGCCGTCGATGGCGAACCGATTGAGGCCTTCGGCAAGACCCTAACCGAAATAGTCCATCTGATTCGCGGCCCCCTGGACTCCCGCGTGGTACTCACCATTCATCGGCAAACGAAACAAGGCAGCATCGTCAAGAAGGTACCCCTTATTCGAGATCGCATCGATCCGGTCGCTGCCGCCGCTGAAAAACAACTCTACCGCACCGCCTACAAGGACGACCCCACATCGAGCATTCGAGTCGGGCTCATCTCTCTTTCCAGCTTCTATCTCGACCGAGCCGCTCAGCGGGCCCACGAGAGCGACTATCGCAGCGCCTCACGAGACGTGGAACGACTCATTAA
>CAJXVR010000259.1 GCA_913061285.1 uncultured Verrucomicrobiota bacterium | reverse complement strand
GTAGAGAGGTCTCGTGGGCTCGGAGATGTGTATAAGAGACAGGAACTACGGGCGAGACCACCATCCTCGCTGCTTTTCCATCTGGATGGCTGGCGGAGGGATCAAACCTGGAATGAGTTATGGCAGAACCGATGACTTTAGCTACAATATCGTGGAAAATCCCGTCAGCGTTCACGATCTCCACGCGACCATTCAACATTTGCTGGGAATCGACCACACCAAACTCACCTTCAAATTCCAGGGAAGGGACTACCGCCTCACCGATGTCCATGGAAACGTGATTCGAGACCTCCTCACCTAGACATCTCGGCGCGACGCTCAAATTCATCGGATCAAACGCGAAAACTGCGAGTGCTCGAGACGGACGCGAAAAAGGCGCACCAAATCATCACGACTTCCAGCTCGAAAAACCCGACCAGCTCGAACAACGCCATCTCGACTCCATGGGCTCCCACGCGAAAAGTCGGTGGTTTCAACAATAATATCAACGGCGGGATCGAGCGGCTCCTTCAAAGGCAGCGAGACAAGCCCCTGGTGACTTGGGCGATCAAAGGAAAAGGTAAACGGAGGCTCAGAGTCAGCAACATGCGGACTGCTTCCCAGGACATATTCCCAGAGCGTATTTCGACCGTCCCCATCCAAATCATCGCTTTGATGATCCATCTCCGCCAAACTCAACTGCTCAAATTTCCATATCACAAAGGGCGAAACCGAAGCCTCCTCGTCTTGATTCGCGCTTACGAAAACAAAATAGTGCGAACTCCACCCAAAGGGTCCCTTTGAGGCGAACGCATACCCCACGCCAAACGATACATGATCTCTGAACTGAGCCACTTCTCCAAGCACATGACGACGATGGCCAGGCGACTCTAGCCACGATTCAAATACGATCTCAGCCGCACGATTCTCGCTCAGACGATTCTGGTGACGGACTCCGATGGACTCGATCGAATTACTTCCCGGCGAATTCCCAAACTCTAGAGCGTACCCCGCCTGATGGGCGGAGAAATTCGGACCATATCCCTCAGGATCTAAATGAGAGAAGAATCCCCGCTCAGCCATATCTTCAGCCTTCTTACGCGCGATAAAGTTCAACACTTCATGGCGATTCATACTTGGGCGCTGCTGCCCTTCATGTGCCTCCACAAGGCTGGCCAGATACACCTCGGGCGGAAGGGCCTCAAAGGATGCCAGTCCACGCAGCGAAAACACTAGAAATACTCCCCATAGACCGCACCTCGTCATGACACTCATAAATCACTACCCTGAAAGCAAATACAGTGCCTTTATCAAAACTGAGCCAATTCCCTCCTCTGCCCAACCAACTTCAGGGTCAAATAAACAGTCATCGACGGTGGATGGTCCTTTTCTTACCCTCCCAATCGCACTACCGATCATGCTCTAGAGCAACCATGGACTACTCAAATATCGAACTCCCAATGGGGATCCCCCCCGTCAGAGCCGCCACTTCAATCGCATTCACCGAAGGGCCTGCCGTTGATGCCGAGGGAAAGGTCTATTTTTCTGACATTATCAACAATCGCATTATGGTCATGGCCACGGATGGCAGTCATAGCGTCTTCAGAGAGCCAGCGCGCCGAACCAACGGTCAAACCTTTGATCCGACGGGAAGACTCTACCATTGCGAGGGCGCCGAATTTGGCTCCGGAGGCGGAAGGCGTGTGACAAGAACCGATTTTAAGAAAAAGACCTACGAAGTCGTTACCCAACAGTTTGAAGGCAAGCGATATAACTCCCCAAACGACATCTGCACCGACGCAAACGGAACAGTCTACTTCACCGATCCATGCTATTGGAAGCCAGCGCGTCTACAGATGGAGCTAGATCATGAAAGTGTCTACCGCATCGACCTCGATGGAACCGTCACGCGCATTTTATCACAACCTGACATAGAACGGCCAAACGGGATTGCGGTGAGTCAAGATGGAACAAAACTCTATCTCGTCGATTCCAGATCCGTGCCTGGCGGAAACCGCAAAATCTGGCAATTTGATCTCGATACTTCAGGAACTCCATCCAATCAGAAGCTCCTATGGGATTTTGCACCCGGCCGAGGTGCCGATGGCATGCGCCTCGCGGCCGACGGCAATCTCTACCTTGCTGCCGGAGTCAACAATCCTAGAGGCCCACATGAAACCAGCGATGTTCCCGCGGGTATTTACATCCTCTCCCCAGACGGTACTTTGCTTGGAAGAATTCCGATTCCTGAGGACGTGATCACAAACCTAGCCTTCGGCGGCCCAGATGGTAAAACCCTCTATGTGACGGCAGGAAAGAATCTCTACCAGACGCGAGTTCAAGTTGCCGGACAAGTCGCCTACCCAACCTGGAAGGCGAACTAGCAGACCCGAGACGACGCAAATGCGAGGCCGAGCACTCGCGCAGACCAATCGCTTTCCAACGATCTGTTCGAACGCCCCCTGAAATCCCCCGAGCAGCGGTAGCCGTCGCTACGCCTCACCCAATTCAGAAGAATTTCTAGAACCGTAAGAACAATATTGCCGACAAACGGGATGCTGACTAAGTTCGCGGCGTGAAGTTCGTGATCGAGGATATCAATGGTCGAAAGAGAATGGCGCTAGACATGTTGGGCGTGCCCAGGGTGGGCGATTCCCTTGATATCTACGAGTTCCTGCCAGTCAACGAAAGGCACAAGTATCGCCACGCCAAAGTGATCGACTGTTGGTGGGAACCAGATCGCAATCGCACCCTCTGCCCTAGACTGATCGTCGAATATGGCCCCATGCCAAAGAAGGAAAAAGACACGAAAACCAGTCCGCTCCCTCGACCAAAAACAGGAATCACTCCGAAACCAGCTGTTCCAGAGCCGAAGAAATAGCCGAATCGTCAACGGATTGACCAGTTCGGACACTGCCAATTCGATCCGCAAGCACGAACTTGACGACACCGTTGCTAACTTTCTTATCGAGCGTCATCGCCTGAAAAAGGCGGCGTTGTTGCCCCGCACTAAGCCTGACGCTCACCGGCAGTCCCAAGGCAGCAAACAGATTACGGATCCGTTCAACGTGCCCGTCTGGCAACCCAAGATACTGGGCAGAAAGATGAGCGGCAGCGACCTGGCCAATCGAAATCGCCTCTCCATGAAGATAAGTTCCGTACCGGGTGATGGCCTCAAGCCCATGCCCGATGGTATGCCCATAATTGAGGATTGCCCGAAGGCCTCCCTCCTTTTCATCCTCCACAACCACATCAGATTTGATTTGGCAACTACGAGCAATAAGACGCGCCATCAAGGCGGCATCCTGTTTCAGGATTTTCGAATACTCTTTCTCGATTAAAGAAAACAGTCGGGCATCAAAAATGATCCCGTATTTCACAACCTCAGCCATTCCTGCCCGAAACTCTCTCGCAGGCAGCGACTTCAGAACGTCCAAATCACAAAGTACGAGCCGAGGTTGATAGAAGGCGCCCACTAGATTCTTACCCGCCTTGAGATTGACTCCCACCTTACCGCCAACCGAACTATCTACTTGTGCTAACAACGTCGTCGGCACTTGAACAAAGTCGATACCCCGCAAATAACTCGCAGCCAAAAATCCAGCAAGGTCTCCAACCACGCCGCCTCCCAAAGCCACAACGAATGATCCTCGTTCGAGGCGCAGTTGGGCAAAATGATCATAGCCAGCGTGAACCTGCTTCAGGTTCTTTGACCGTTCACCTGATGGAACCGTGTAGAGTGAAACCTCAAATCCAGCATTCTTGAGACTCTGCAAGGCCTTCGTTCCATATTTCGGACCAACGACATCATCGGTAACAACAACGCATCGCTTCCCAAGACCAAGTCCAGCACAACGTTTTCCAAGACTTGGCAGGAGTTTTGGACCAACAAAGATATCGTAACTTCTCGCACCCAAGGGCACTTGGATCTTTCGCATCTGGCTAGCTTAACCCGCAGCCGAAGCTCTTGTCAAAAAACTGGAATCAAAGGCACAAACCGAATCGAGTAACACTCGACTTTTACGTTCAAGAACCTTTCGTCTGAATTCCCAGTCCAGACGCAGACAAGAATCGGCCTTGATCCACTACGATTTAACGCTAACTTGCCTCTGACAATGAGACGCACCGCGCAACAAAGCATCTTTCTCGGACTAAGCCTTTTCTTGGCAAGCTGTGGGCAACAGTCTACCCCTCCAGGTGTCGAGCAGAGCACTGACATCGATACGAAGGAAACAACCCGACTATTTCAAGTCCGAGGTGTGGTGAAAGAGATCCCAGAAACGGGAACCCGCATTCGAATCCAGCACGAAGAAATCCCCGAATACATGCCGGCCATGACAATGCCGTTCAACGTGGAATCACGAGCGGCCGTCTCACATATCAAAGAAGGGGACACTGTCAGCTTCACGCTCCACGTGACAGAATCCCGCAGTTGGATTGACAAGCTTGAACCAGCGAAAGCAGGGAAGAATCCGGGTGAAATGCCGTCCCTCTCATCATTTCGTCAGGTCCGAGATGTTGAACCCTTAGCCGTCGGGGACCCAATGCCAAACTACCCCTTCACGGACCAATACAATAAGCCATTGAATCTCGATGATTTTCGCGGCCGTGTTCTGGTGATGACCTTCATCTACACCCGTTGCCCGCTGCCCGATTTCTGCCCTCGAATGTCCATGCATTTTCGCTCTGCTTACGAGGCAATCCGCAAGGATACGAACGCGCCGGACAACTGGCATTTCCTTTCAATCACCTTTGATCCAGCCCACGATACTCCCGATGTGCTCAGGAACTACGCCAAAGCCTACTCCTACGATCCTGACAAATGGAGTTTCGTTACCAGTGAGATCATTGAAATTGATGCGATCACGGAACAGTTCGGACTCATGTTCAATCGATCAGAACTTTCTCCCACCGATTGGGACCATAATCTCCGTACTGTCATCATCGACCCACACGGAACGATTCACAAGATCTACATTGGCAACACTTGGACACCTGAAGTCCTAGTAAGCGACTTAAAAGCGGCCGCCCTATCCCCCAGTCCTGCCAGTTCAGAAAGGCCACCCTCGTCTGGCCCCGATGACATTTAGAAGAGATTCATTCCTAGGGACCATCTAGGAATCAAAAACCAGCATCGCCGATCCCTCCCCTCAGCGGGAGATTCTCTCTTTGTAGTAGTCGATAATTGGTTCATCCAGAGGGCCCGCATCACGCACCACCCGCAAGAATTCCTGCAACCTAATCCCTGCGCGCCTCAAGAACGGTCGGTCGCCACCACACCCATACATTAATTCTGGTGGCAATTCGCCTCGAAGTTTTGCTCGTGCCTTGGCGATAATTCTCGGCAACCAAGAGATCCCCGCCACCGCATCCGTTTTTCGAGGGAGCGAGGATTCACGGATGAATTGCGCAGGAAAAACCCCATTCAATTCTTTGAGAAAATAGTCATATCGAATCTCCGTCACGGCAAGCACGTCCTCATAGCTAGGGTCGCCACTATCAAAGCCATCTTCGACATAGTCAAAAATCTCCTGATCGGTGGCGCCGATCGACTTCAAGAAAGCTCGATCAGCGTCATCAAACATCGTCTGTGGATTCGATCGGCCTTCACCATAAGCAGTTACCGCCCTATGATAAAGCGACTCAAACTCCTTCTTCCATTCAGCTAAACTCATATTTCGATGTTTCTCTCTCTCAAACAAGCGGTTTCAAAAACGCTACACGGACTTCTCTAAAGGTGCTTCACAACAGTCCGATAGCGATCAAGCAAGACCTCATTCTGATCTCCGGCACCGGCATTACTACTACAAAACGACTCTGGAAACGAGCCCGCCGCCGCAAGCAGATCCACGGTATGACAAGCGATCATTTGCACAATCATACCACCCGTGACCGTAGAGGCCGCGCCAATCGCTCCTGGATGCCCTGGAACATCAACGCAGGCGTCCCCTTCAACCCCGCAATTATCGATCACAAGCTCCACAACATCCCCAAGTTTCTGTCCTGAAGCATGGCGTGATTCAACCCCGGCACTGTGGCAGGTGTTGAGTAAAGCAATGACCGGAACACCGGCTGCCTGAGTACGCATCGCAAGCTCTACAGGCACTGGATTCCTTCCCGAATTGGACGCGATCAACAAGACATCATTCTTAGCAATCGGGTATTCATCCAATAAAGAATCAACAAGAGCGGGATCGCGTTCGAGCAAGGTAGATTCACTGGCCGATTCGTGGAGCATCAACCCGGGGTGTAGCATAGGTCGAATTCGAGCCAAACCTCCTGCACGATAGAACAACTCCTCGGCAATCATATGCGAATGCCCCGTTCCAAACACGTAAATCCACCCGCCTTGTTCAAGAGCCTTGGCGAAGCGTTCTCCCGCAGCATGAATCGCGGGCATCTGCGTTTTCCTTATCGAGGCCAGCTGCTGAGTGACGGTCTCAAAGTATTTTTCTGAAGCACTCATAGCCATTTTTCTGCCGAGCTTGTTTCCATTTGAAGGGCCATAAAGCCAGCTCCCATCGCAGCATCATACTCGGGACATTCCAACGAAAAGTCTCGATCGTAAACCTTACTAAGAGCCGCTCCTAGCGCCTGACGCACACGCTCATTCTGGGTTAACACTGAGCCAGCAATGTAGATTATCGATCCCTCATTCGTCCTTTCACGCACGAGAGGATGAATCAAATCTGCGAGTGCACGCCCGGCTCTTGCCTCAATCTCGCGCCAAGCGCGAATCACATCGCTATTCTGACAGTTTGAAAGGACCTTTGCGGCTGAAGCCAATCGAGCGCGTCCATCATCCGCGCGGTGAACATAGGAAACGATCCCCGCAATATCCGTCGTCTCAAAAAACTCACAAAGAAGCCGACCTAAAGCGCCATGGGTTCCTTCCCGACAGAAATGCCGCTGCCCGAGCTCGAGCGCTCGGCTTGCCATCCAGAAGGCCGAGCCCGGATCGCCACCCAACATCGGCCCAAGCCCTCCAGAGAAGGCCACCTCCCCAGGGGCCACAAGGCGGACGGCAATCGAACCAGTCCCTGCAATCACCAAAATCGTCTCACGCCCACCACCGGCACCTGACACTGCCGTCACAGCATCTCCGACCAAGGTAATGTCGCCCATCGAATCAGACTTCACCGCTTCGAGCGCCATCGCTCGCTCCTCCGGCGTGGCCTGATAGAACAACGCAGCGGTTCCGACCACTGTTCTCAGACAGCGGGACTCTCCCACCTCACTTTGTAGGGCCTCAACCAGCTCATTCAAGTTTCGCGCAAAGAGGGCTTGCGACGTCGCATAGAAATTTAGCGCGCCCCCACGAGTACTCGCCAAGACCTTCCCGTCGACTCTCAAAGCCACCCCTCGACTTCGAGTCCCTCCCCCATCAATACCAATGACATAGTCACTCCCCGTCATTCCCACCCTAGACTTGAGGCTTAAATTTCATTCCTAAGTAGATAGATTCATCCTCTCCTTCGCCCGTTCGAGACAATTCCACGAAGCCCAAATGACGGTAAAAACCATACGCGGCATGATTCACTCCGCTCATTCCAAGATGAACGCCGGGCAATCCCAGAAATCGCATACGCTCCAAAAGCAACTCAATCATCGTTCGTCCCCAGCCGCCACCCTGCGCTCTTGGAAGCAGATCGATATGTAAATGCCCTGGATACTGTTCGTAAGGTTGGGGCAGAAAATAATCAGGGTGATGATAAAATGAATAGGTTTCTTCCACCCGATTCCAATTCGCCGGCTCCCCATCGGGATCTGGAAAGGCAGCCACCAGGCCTGGACGCATCTCGCTCTCATAGCGAGCATAAAACTCCTTACTATCTCGAGCCCCAAGTGCATATCCGCAGACTCCCTCGTCATCCTCCAAAAACAGAGCCAATTCGGGTTCAAAGCGGAGATACGGGGCCACATAAAGACGCCCTAGAGCATCGGGATCGGCTCGAAATAACGGTTCCCCGTCACCGCCGTGATCACCCGTTTTCATACAGATATAAAACGCAGCCGCATCATCTCCATCTCTGTAGTCACGGATCCTAAAGGATCGTTTCACTGAATCGCTACTCATGATTTGATTCAAAGAACTGCCCGTCTTCATTCATCGAAAGCAAGGACTGAAGCTGATGAATGGTTCCCCCACGATAGGTCCCACAAAGATGTTCCGGCGAACGAGCCAAAACGGTCCTGCCTCCATTCACTTTCTTGTGCTCAATGAACCGGGCCAGCAACTCGAACTCTTCGCGAATCTCCCACCACTGGCGATTGAACGTGTAGAAGAGTTCGCGATGCTTAAGTTCTGTCAACTTCACTGAGATGGATTGAATCCGAGCACGCCAGAAATGGAAACGGCCCTCGGCATCTCCCCAATCGGTAGGTTCTCGTTGGATAAGTACCTTGATGTCTTCCATCATTGAAGAAGCCGAATCTCCCATTGAAAAAGGCAAGTAATAGATTGAGGCAAAGAGAGTCAATTCATCCCGACTCCAGGCTTCCCCCACGGTCTCAAACTCTGATTGCCACAGTGTCAATCCCTCGGCAAACGCCTGGTTCGCTGAGTAGGCATCGCCCAAATTAACATAACGCCCCAAGGTGTAAACCGGCACAAAGTTCGCCTCAAACTCGCAGTTTGGATTAATCATGATCCCGGTCAGATGCTCGGTCGCCTTGGCCGGGCGCCCGTCAATGGGCCCGGTGTAAAGGCGGCGCAGATCGTAGTCGTTAGCATGGTAGTTATCCCAAATCAGCGGCGCTCGCTTGAGTCGCCGTTTCAACGCAGCCAAATGTCCCTCGCTAATCTCCCTTGAAATAATTCCCGGCCCCGTCCAAAAAAGATAGATTGAGGGATGAAGGCTCGCACCAAGATCGTCCAGATAGTTCTCCCCCCCAAGTCCCTCTTGGTCCATCCGACTACAGTACGGCGTCGGACAAACAAGAAAGACGGCCTCCGGGATCTCTTGAACAAAGTCCGCATACAGCGTGTTGCAAATCCTCGCCTGCGCCGCCGCAAATGAACCAAATTGAGCTCGATCGCATTCGAGCATTGAGTCAGGAATATCATCAAAGAGCAGTGCAAAATCAGCCACTCCAATCTCTCGAAGCTGCTTCAAACGCTGCCTCAGCGCCTCAAGATCCTCCTCGGAGCTGTAGGTAATATCTAGCCCAGGACCGATCGCGTAGACGAACCGAATTCCATTTGCCTGACACTGCACTACTGATTCACGAAGCACCGCAAGATCCTCACTCGAATAGAGGCGGCGCCACGATGCCCGATGATGAAGGTCATCCTTGGGACCGTAAAGATAGGTATTCAGCCGCCATGACGCCATGCGCTGAAACAGCACAGATCGCTGCTCGAGCGTCCAAGGACGGCCATAAAATCCTTCTATCACCCCAGAGAGAAAGGGACCTGTTTCTACTGTCGATTCCTCGTTCATGTCAATCGCCCCTCAAACACTGATACCCTAATCATCTCGCTTCTTAGCGAGTCGTTTCATCGTGGCACGAAACCGCCGCCCCATCTCCGCTTCCCTCCACGTCTTGAAGTCGGTCTCCACGGCGTCCCGATCCCCGCTTCGAACCTCACGAGACTGCGGAATCTCAAGCGACGCGACGGTCACCCCTTCTAACGCTCGATCCACGGCAGCGACCTCGCCCTTATGATTAACGATCAGCCTCACTCCCACGTTAGCCTCGATGACCGGCACTCTATTCTCAAGTCCCCGTGCCATGACGGCTTCGTCCTGTGCCTTCGAGGTCGAACCGTAGGCCGGGATGAGTAAGAACTGAGCCCCATCCAAGCAAGGAATAGCCGCAAGACTCGGATTCCAACGATCATTACAAATCATGAATCCGCAACGTCCAAAGGGCGTATCGAAGGCACGACTCACCTTCCCAAGTCGATTGAACCACCAATCAGGGTGATAGCCCTCGTGAAACTGCATCTTGTGATACTTACCAGAAATTCTCCCTTCATGGTCGATAAACACAGCTGCATTGAAGACCTCGTTCCCGATCGACTCCGCAAAGCCAAAGGCTAAGCACATCTCCAATTCTTTGGCGAGATCTTGAAAACCTTGAATCACCGGGCCATCAATCTCAACAGCAACCGCTCTCATTCTCTCCGATGAAGCGTCTCCGGCAATAATCTCGTTAACCACATATCCTTCAAGTGCCCCCTCCGGAGCGAGTGCTATCTGAGCTCCCTTCTGGGCAGCGTCTCGAAAAAACCCCCTCAATCGAAGGACATTGCTATCCAAGGCAAATTTCTTTGGCACGAAAGAAATTGAGGCCACACGGACTGTTTCCGCCTGGGACAAGAAGCCACCGTTGCACAGTGCGGAGAACAACAGAATCCCCACCCAGCGTCCAGGGTAGCATTGCCAAAAATGTTTTATAACGGGACGAGTCACAGTAACTCTCTCACAATCGTTAAGAACCTACGACCAAGTGGGCCTAGTTATAGCGAGCGACCTGGCAACCGTCTAGCCGCGTTCTCTTCCTTTTAGGGTGTGCTCCATCATTTCATAGGGGACAAGCCTTGACTTGTCCCACAGCCATCAATGCCACAACATCCCTTCCAATAGAACCAATGAAGTCACACAGATCCCACAAATGAGTCCGCACTATTCCCAGAGCGATTCCGTCATCGTGATATTGGGCGGGAGTAATGACTCCGACGGTGCTCTTTCTCAAATGTCACTAGATCGCTGTCAACAGGCGGTAAGCCTTCACACGGCCCACCCCAAGCTTCGACTGGTGACCACCGGCGGGTGGGGCGAACATTTCAATCAAACGGCGACGGCCCATGGAGAATTGGTCAAGAGGGAACTCATTCGCCAAGGGATTTCTGAAAAACTCTTTCTCCCCGTTCCTCACAGCGCCTACACCGAAGCGGACGCAATCGAAACCTCCAAAGTCATTCGCCACGAAAGCATCCGTCAGATTCTCCTGGTGACTTCAGATTTCCACATGGATCGAGCACTCTACTATTTTCGGCGCGTGTTCGCGACAATGACGATCACCCCATATCCTGCGAAAAGCACCCTCCCAAGCGAGGAACTCGAGGCACGTATTCTTCATGAGAGGAACCGTCTCGACGCCATCCAAGCCCGAGAAGAAACATCTGATTGAGCCTTCGAAATAAGGATAATGCTCCCGCTCCCAGAATCGCCGAGTGTCACCGAGGTCGGAAATTTCTATGACACGTTTGATCCACACTATCGCCACATCTGGGGCGAACACCTGCACCACGGTTATTGGGATGCAAGCACTCGATCCACAGCTCAAGCAATCACCAACCTCCTCGATCTCGCGGCTGAATGGCTTCAGATCACAAGAGACGACCACATATTGGACATTGGCTGCGGCTACGGAGCAAGCGGACGCTATCTTGCCGAAAGACACAAGTGCTACGTCCTCGGACTGACCGTCGCCCGAGAACAATTCAGAGTCGGAAAGCAACGCAATCAAAGTTCACGGGTCTCCATTCAGCATACCGACTGGATGGAATTCGACGCCCCTAAGAATACCTTGAACGGCATACTCTCCCTAGAATGCCTGAGCCATGTTTCAAACAAGTACGGCTTCTTCAAAAAAATCGAGGAAACGCTCAGCCCCGGCTCCCGAGCCGTCATCACCTGTCTAGCGGCAACGAATCGAGGTAAAGGAAGCCTACAACAACTCTTAATCACGCCCCTTTGCCAAGGGGCACGATTTCCAAGCATTGCAGAACTGTCTGACCTTGAATATTGGGGCCAGAACGCCAATCTGCGTATTGTCCACGCTGCGGATCTCACCCCAAGAGTTAGCAAGACCTGGCTTGCCATCTCGATTCGCTCAGCACGTGCGTTCCTTCTGAATCGAAACAGGTCTCACGACCAACTCCAGTTCGGTCGCAAGGAACTCCAGCTAAGCCTAAACGCGATTCGTCTTCAACTTGCCTATTGGC
>CAJXVR010000258.1 GCA_913061285.1 uncultured Verrucomicrobiota bacterium | reverse complement strand
CGAGATGTAGAGAGGTCTCGTGGGCTCGGAGATGTGTATAAGAGACAGGAAGAACGTAGTGATCGGATCGCTTTCTCTTTCCGAAGAACAGTATCCTACGGCGGCCGATCGCGCCCGTTTCGGAAACACTCTCAGGGAGAAACTCGGGACCTCGCCAGGAATCTCAAGCGTCGGTTTTGTCAGTTCCTTTCCCTTGTCGGGTAGCAGCCTCTATCGCACCTACTCTGTCGAGGGACAAAGTGACCAGAGCTATCGAGAGAACCCCGATGCGATCTTCAAGGCCGCCAGTCCTGACTACTTCACGACGATGAACATCCCCCTGATCGCCGGCCGCCCCTTCTCTTTTCTGGATCGAGCGGGAGCGCCTGGGGTTGCCATCCTTAACGAGCCTCTCGCCGCGGGTCTCTGGCCGGGTGATTCGCCCTTGGGAAAACGAATCAAATTCGATCTCCCTTCCGTTGACGCGCCTTGGATCGAAGTAGTCGGGGTGGTCGCCGGGACCAAGCATGAAAAAATCAATCGGGCAGCACCACCACAGATCTACATGGCCTACGCTCAGTCGCCATCGAAGCGCCTCACCTTCGCCGCAAAAACCTCCATCCCGGCAGCCGGCCTTATGAAATCGATCGAAAGCCATCTACACGAGATAGCACCTCATCAAGCGCTCTTTTCAGTCATGGATCTCGAGGCCCACCTTAACGAATCCTTTTGGTCGATACAGATGACGACACAGCTCCTTTGGATTTTTGGGGCGATCGCCCTCGGTCTTGCCGCGATTGGCATCTATGGGGTGATGAGCTTTGCCGTCCAGGAGCGCCGCCAAGAACTTGGCATTCGCATGGCCTTGGGAGCGGTCCCCCGAGAGATCCTTGCCCTCATCGTCCGACGCGGCTTGCGACTCGGCTTGTTCGGTCTGGCAGCGGGCACCGCCTTGGGGCTCGGCATGACAAAGGCCATCGGATCGGCGGTGTTGCGTTCGAGTCAAATGGATCTCCTCAGCCTGTTCTATGCGATGACACTCCTCCTGGTGACTTGTCTACTGGCCTGCGTGCTTCCTGGATTAAGGGCCGCTGGACAGAATCCCGCAGCCGTGCTCCGTCGTTTATAGCCGAATGCCCCGTTTAGAGAGATCGACCTCCTAGGGATGCCACGGGAGTTCGGTCCCATCCTTGAGCGGCTGAAGGAACTTTGCATCGACCTCCTGATACCAGCGGTGAAGTTTCTCACGCATCGCAGAAACCCTGGCCGGATGAACTGCGGCCATATCGACCCGTTCCCCAAGATCGGTAGCCAGGTTGTAGAGATGAGTTCGACCATCCTCAAGGCGTTCGACTAACTTCCAGTGCCCCATGCGAATCGCGGACGCGGGAAAGCCTCCTTGGTTGCTGTAGTGTGGGTAGTGCCAGTAGAGCGCCTCGCGATCCAAACGGCCGCTCCCCGCTAGCAAGGGCATCAGATCGACCCCATCAATCGTTCCTGCGCCATTGGGCTCACCTCCGGCGGCACGAACAAAAGTGGGGAAGAAATCCGTACTCATGACCGGCACGGAAGAAATCGTACCCGGGCGGGTGATCCCCGGCCAACGTACCAAGAAAGGCTCACGGATACCGCCCTCGTAGATCCATCCTTTCCCTCCCCGTAGGGGCAGATTTGACGTGGGTGATCCTTCAGACGTGGAGAGACCGCCATTATCGGAGGTGAAACACACCACCACCTCGTCATCGATCCCGAGATCCTTCAATTGCTTCAAGACCTTCCCGACCGCCAAATCCATGGCTTCAACCATAGCCCCATAGACCGCGTGTTTCTGAAGAATGCGAACTCGGCGAGGATTTCTGGCCTTGATCAAGGCCTGTTCCTCGGGGGCGAATTCTTCCCCCTGAATCGAAGCGGCCTTTCGCTGATACTTTTCGACCAGATCGGGACGCCCGATCAAGGGGGTATGAACGGAATAGAAGGAAAGAAACGCTAGGAAAGGTTGATCCTGGTTGGCCTTAATGAAGCGGCAAGTCTCCGTTGCCAAGCGATCCGGAAGGTGTTCTCCCTCGGGGCCGTCGCTCAAACGGGGATTGCCATAGGGCGTAAAATACTTCCCACCGTTCCATGGCCCGCCGTGTTTCCAGCCCCCGTAGTTATGATCGTAGCCTTGATTCTCAGGCCAGAACTCCTCGGTTGGGCCAAGATGCCATTTCCCGGCAAAAAAGGTGCTGTAACCTTGCTCTTTCAGCGCCTCAGCCATCGTCACTTCATCGAGATCCATCCGATCATGAAGCGGCGCAGACGCAAAGCGGCTGCCACGTCGACCACTGAAAAAATTCGTCGCATCCTTGCGGGACGGGTGCCGGCCGGTCTGGATTCCAAAGCGTGTTGGAGAACAAACAGGGTTGGCGGCGTAGCCATCAGTAAATTTCATACCGGAAGCGGCCAACGCATTGATGTGAGGGGTCTCGTAAAAGGTTTCAGGATTATAGGCCCCGACATCCATGTAGCCGAGGTCATCGACTAGGATAAAAACGAAACTCGGCTTCTTGGCTGCGGCCTGACTTGAAATCGACGACAGAGCAAGGCTTCCGAGAAGCAAGCCCCAAAACGGGTAAACAAAACGTTTCATGATCAACAGAGTGAGATTATGATTAGGATTGATGGAGTTTGACCGAGGGCGGTCGATTGGCAACTGAAAATACGGGAAGGATGAATGTTGGGAGTTTTTTAAAAAAACGGAGGAAAGGACTCCCCAGAGCAGTAGCGCCGCAAGCAAAAGAATTGGCAAAGGAATGGGGGCAACGGAATAGGTCTTCGACGTAATCTTGACGATCATTCCTATGCCCCCATTCCGCTGCCTCGCCAATATCTGCGCAGGGAAACAAGATTCTCCGACATCGTGGTAAGAATATACTCCGTTTCCTTCCTTCGCTATTAGGAAAGGGATGTGTCAGCAAAATTGACGCGATGGCCGCCGCCCTTTTAAATGGGGCTCATGAAATTTTGGGTCTCTTGTCTTTTCACCGTCGTCATCGCGCTTGGACTCGAGGCAGCAGCCCCTGCGCCCCTACCAAGCTCAACGCCTTGGGATCTCACGACACTGAAACGGGCGCCGAGTTTTGAGTGGCACGAATCTGAGGGCCCCGTGAAATCACTCAGCTACCAAGGACTTCGCTATCGAGATCACCTCAGTCAGGTCTTCGCCTACTACGCCACGCCGACGGATTTTGGATTTAAGGAAGACCAATACCCCGCCCTGGTGCTGGTCCATGGGGGTGGTGGAGCGGCGTTCAAGGAATGGGCCAGGCTTTGGGCAAGCAAGGGCTACGTCGCGATTGCCATGGATCTTGCAGGAAAAGGCGCTGAGCGCGTTACCCTTGCCCAGGGTGGTCCGGACCAAGGGCACGAACAGAAATTCGCGACCATTGATGACGCGCTCACCCATCAGTGGTCTTATCACGCTGTCGCCAACGTACTCTTAGCCCATTCGCTCCTCTTGAGCTTTGACGAAGTAGATCCCCAGCGAACGGGCGTCACCGGCATTTCATGGGGTGGTTATCTCACCTGCATCGTTGCGGGCGTCGACGATCGATTTAAATTTGCCATGCCCGTTTACGGCTGTGGCTTTCTACGCGATAACAGTGTCTGGAAAGACTCAGAGTTTGGCAAGATGACAGTAGCTCAATCGGATCGTTGGCACCAACTCTGGGACCCTTCCCAGTATCTGGCATCGGCCACCATGCCCGTGATCTTTCTCAACGGAACGAACGACTTCGCCTACCCCGCTGATAGCTATCGGCGTAGTTGCGAGTTAGTCCGAAGCGAGAAGAACTATAGCATCCAGATCCGGATGCGGCATGGACATATTTTCGATTTCCCCGAGTTTTTCCTCTTTGCCGATCAGTATCTGAAAGGAGGCCTAGCGCTACCGGTCGTGTCATCGCCAGAGATCATTGACGGCACCATTCGTGCCTCGGTCAGTTCCAAGACACGACTTAACGAGGCTCGTCTGCACTACACAACGGGGCCTCACAGCAAGAACAAAGAGCGTCCCTGGATCACTCAGACGCTAACGATCGACGGGAGCAGATTGATTGGAGATGCTCCTCCACCTCAGGCTACCGCCTATTATGTCGATGTCCGCGATGAGCGGAAGGCCCTCGTCAGTTCCGAGTTCGTCACTCGCTAAATTCCAGTTCTCTAACCCAATTCACCCCCGCTATGAGCCAAGGTCTAAAACCCTCCGTCTGTATCGATGCCGTTCTCGGCGATCACTCGATTGATAATGCCCTCTCCATCGTGAGTGAGGCCGGCATTCCGGCCTTCGAATTTTGGGGTTGGTGGGACAAGAAACTCGATGAGATTAAGGCGGCGAAAGCGCGGCATCAACTCGATCTCTCCGCTTGCTGCACCCATTTCATCAGCCTGGTTAATCCGGCGACTCGAGACGATTATCTCAAGGGACTTGAGGCGTCTATCAATGCGGCCCAGGCACTCGAATGCAAGACCCTGATCTCACAAGTTGGCGACGCCCTCCCAGGAGTCGATCGCCACACGCAGCAAGACTGTCTCATCGAAGGTCTCAAGCAGGCGAGTCAGCTTCTCGATGGCAGTGGCGTGACTCTTGTCATCGAACCACTCAACGAATTGGTTGATCATGCCGGCTATTACTTGATTCGAAGCGACGAGGCCTTTGATATTGTGTCTCAAGTGAAGAGCCCATCGGTCCAGGTGGTCTTCGATATCTATCATCAACAAATCAGTGAAGGTCACCTCATTAAGAATCTGACCTCAAACATTGATAAGATCGCGCACTTTCACGCGGCTGGGAATCCGGGGCGGCATGAGCTCACTCGCGGTGAGATCCACTACCCCTCGGTGTTTGATGCAATCCAAGAAACGAACTACGAAGGCTATGTTGGCCTTGAATATTGGCCTCTTGACGATCCCCTTAAAGGACTCCAAGAGGTTGCGAGTTGGTTTCAATCGTGAGTCATGGTCTCGCTCTAGCTCCCTCCGACGCTCTTTCAAGATAGCACATCTCGCGTGAAGCTGTAGCTAAGCACGCGAGATGGTGGTTTGAAACGAACGACGCTAACCCGGTTCCTTGAACGGGTTACGGAGCGCTGAGAGAGATATAGCTTCGATCAATAAAGAACCAATCCCAAGCGATCCGGTAGTTCCAGCGTACATGTATGGGTGATCCATCGCTAGGCAATCCCTGCACCATCGCTGATCCGTCACTTCCTTGGTAGTTCCCGGTAAAGTGATCGGATCCGTCCAGCACAGATCCCACGTCCACGTACCACTCCTCCACCAGACCGTTCGCATCTTCCCAATCCAAGGCCAAAGAGGTCCCGGACAAGACGCTCCCAGAGGCAGGCGCGTTAATGACGATTAAGGGATCGATATTCGCTGTGCTGGTTGTGAAGACATATTCCTCAGTATCCCAGTAGGCACCAATGCGATAGGAAAGACTCACGAAAATCGGATCGCCGTTTTCAGGGACGGTCGTGACTTCGATCTGGGTCGTGCTTCCCGCATACCAATCGGTAAAAAGATCCGAGCCGTCAGGCACCGTGCCCACATCGAGAATCCATTCATCCACCTGAAAATCACCCTGAGTCCATCTGAACAGACTCGAATTCCCATCCAAGACGGATCCGAGTAACGGGCTCGTAAGCCCGGGGAAAAGCGGCATATTGAAAGCGATCCAAGGCCCGATAAAGGACGAAGCCGTATTGCCCTGATTCGTCACGCCGTGCACCGCTCCCGCAGCCAGCTCGAGTGCCACATCCCCTGAAGTCGACATCCCCGTCACGCCCACGCCGAACGAAGAACCATCAAACGGAAAGACCTCCCAAACCGCGGCCACCCAAGCTTCCGGCAGGCCAAGCACATTGAAGTCAGACTCATCCAACCCCGTGATCGCCTGGTCAAAGGTGACATCAAAGGAAAGCCACATCTCGGAGGTCGTCAGAGATTGTTCACGATTACGATTGATGATAACCGAAGGCGCCGAGGGGCTGCCAAACTGCACTCCTTCAAAAACGTAGAGTTGAATACTTGCTGGGGGTGCGAGCAGCGAGAAGTCTTGACTGAAATTCGATACCAACTCTTGGACAGTGTGAATCTCTTGGCTGAAGCTATTGTTCGCCTGAGGGTCACCGACGATCGCGTGTCGAGTCACCGATTCGGCTGAGGTGAAAGGAAGCGAGAGAGTCACCGGCGTTTCTCCGTAAAGCTTGCGAGAGAGAACAACAACCGCGAATCGATCCCCATCCTGAAAGGCATGCACCCGAGTCAAAGGCACCTCCGCAAGGGCAGGAAGTTCTGCTGTTCCCGCGAAGGAGGTCGCAGGCGCTTCATGTTGACCTACGAAGACCGGACTCCCACTGACGTGATCGTTAAACAGTTGGAGTCCCATCCAAACGGGATAGGGACGAAAACCGAAGGCGGTCATACTATGGGAAGCATAGTCCGCCCCTTCGGAGAAGTTGAAAAAATTCATTCGTTCGAAGCCTCGACTCAGATAATGAAGATAGGTATCAAGCGCCGCCACGCCGCCGGCCAGTGATTTCCCATAGGCCTCCATCACCGGATCGATTGGCGCTTGTTGAGTCGGCGGAAAGTATCCAGGACCACCCTCGTAAACATAAAGTGCGTAGGGCACTCCTTGCTGTTCAAGCTCGTACCGCGTCTCCGCATGGCGATTGATCAGCGGTTCGATGTGAGTCGCCGAGAAGGCTAACAACTCTTCAAACCCATGATCCGTGACAGCGTTCCCCCCAAAGCGCACGCCGATTTCCCATCCTCCATGATAAGCCGCGACACTGACGGCGTCTGTTGAAGGACTCTGCTGCTTGGCAAGCTGACCAAAGTCATCTTCCAGGGGATCGGCGATCCAGCCATTCAGAATGAAGACGAATTTGTGGGCTACCGCGGCAAAGGAGGGACTATTCCGAGCGGCGCTGAAGAAATGTTCCGCAAACTGGCCATAAGTGACGGGGTCAAAACCCCAGAGATACTCGGGATTCCAGCTTTCATTGCCGAGTTCAATAAAGATCTGATCGACGGAATCGGTATAGGGCGTCACCCGTCCTTGAGCGATTCGTTTGGCCCCATAAACGGTTGATCCATCGCCCGCCAAGTAATCCACCAAACCACTCCACTCCTCCTCCGAGAAATAGGGTCCAACAATCAACCAAGGATCCGCCCCCACGGTTTCGCACAGCGCCATGGCAGTGGGGAGTTTGTAGTTCATATCAGGTGATTGGGCTCCGTACTCGGGATGATACTGACGGAGGGCGATTCCCTCCTGATTTGTCCAGTCGTCCAGGCTCGTGCCAAGCTGCTCATTGGAATGGCCAGCCCAAAGACGCAAAGTGCCGGGTCGAAACTCTTGGAGGGCCTGAAGTTTCTCGGTCTGAATGGCGTACGGATCCGTCCCCACCTCAAACAAGCGAACATTGTCAACCCAGACCGATCCGGGACCTTCGAAAAGAAACGAATGCGGTGTCAGCCAGGGCGACGGCGCTGGATAATCTGGCATGACAAATTCAAACGAGCAGAATCGCCATTCTCCATTCAAGTCTTCGATCGTCTCCAGGATCTGAAACTGTTCCGTATCTATCCCCATGTGAACACGCCCATGGGCAAGCCCCTCTTGTCGCAGCCACGCTTCCATGCGGTAGCTTCTTCCGGGAGCCAAGGATTCTTGAAATTGGCTCGGAGCCCCATAGCGGGCCTGGAGGATTCCTCCATGACCGGGCCCACTCATACTCATCCGAAGACTCGTCGCGCCGCCTCGGTCCGGAGCAACGTGAGTCGCATCCCGGTAGAGCGTCACGGATCCGAAGGGGATCCAACTATCATAGTCGCCGACTGGCAAGGCAGTGTTGGGGCCGACACTGTTTGCTGGAACATTGTCCGCAACCATACGGATAAAGTAATGATCACCCGCTTCGATTGCCGTCCCGCTTCCGGCCAGCACGATGCGATAACCGTTCTGAGAACTCGCATAGTAGCTCGCCACCGTATCGACACGAATCCGATTGACCTGACCACTTCCATCAATGCGATAAACTCGCACCTCCGCACCGTCGAAGAATCCGTCCCCAAAGGAACCATCAAAACTCGTATCCGTCGCTCCATTATTCTCGATCACACTGGCACTCCCCCCTGTCGCCACGCCATAAAGATTGGCGACGAAGGGTTCCATGCCGCTGTCGAGGACCCAATTGTTAAAATAAGGATTGTTAAAGTTGACCCCAATTCGAGTCACCGGACCGGCAATCGGGGTTGAATGAATGGAATAGGCCGCGGGTGCGTTTGGGTTCGCAGCCTGAGAGGAATAAGCGGCTAAGGATCCAAGAAGAATCGTCAGCGCCAGCCCTCGCAGTCGTTGATAAGAGTTAAACATAACACCATCAGCATGACAGCGATCCATGGTGCGAACTATCGTCCGATTGGATGGTTCTCAAGGAACAGATCTGATAAATCCAGAAAATGGACTAGTCCATTGGGTTTCTCTCATCCATCAAAACTCATCTCAGTGAAACGACTGAATTGCTTCGAGAGCAAGAAACCCCAAGGAATATCGACCGGGGTTAGTTACAGGGTGTCCAAGCTGGGGCCGCCCGGTCTAGGGAGTCACCTCAGCGGCATTACGTTTAGGAAGACTTGAGTTTGAATCGCGGCATTCCAGGAGATAGGCGACGACGGCCCAGAGTTCGTCGTCACTGAAGGATTCAGCGAATGAAATCATGGGAGTCCCATTCAATCCCGTTAACAGAACGCGCATCAAATCCTCTGCGGCATTCCCATTGCGTAAGTGCGGAGTCAGTAAATCGGCCGGTTTGATTGGACGCCCATGGACATCGACGAGCCCTTCGGCCTGGGGCCCCTTGCCGTCGGCCTTCAATCCATGGCATGGGGCACAAGTCGTTGTGAACAACTCAGCCCCAACCCTCACTCGAAGCGCCCGTTCCTTCGAAGCGTCAAACCATGAGGGTTGCGCCGGCAACGTTACAGCAGGCGCCACGAGAGCGGGATCTCTCCATTTCCGAGAAAAGGTCTTGAGATAGGCGATGACGGCATCCAACTCTCGCTCGCTTAGGCGGGTGAACATCCCCATTGCCGTGTTACTGCGGCCGCCGCGAATGGTTCGACGCAGGTCCTCATCGAGAGGGAGTTTCCCAAACGGCGTTGATCGATACTTAAAGTGGGCGGCCCGGAACGAGCGCGGTTGAGGACTGAGGCCGGGGCTCCACTCCCCCTTGCCATCCCCTCGCGCGCCATGACAAATCTGACAATTCCGAGTATAAACATACCGCCCTAGAATCAAATCCTCAGATTGATCCGGAGCCGTCCTTCCTGGATTCGTGGGTGCTTGAGCAAGACAAGTTCCATGAATCAATACAGAAAAGAGCAAGCAAGCGATGCCCTGGCTTAGCGCTCGCTCGATCAGGGCGATTCGGTCTTCTGTCACGAGGCTCATCTTCGATACGCGCCGCGAAGACCAATCCGTCGTCGCAAGCAAAGAGGAAGCTAGACTCGCACCGAACAAGGTCCTGTGCTCACCCGAAATGGCGAAACCATGACCAGCCCTTGTCACGGGTGCCTTAGCAGCTACGAACGTTGTTTCAGACAGACGGTTAGCGACTCATAGCCAAGCACTCGCTCATACTGCCCTTCCTGCTCGCGATTGGCCTGGGCGTTTAGCAGCTGAATCGATTCCACGCGGTGACTCAATTGAGACAACAGGGTACGGACAATCAGTCGGGCGTGGGCAGCCCCCAGACAGAGATGGGCACCTGCTCCAAACGCCATGTGAGGGTTCGGGCGTCGATCCAAGCGAATCTCCAATGGTGCCTCAAAGGCCGTTTCATCGAAATTCGCCGAAGCCCAGCAGAGAGAAACACGCCCTTTAGCCGGCACTGATTCCCCATGAACCTCACTCGGTTCCTGACAGACGCGACCGATATGAGTCAGAGGAGAAATGGTGCGAAAGAACTCTTCCCCGGCGGTGACGATGTGCTTCGGATTTGCCTGCAAGTAGTCCAGCACCTCAGCATGTTCCGCTAGATACCCGATGACTGAAGAGACGGTATGAATCACCGTATCACGCCCTCCGGCAAAGGCTAGATTGGCAAAACCCATTGCCTCATCCATACTCAGAAGGCGTCCACGATACTCTGCACTCGATAGAGCACTAAAGAAATCATTCCCAGGCGCAGCCTTGGCCGCTGCTAGACGCTCTCGAAGGTAACGTTCAAAGCGAACACCAGGCGCTTCACCAGCCTTGGTGTCACGAAAAACGTGAGTCCCCCACCCGATCCACTCATCGGCTTCCGACTCGGCAACATTGAGCAAGTAAGTCAAGGCACGCGACTGCAAAGGCAGAGCGAACTCCCGTACGATCTCAATCGAATCTTCGGCCAAGGCCTTTTCTATCAATCCACCAATCAGTGTCTCGACCTGATTGATCATGACGGGATCCTTCGCCCGCTTGAAGAAGGGTTCTACAATCTTCCGATAAGCCGTGTGTTCAGGGGGATCCGTCTCGATCGGCAGTTGCCGCATGGTTCGAACATCTTCCTCAGAGGGGATGGGAACCCGGAACGGCGCATCGGAGCTATATTTCTGCCAATCCTTCGCCGCCTCGCGAACGTCCTTATGGCGAAGAATCATCGGAACCTCCTCCCCTTGAAAGGGGCAGCGTAGCACCGCCTTTTCCTGGCGTTTCTCTTGAAACGAATCCGAAAAATTACTCATAGCATTCTCGAGAGCAGCTCCGGAGTGGCTCTCCCGGCGTCACATTCCTTTGCATGCGCACGAGGATAAGGCAACCGCTCCAAGGAAAGCAACGAGAAGCGTTCTGGCGGGAGCCGATCAAGCGGCTCAAGTAGAGAAACCTGGATGCGTTTTAGCGGTTCTTTCTCGAACCCCGTGGCGATATCCAGGATAGCTGTCGGCGGTCGAGAGCCATGAATCTCTCAGGGAATCCACTGAAACGGTTGAGGAAGCGCTTTAGTCGATGGCTTTGACCGGATTGTCATCGTCGGCATCGACAGATTCAAGGTAGAGACCGACATCCATAAATCCTTCCAAATCAATATTGTCACAACGAACAGCGATGGTATTGAGACCGGGTTTGAAGCTTTGAGCCGCCTCATCTAAGGCATAAATCAAGAGATATCGTCGCCCCGTCCAACTCTGGCGACGAAGTGCCACCGTTTCATTGACAAAGATTTCGGAATGATCGTCCTGCAGCACGCGGAGTACTAACCGCCCCTGTGGTCTTTCAGGCAACTGAAAGCTTCGTCGCATCCACAGGGTTCGACTTTCCCACTTGGTCTTGAATCCAGGTTTTTCGGCATTCCCAAAGGGAGCTTTTCCTTGCGACCAGGAGCTATCGTCAAAGGCGTCGAGATTCCAATCATCCCCGGGATCTTCCGAGGTAAAACGCCACTCGGATTCGCTTCGTTCACCATCTTCCATGATTGGCTGGAGCGTCTCCACATCTAAGAAACCTGCTAAATGTTCCAAGGCGTGCGGATTCTCGGGATCGTCCCGAAGGGTTTGAATCAAGAACTCGCGACGCTTAGGACGGCGATCGACTCGCTCATACATCCCACTCAGCCAAGAGGATATCTTTCTTGTCTCCGGATGGGTCACTCCCAGCACCTGCTTGGCCATGGCGAAGGAATCGATCAACAATCGCTCTGCGGGCTCAAACTTCCCCGTAAAACGATAATACCAAGAAAATTCCGCCATCGTCTTGATTCGTCGTGGGTGATCGGCACCAAGTACTTTCGCTTGCAGTTCAAGCGCTTCCTCGTAGACCTCTCTCGCTTCCTCGTTCTTATACTGATAGACGAGGGCCGTCGCAAGATGATGCATGAGCATGATCGAATACCTGTCTCTTATACACATCTCCGAGCCCACGAGACCTCTCTACATCTCG
>CAJXVR010000257.1 GCA_913061285.1 uncultured Verrucomicrobiota bacterium | reverse complement strand
TCTACACTAGATCGCTCGTCGGCAGCGTCAGATGTGTATAAGAGACAGACTTTGTTGTGGGTGCCGGATTTAACTCGATTGAGAACCTTGTCGGCTTTATCGAGCTCACCCAAGGAAATTTCGATATTACCAAACCGCCCCTATTCCAAGGCGGCGGTCAAAAACTGCGGCTTCGCACTCAAATCGGAACGCGCCGTCAGGACTATCTTATCACGTTTATCGAACCATGGTTGTTCGATCGCAAGCTAGAGCTAGAAACAAGCTTGTTTCACCGAGAATTCGACTTCTTGAGTAGCCTCTTCGACGAGGTCCGCACTGGAGCTCGAATCGGACTGAGAAAAACACTCTTCGGTAGTGACTTCATTATCGGCGGCATCAACTACACCATTGAGCAAGTGGGTATCGTCAACGTTTCGGACACAGCCTCGCAGATCTTCAAGGATGAAGAGGGAAGACGCCTGGTATCGAAGGTTGGGTCGTCAATCTCCTATGATACTCGCGCCGGGGGACTCCTGCCCAATGGCGGTCAAATCACACGCCTGACATCGGAAGTTGCTGGTGGTCCGTTCGGCGCTGAAACAGATTTCTACAAAGTTGAACTCGGTTCTAAGCACTACTTCAAGGGATTTGCAGAGGGACACATCCTCGAGGTGCAGGGCCAAGTAAGTGTTGTCGAAGAATACGGTGACAGTGATCGGGTCCCATTGTTCGACCGAAGCTTTCTTGGTGGGCTCTATAATCTCCGCGGGTTTCGTTTCCGTGAGGTTGGGCCTCGAGATCTCAGCGGCGAACCCTTCGGAGGACGCACCAGTTGGTTCGCCTCAGCCGAGTATAGCGTCCCGATTATTGAACGATTTCGATTGGCGGCGTTCTATGATATAGGAATGGTTTATCAGAACGCCTACAGTTTCTCCACCGACTATTCCTACGTGGATGCCACCGGAGCCACCATTCGAGGCACGACCGGGAGTTACAACGACAATATCGGTATCGGAATGCGCTTGAACCTACCCATTGGTCCCCTGCGACTCGATTACGGTATTCCACTGACCTCTGATCCGGAACATGACGGTGGCGGTCGATTCAACTTTGGTGTTGGTTGGGAACGCCCTTTTTAAGTCACATTGACGTCTCAACAACAAACAAGCACATAAACTAGCTTAGAGAATCCCCCTAGCGTTCGTCATTGCCACTTGATCCAAATCAGGTTAAATCGAGCCATTGATACTTAGAGAAAACGAAGACATGACCAAAATCTGGAACCTCCGAATCCTTGCTCTCGCACTCCTCATCTTGACCGCCGTTCCTGCGTCGGCTCAGACAAAAATCGCTGTCATTGACATGAAAGTAGTCTTCGACGGCTACTGGAAAACCAAACAGGCCAGCGTCACCTTCGAAGACCGCAAGAAAGACTACGCTGATCAGCACCAAGCGATGATTGATCAATATCAGTCCGCGAACGAAGAGTATCGAAAAATCAGAGAGTCTGCGAATGAAGCGGCTATCTCTGCCTCGGAAAAGGATCGCCGCAACAAAGAGGGTGAAGAGAAACTCAAGGACATCCAAAAGTTGGAACGGGACATCCGTGATCATCAAAAGAGCATGGAAGGCAACCTAACCGAAACTCGATTTCGATTGCGCCGAAACATCCTCCGAGAGATTCGAGAGATCATCAATACCAAGGCCAAAACGGACGGGCTAACACTTGTCTTGGATAGCGCAGCTGAGGGAATTAACCAAACCCCCGTCGTACTCTTTTCATCAGGCACCAATGATATCACCGATGAAATTCTCTCTAAACTGAATGAAGGGGCCCCCGTAGACGCCACCAAATAGGGCGCCACAGCCACTCCCCCAGCGATCAACCATCCGATCGCGAAATACAATCAGCGACCGTTTTCAAATGGAACAGAGCGCGCCAGCCCCTCAACGTGGGCTTGGCGCGCTTTCGCTAATCACCCTAACGAGCGACTTCGGACTGCGTGATTGGTATGTAGCCTCCATGCGAGGGGTTATTCTGCGCCTCAATCCCCACGCAACGATCGTCGACATTACCCACGAGATTTCTCCCGCCGATATCAACTCCGCCAGCTTCATTATTGAACAATCTTCAAAAGAATTTCCATTCGGGACGATCCACGTCGCCGTTGTCGATCCGGAAGTTGGGAGTCAACGACGGCCCCTCATCGCAGAATGCGACGGACAGATATTCATCGGACCGGATAACGGCATTCTTATGCGAACCTTATCGAATGGAAGCAAGGTCGATATTTTTGAAATAAGCAATCCGGACTATCGGAGTTCAGCTGTGAGTCACACCTTTCACGGCCGAGATATCTTCGCACCAGCCGCCGCCTTCCGAAGTCGGGGGGCAGCAATTGAAACCTTCGGACCTAGACTTACACTCAAGGACTGCCAAGCCACTCTGCCAGCCATTTGGTCTAAGGAGAATTCAGACACTGGCACGATCATCTACATTGATCACTACGGAAACGCCATCACCGACATCCGAGCGACTCAAAGAATTCAGGAAGGAACGGTGAAGATAGTTTTGAAGACTGAAACCCTTTCCCTGCCACTAATGGACTACTACGCCCAAACGGCGCCCGGGGAACCACTCGCATTAGTCGGATCATCTGGATTCATTGAAATTGCAGTCAACCAGGGAAATGCTGCGAGCTCACTCGGTTTAGAAATTGGCACTCGAATTCGCGTCGAGCCGCCACCGTCACAATGATTGAAACGGTCCCGATTAACCTGGTTTCAATGCTCTCGGACTAACGAGTCCGCCGATCCGAATCTCTCAACTGCTCCCAGGCTTGTCGTTCACTGCTGCTTAGTTCTTGAGGCAGCTCAATTTTCAAAGTTAACACTAGATCTCCACGACTTCCATCGTTCTTGGGAAGCCCTTGTTCTCTAATCTTGAGGCGTTGCCCTGGAATACTTCCCTTAGGAATCTTAGTCTGAAGACCTCCTTCGATGGTCGGCACGGAGACGACATCACCTAGGACAAATTGCCACGGTCGCAAGACAATTGAGTGAAAAAGGTCAAAGCCATCAATCCGGAATTCCGGATGGGCTGCATATCTCACGGAAACAAAGAGATCCCCTGTTGTCCCCCGACTCAAACTCGTGCGTCCCTTACCCTTCAATCGGATCACATGTCCAGGACGCACCCCTCGAGGCACCTCTACGGTAAACTGTCTCGGCGCATCCGAACTCCCCTTGCGACGCAAGTTAATCACTCTCGACGCGCCACGTAGAACTTCAGCTAAGGTAACAAGCACCTCGGTCTCTAAATCCCCAAAGCGAGAATCCGGCTCCTCTCGCCTCCTTGTACTACTCGTTCCTTCGTCACTCCGCTTGTAGCCGAAAACCTTGTCAAAGATTCCCTTCTTTTCAGCAGGCTGCTCCCAACTTTCCTCTTCATTCCCATCAAACCATTCGTTCTTCGGGACATCAGCCGGCGTTGACCTAACCGGTTCGGCTTCCTGGGGCCGCTCCTGTGATCGCTTCCCTGTCTCTCGAAAGTTGTGCCACCGAGGATCTCCCATTGAAGCACGATCAAGATCATACTCCTTTTTCGAGTTTGGATTTCCCAGAATATCATAGGCCTCGTTGATCTCACGAAACCGATCGGAATAATCAGCGCCGGCGGAAGCCACATCAGGATGATACCGTTTGGCCATCTTTCGGAAGGCATCTCGTATTGCCGCACCACCCGCATCGTGAGGCACGCCAAGGACAGCGTAGTAGTCTTTGAGACTGGAATCCTTATGTCTCATTATCGCCCCTCTATCCGATTCACGTGTTTTGGGGTGTCGCCCATGTCAAAGAAAGAACTAGGCATCGTAGTCGATCTTGACGGGGCGCCCCAGTTTGAAGGATTCTTCAGCAGCAACGGCAAGAATAAAGTTCTTTCGAGCATCCGCATGACTCACTGGAATAGGACGGTTTTCACCAATACAATCGCGGAAAATCTCAATCTCTCGCAGATACGCTTCGCGATACCGTGATGGAAACGAGAATTCGATTGGAGGTGTCGAAACGGAATCGAGCCCGGACAAGCGCGTGCTCAGAGGAGACCGGTTCTCTGCTTGAATCATTCCCTTATCACCGAAGGCCTCGACTCGTTGATCGTAGCCGTAGACGGCATGCCGACTGATGTCGATGGAACAGAGTAATCCACTCTCAAACTTCAAAGTCACAAGCACCGTGTCAATATCTCCGAGCGCTGCAATCTCTGGTATGAAGCAACTCCCATAAGAGAATACTTCTATTGGGTCCTCTTGGGTCACGAAACGAATCATATCGAGATCGTGCACAATACAATCATGAAAGATTCCGTGCGACGTCTTGATATACTCCATACTAGGCAACGGAGAATCTCTTGATGTCGTTCGCAGCAAATGCAATTGACCAACGTCACCAGCATGAACTTTTCGAGCCAAATCAGAAAACGACGGATCGAATCGACGATTAAATCCAAGGAAGAGCGGCAAACCTTTTTCCTTAGCTTTGTCGTAGCACGCATCAATCTCCTCCATCCCAACACCCAAAGGTTTCTCCGTAAAGACTGCCTTACCGGCATCAAGTGCCGCCATGATGTAATCGTGATGAGTTTGTGTCGGCGTCGCGACTATCACCGCATCAACATCAGGATCCTTCAGAACTCCCTGCCAATCCACACTCCAAGGACATTCATACTGAGTCCCTACGGTTTCCGCCAAACGGGCATCAACGTCAACGACATAGGACAGCTTGATATCTGAAGCCAGACGGATACTCTGAAGATGAAACTTCCCGGCTCTTCCAAGGCCAAAAAGCGCGACGCGCAATGGGTTCATAGACGATAGACGTTAAGAATGAATAAGGCTATTGAATCGAACCATGCCTCGTGCGATGCGGAACAACAAGTCAAGAAATCGTCTCGACAAAGAAACAGGAACGCCCCATTGCCACTCAAGATTTCCGCAACTGAAGAAATATTTCAAGCGCCTCAAATAGCTGGTTGCTGTCAACGAGAATCGAGTTTATGTTGCGCCTCGAGGTTAGTGATATCTCCCCCATGACTGATTACAAGCAACTTGATCAAAAGGCCAAGGAACTATACGAAACCGCGCTCAAACCGTTGGCTGCGAGCCTCGCTTTTGAACTCCCACACAATACGGGCCGCGCAGTCCGCCGACCAACGGCCCTTTTCCTCGGAAACCACTCCTCTGGAAAATCATCGTTTATCAATCATCTGCTCGGGGCCGACATTCAAAAGACAGGACTCGCACCAACCGATGACGGCTTCACGATCATCACCCATGGCAACAACAGCGATTCTATTGATGGACAAACCGTCGCTTCGCATCCGGAGCTAGCGTTTCACGACTTGGACCGGCTCGGTCCGGCCTTCATTTCACGACTCAGGCTCCGGGCCCTCCCAACTGACCTCCTGCAGGAAATCAATCTTATTGATAGTCCGGGAATGATTGACGCAGTCGATCGTTCAAACACCCGAGAGTATGATTTCGATCGTAGCATTCGAATCTTTGCTGAACACGCGGATATCATTCTCTTCTTTTTCGATCCCGATAAGCCCGGAACAACGGCTGAGACTATTTCGGCCCTGACAAACACCTTGGCGGGACTCGAGCACAAACTGATGATTGTCATGAACAAAGTGGATCTCTTTGCCACGATGCGCGACTTCGCTCGATCCTATGGAACCTTGTGCTGGAACCTCTCAAAGGCCATCACAACAAAGGATATCCCTCACATTTTCACGACCTATTTGCCCGAATTGGCCACACAAGGAGAATCTGAGAGCCTCAAGCGGATTCCGCTATCAGATTTCGACAATGCAAGGAATGAGATTGTCACAGAAATCAAACGGGCTCCAACGCGCCGGGCGGACAACATTGTCAGCGATCTCCTTCAGTCAGCGCGAACGCTTTCCGTTCACGCTCGCGTTTGCGATCGAATCGGCAGCATTTATCGAAAGACCCAACTGCGCTGGTACGGCGCCGCCACGGGAATTGCAGTCGCCACAGCCCTAGCGCTATGGCAGCTCTGGGAGCGACTCGATCGAAGTCAACTCGGAATCGGCTTTGGGTCTGGGATTGCCCTTTGCCTCATCACGGTGGCCCTAGGTAGACACCATTTGAAACAATTCCGAGACTCTCTGGGCCGCACTGAAGCACTCGACACCTACTTTGAGCAGGCATTTCAAGACGAAATCACCCTTGGAGAGCGGCTAGACTTACGTGCGACTTGGAAAGGACTGAGAGGCAATATGTCACGGTCCCTCAAAGTCTTATCTCCGGCAAAATTCCCGCTAAAGATCACCAGAAACCGACTCTTGAAACGCCTAACCAAGGCAATCGAGAAAGATATTCCTAAACTTCGGCGTCAAATTGGAGGCGCTTAGCCTGAGAATGAAGACAATGCCGATGGGCCACTCGTCCACTGACCCAATTTATCACTAAGAATTGGAATCGATCGATTTCGGAAGGAGCTTTCGTAGTTTCGATAGACGGCGTGTCGAAACCCTCAAGCCCAATATCGATCGCCATAGAGGCAATTGATACAAGTTGTGATCGGTAATCGCTCCCATCTCTGAAACGAATTGCCGTCGGCATCGAATCGATCGAAACGATGCCATGTGCTCCAATTCAGAGCGGAAAAAACTGGGAACAAGAAACAACAGAACCCTCACCAGCGGGCGGAAGACTAAGGACACCCCGTCGGCAACCATCTCTCTCTCGAATTGAGAGAAATCGATTCGTCGGCTGTCGCAGTACAGGGATTCAAATGTCATTTCTCTGTTGCCTTTACTCGACGGATTCATTAGCCGCAAATAGTCGCAAATAAGACACGTATGGCGCCTTTCCGGAATATTAACGCTGGACTGATTAAAATCAAGCCCGATTTTAGCACCCCTATAAGACGCTTTCCTCTCCGTTAGCAATAGAAACGAGATACTAGGCTAGGCCTCAAAGGGCAATGAGCCCGAACCTTGATCCACAGGGCTCGTGAAGACGGGACTCGAGGCAATCACAGCAAGCATTCGCCGAAGAATAGCCAGAATCAAAAACTCGGCCCAAAACTGGGATCGCGGCACTCGCAACGCGTGCCTTTGGGCTTGCCGTATCGAAAAGCTAGCAAAACAATCTTGGATCACAATAGCCTCCTCATCCTCAACTAAGTGACGAAAGATCGATATCATTTCAACGAAGGCCGTCTCCCTCTCGCCTGAAGGGACATGAAACGCGGGAACACGATCCGGCGATCACCTTAGCAATGGACGACCTGACACGGGATTAGCTTTGACGAGCTTACCACCAAAACTCGAAGCAAGACGAAACCGCCAGATTTCCCCTCCGGAGCATCACTCCCACCTCGAGAATAACACACAACGCCAAGCTTGCATTCGTATCAACGAACCCACATTCTACGCCCCGAACGGAACCGCATCTAGTCGGTCACCTAACGTCATGAGCGAACCTGAAGAGCAACCAAAGTTAGATTTGGATTTAGGGACGGCGTTTCTGCCGTCATGGGCACAGAAACCAGCGAAGGAAAATCCCTACGCGAAATACGAGGGACGGGATAATGACCGCTCCGGTAGACGGGATTCCCGGCGATCGGATCGCTTTGATCGCTCTCGAAACCAGCGACCTGGGGATCGCCGCAGACCAGGAGGTGGCGATCGAGATAATTCTCAACGCCGGCAAAGTAGGCCTCAAGACTCGAAGGCACGAGCGCCACAAGGTGGCGAAGGGCAAAATCGACGCCCTGCTCGTCCCGGAGGCCAGGACCGGACAAGGCAACAAAAACCACGCCACCGTTCTCGACAAGAGATCATTGCCTCTCTTCCGGGACTCAAGGTTAGTATCATTCCGGACCAAAAGGGCGTTGAATCATTGGCCAAACAGATTCGAATGCAGGGTCGGGCGTATCCGCTTTTTGATATCGCAACACTCGTTCTCAAGCGTCCAGATCGATTTCGAGTTTCTACCAGTCTTCAATCTGACGCCAAAGGGCACCCCGTCTCTGAACAATGGCGCTGTCTCCTTGATGACACGCTCTGGCTCTCTCAGGGCGAAGCCATCGATCACGTTCTGAATGAGCATTTTGAGCAGTTCTACGAACGATTGAAGACCGAAACCAATCCTCCAAAAGGCAATTTCACTTTCGTCGCCCAATGTGGAATTTCCGGCAAGATCTTAGGCCCTCCAAACTACCACGGCTATCAGGATGCCCTTCGATCGCTCCACGCTGAACGTTTTGCGCGAATGAATTTTGATGCCTTCAAAGACCGCGTTCGAATCGTGCGGGAGGAAGAAGTCGTTAAGAAGTGGATTGATGAGCAAAGTTGGAAGACAGAATACAAGTCAAAGGCCAACGCTGAAGCGGAGCCACTCGGAAGCTGGGAGGCATTGGTTGAAGATTTTAAAGCAAATCATCTCAAGGATACACTTGAAACCGGAAGAACGCTGACTATCAGTGCTGCGGCCGGCTTAAAGACGCCCTCAAGGCCGCTACAAGAACTCATCCGCTTTCACGTGGAAGATCAACGGCGGTTTCCGCTCCAAGTAGCAACGATCCTGAGCCAGATGTTCGCGAGACAAGGGCTCCAGTTCTTCAAGGTAAACAGAACGATTACCCACGTCTCGGTCGCACGGCCCAAATACCTAGACATGAACGAAACCCCCGTTTCTACGGGAGTCCAAAAGATCGTCGAATTCATCGATGCAACCCCAGATTGCAATCGAAAGAAGTTATTTGATGCGTTGAAACCGGCCGGGACAAATCCAGCGGCAGAGAATACCGCTGCGGCAGAGAGTCCCGCAGCCACCGAAAGCACCTCGACTGAAAATCCGAGCGATTCGAAGGAGAGCGCCACACCCGCAGGCGAGAAAGCCGAGACCGCAAGTGAAGAGTCAGCCACGCAAACTACGCCAGAGCCACCCCGCCAAGCGTCTCCGGAAGAAACCGCAATCATCACCGATCTGCACTGGCTCATTCATCAAGGGCACGTAATCGAATTCTCCAACGGTAAGATGGAGACGGCCAAGAAACCGGCTCCGCGCCCCGAAAAGACTGATAAGAAGGCGAGCTCACCAAAACCAGCAGCGACGACTACGGCTCCAACAGCAAAGGAAGCCTCCGAAACAACAAACGCTGACGAAAGCACCGCTGCCCCAGAGGTCGCTCCACCAACGAGCGAAAGCCCCAAGCCCGAAACTGAGGTTCCCAAAGCACCAACCCCAGAATCAAGCACTTCAGAAGCACCGAAGGCTGAAGAAGTGGCGAGTGCCCCTAAGGAAGCGTCGACGCCTGAGACAGCGCCGCAAGCGCCAACTGAGCCGACCACACCGAGCACTGGCGATGCAAACGTTCCCGGGACTGAAGCGGCTTCAGAGAAGCAAGCGGATACGACGGAAGCAACTACAGAGCAAGGCTCTTCTTCACAAGCGAGCTAGAGTCGCTCTGTCCACTGCCCCAATCAGCATCAATCTCACGCCACGAAGAATTGGCCCCACCGCCCCACAGTCTCTTCGGAGTCACAGTGAGGGCCGTATTGGTACTTTAGATAACTAACCGCCGATGAAAAAGAATGCCTACGCCAAGGCCGGGGTCGATATCGAGCTCGGAAACCAGGTAAAAACGACCCTCCCAGATCTCCTGAAGTCAACCCACCGTCCTGAAGTACTCGGAACTGTCGGTGGCTTTGGAGGCCTTTTCAGTCTATCGACAAAAAAATACAAAAATCCGGTTCTTGTCTCGAGTGTCGATGGGGTTGGCACGAAACTGAAGGTCGCATTCTTAGCGAACAGGCATGACACCATTGGGCAAGACCTCGTCAATCACTGCGTCAATGACATCGCAGTTCTGGGAGCAGAACCCCTCTTCTTTCTCGATTACTTAGGAACGGGCGTCTTGAAACCGAAGGTCTTCGAATCGATTCTGAGTGGATTCGCCACAGCCTGTAGAGAGAATAACTGTGCATTGGTCGGCGGAGAAACTGCACAGATGCCAGGATTTTATCAGAAAGGCGAGTACGATCTCAGCGGAACAATCGTCGGGATCGCCGAGAAAAAAGAACTCCTCGACGGCAAGACTATCAAACCTGGTGATTGCATCATCGGTCTTCCTTCAAACGGATTGCATACCAACGGTTATACCCTCGCCCGCGAGGTCCTGTTCAATCAGCTCAAGCTCAAACCGGCAACCAAAGTAAAGGAACTAGGAATGACCGTACGCGATGAATTGCTCAAGGTTCACAGATCCTACCTCCCCGTGATGCAAAAGCTCATCAAGCGCTACAATAAGGGGAAATCGAAACCCGTGCTCAAAGCATTTGCCCACATTACTGGGGGTGGTTTCATCGACAACATCCCGAGGATTTTGCCCAAAAACGTTGATGCTCAAGTGACGCTCAATTCATGGGATTCACAACCGGTGTTCGACCTCATTCAAAGAGAGGGCAAGATTAGCGAGACAGAAATGCATACCGTGTTCAATATGGGGATTGGTATGATAGCGATCGTCGACAAAGCTTCAGCGCCAGCTCTATGTTCCTATCTCAAACGTATCAAGGAGCCTTATTTTGAGATCGGTAAGATCGTTCGCGGCAAGGGACAATGTATCCTCAAATAAACAGCCTGTTCCCAGCCGAATCTCACTAGACTTCCCGTCCCTGACGCCATTGTGCCAAGGTGGGATAGCTTGCTCTAGGCAACTCAAAACCATAGCCAAATGGAGCTTCATTCACGCTCTCAAGGCGAAGCGCTCCATGCCGGATCCGCAACGTAAGCCACTCTTCGGCAGTTTGTTCATACAAATCCGAGTGTTCGCGAAAGACGCGCTCCTGCGTTTCGGGGGCCGCAACCGAAAGCCCACGACAATAATGATGTCCGTTCCGTTCGACTGATTCGATGCCGAGACATGCCATGACGGCTAGGTCTTGTAGTAAGCCAACCGGTCCCTGATTGCACAAATCCTCACCGCTCATCAACAAGTCAGAGGCGGGATCATCTCTCCGACGTTTCTCGATCAGGCATCGATTCGCAATCCCCTTAAAAACCCCTTTGCAATTCTTGTGGCTCGTTCCGTGGTATCCCAAGGCCAAGGCACGAGGTAGCGAATCCAGAGTAGCATCAGATTCATCGATAATGAAGCGCGGCCAAGGAAGCCTTATTTCCTCCTTACCAGGAACCCGACAGCTGAGAGCCACGTCCCGATGTAAAGGCTGTTCGACAAACAGAAGTCTCTTGAAAAAGGAGGGAAACCAAGCGGCCGATCCAAGTGCTTCCCAATACCGTTGGAACGCATTCATCGATACGAATTGCTCATTCGCATCAAACGTAAATGCGGTGCCTGAGATCTCAGCTTTTTCTATCACCTCAAACAGTGCCGTCAGCCGAGGCAAATCGAGATCGAGATCCCCGGAGATCTTGATTTTGAAATGACGTAAGTGGTAACCGTGAATACATTCACTGAGAGCTTGCGGGAGTCCGTCGTTCACTCGCTCGTCACTGGGAATTTCCTGAGGCGTCAACGGATCGCCAAGCCCAACGGTATGCCGGGCGATCACCCGAGAAAGAGGTTTAGAAGGCAAGAGATCTGCAGGACAGCAACGATCCAACTCCTCATTGATCCGTCCCAAATCAATTCCAAAGCAACCAGATTGAACGAGCGAGGCAAACGATCGAGAGCGGTGGCGACAGTACGCATCGATCACTGCTCGCTCAACCAGAGACGTTCCAAAATGAGCCAGTAGTGGCGGAATCTCATGGTTGCTTGCAAACTGCTCTTGGGCGGTATAAAGCCCGAGCCAAAGATCGAAAACCGAAGCGTGTTGTCTCCCCAGGGCCAACCCAACGGCGCTTTCAATCACTTCCAACATTTCATTAATTTCCCGCGAGGGAGCCTTTTCCGGAATCTTGGTAAACCACTTCGGGGGCAGGAGGTCCGAGGAAACGCCCCAAATACGCGT
>CAJXVR010000256.1 GCA_913061285.1 uncultured Verrucomicrobiota bacterium | reverse complement strand
CAACGAATCATTCATTTCATAGATCCCTGGCCCGATTTTCACAATCCCGCCACCCAGTCCCGCGATATAGTCGACCGCCCCCTGAAGCACTCGATTGTCGCGCCCCACGAAGGCACCTGTCGATTGTCCCACCTCGATAGCCGGGCGTTCTTCCATCTCCGAATGCATCCGGGTTGGTAATTGCCGTTCCTCAGGTCGAGGCGAAAAATCGGCACCAGCAAGCGATACTGAGATAAAGCACGAGCACAAGAATAATGAGAGTTTCATAAGTCAGATCCTTAAGGACCCATCTAGTTGAACAATATCTCGACTCAGGAGACCAGAAACTTTTTCTTCCCCCGCTCCCGGAATCCCCTGGCGTCGATGCTCGGTTCTCGGAATGAGGCAACCTCGCACAGAAACCTTATTCAAGAATCCCATTCACAGATCGCCGTAAATTTTCTAGCCTCGCTCCCAGATTTCCCGTGATGATCCAAACCCAAGCACCTCGCTCATCTCCAACGGCCCACTCCGGAGGAAGTCGATTCTTCTTCTCAGTGATGCTGACTATCGGCCTCATAATCCAAGGCTTGCTATCGATCGCTGCTCCAGCAAGAGAGGCTGAGAAGATCGGCCCCTCGAGTCGGCGTTCTGCACTGAGCATTTCAGAAATTCTCTATCACCCAATGGAACGAGCAGACGGGCTCGATGCAGAGTTTGTCGAACTCTACAATTCCCAAATCTGGGCAGAGGACATTAGCGGTTTCCGCCTCGCGGGAGGGATCCAGTATCGCTTCCCTGAAGGGAGCGTCATTCCTCCTAAAGCCTTTATCGTGGTCGCAAAATCACCCTCAGCCCTCTCAAGAATCTATGGCCTTGAGGCTCCACAGGAAGCACTAGGACCCTTTGATGGAAAGCTCAACAACCAAGGCGATAAGGTTCAGCTTCTCAACCGACAAGGAGCGGTCATGATCGATATTTCATACGAGAGCCACGATCCCTGGCCTCTCGCCGCCGCGGGAGCGGGCTCATCACTGGCGTTGACCCATCCCTCTTACGGCGAAGGAAGCCCAACGGCTTGGTCTGCCAGCAAGTCGCTCGGCGGATCTCCTGGACACAATGAAGTTCAAGCCCATCCAGAGCCCATACCGGTTCATATCAACGAGGTCTGGCGTCATCCAAGCCACCCCGACACATCATTCATCGAACTCAGCTACGACGGAGATTCCTCCTATGAATTATCGAATGCGAAATTCGTGGTCGAACCCGTCGGATCAGCGCATTCCTTTCCTGCCAAGATCGTCCTCACTCCGAACACTTTCCATACCGTCGAACTCAGCAAATCAGAACTCGATCTGAGCAAGCAGACGGGAACCCTCTATCTCATCGATACCGCGAATCAGCGAGTAATCGATGCCTTCCCGCTGTCTCCGCACGATCCCAGCATGAGCCTCAGCCGCAATTCACCCGGGATCACTCGAGCGGTGATTGTGAACGCTCCGACCCCGGGCGCAGAAAACGCTCCAATGCTTGAGCCAGACATCATCATCAATGAGATCATGTATCACCCCATCGCGGGCAGAAACGGGACCGAGTACATCGAACTCTTTAATCGTTCAGCGCAAGACCTTGACCTCAGCCATTGGGAAATATCAGGGGATGTTCAATTCAAATTCCCTGATCGAACTCGCCTCCCGTCCCAGGCCTACCTTGTTATCGCAAAGAACATCGAACAATTGAGAACGTATCACCCCCAGCTTTCGGCAGCAAATTCACTCGGCAATTTTCGAGGGCAATTGTCAAATAGCGGTGGAACCTTGACGCTCTCACGCCCCATCGTATGGAACACGCCACAAATAGCGGGTGACGAAGAGCACAGCCTAGCCTTGCAGGAAGTCGATCGCGTCCCCTTTTTCGATCGAAGTCGCTGGAGCCAGTGGGCGGATGGAGGCGGCAGTAGCTTGGAACTCAAGAATCCTTTCAGCGACAATAGCCGTGCTGGCAATTGGGCCGATAGCGACGAATCAAGCAAAGCTGAGTGGAGCACGGTCGAACAAACGAAATCATTAAATCGCTCCGCTGGCACGCGGCCTCGTTCCTTCCAAATCCTACTACTCGGTGCCGGTGAATGCTTAGTTGACGATGTCACCCTTGCCCGCCCCGGCAGCGAAAACCAAATCAAGAACCCCGATTTTGAATCATCCCCAAGCTCGTGGGTATTTCAGGGAAATCACGAACGATCAGCCATCGAGGAGGCTCTGGGAATCAATGGAAGCCAGGCACTTAAGGTCGTCGGCAGCCAACGAGGTGACCCACATACCAATCGCATCCGAACAACACTCAATCGAGGAGATCTCCTCGCTCCCAATGAAGCAAGCCTATCAGCGAGGGTGAGATGGCAACGCGGTTTCCCCGAAATCCTCTTTCGCCTTCAGAGCAATTTTGTTGAGTTTTTTCACCGGATGAAGATTCCCTACAACCTCGGCACTCCAGGTTTGCGGAATAGCCGCTGGGAGGCGAATCCGGCTCCGATTATTCAGGACGTCACCCATCACCCAGTACTTCCAAACGAGAATCAAGCGATCGTCGTCACCGCCTTGGTTCAGGATGAAACCCAACTGGAAGGCGTCAGACTAAACTACCGCATCGACCTTACTGGCGAAGAATGGCGATCCACGGAGATGAACGATGATGGAAGCGAAGCAGACCAGAGAGCGAACGACGGCATCTTCACAGCAACTCTTCCTGGGCAAACTCCCCGCACCACGCTTCTCTTTTCGATCGAGGCATCAGACAGAGCCCAGCCCTCACAACGAAGCACGTTCCCGCTGGACGCGGAGAAGCATCAATGCCTCATTCGCGTCGGGGATTCTTCCCCCGAGAATGGACTGGGGGTCTATCGCCTTTGGATTTCAAACGAGACGCAATCAGAATGGTCGAGCTCAAATCGCCCCAACACCTCCAATGAACCTTTAGATGCAACCTTCATCTACAACGACGAGCGAGTCATCTACAACGTGGGCGCCGCCTATTCCGGCAGTTTCTTCAACAGCCCCCGCTACAGCAGTCCCACCGGAACTCCCTGTGACTATTCGATTCGCTTCCGAAACGACGAACCCTTCCTCGGAGCAAGCAAAGCCATCATATCCTGGCCCGGCCTCACAGGCACGCCCGACACCACCTTACAACGAGAACAATTCTCGTACTGGATCGCAGACCAACTAGGCCTCCCCTCCAACTATCGACGTTACGTCACCATGTTCGTCAACGGCACGCAACGCAACACGGTGATGGAAGATACCCAGCGCCCCAATCAAGATATGGTCAAGCAGTGGTATCCCGAGGACAACAAGGGCCATCTGCACAAGATTCAACTGCGCTATGAATCCGACGACAGCGCCACGGCAATCACAGCCGGACTGAACTCAGCAACCCTTGAACGAAAGGAGAATCCAGACGGGACCATTCGAACAGCAGCCTACCGTTGGAACTGGGCCAGCCGATCCGACGCCCAAACGGCCAACAATTTTGAACCGCTCTTCGAGTTAATTGAGGCCGTCAACACCAGTGACCGCACACTCTATCAAGACCGCGTGACGGCCGTCGCGGATATTGACCAATGGATGCGCACCTTCGCCGTTGAACACATCGTCGGCAATTGGGATAGCTACGGCTACGGAAACGGACAGAACATGTATGCCTACAAACCGAACAACGGGAAATGGCAGCTTATGATCTGGGACCTAGATATTGGCAACGGTTCAGGAGAATCCGCCCGCACGTCTCTCTTCAAACTCACGAACCCCTTCTTTCCGAATGTCAATGGGGACACCGTGATCGTTCGCGAGATGTTTCGCACCCCCGAATTTGAACGAGCCTACTGGCGGGCTCTTAGAGACGCGGCAACGGGCCCAATGGAAGCCACGCGAGCCAATCATTTCTTGAACACACGCTTCGAAGCGCTAAGAACCGCGATCGGAAGAAGCCGACCGGCCTCACCCAGCAGCATTTCACGCTACACCGAGCAGCGTCGAGACTACATCCTCGGGCAACTGGATCGGATCAAAACCGAATTCGCACTCATGGATCCCCAAGAAGTTCAAATCACGACCGAGCACAATCCAGTCACACTCCAAGGGACCGCTCCGATTAACGTCACGTCCATTCGAATCAACGGGATTGAACACCAACCGAACTGGCTCGACACAACCGAATGGGAACTCTCCCTCCCACTGACCGGATACCAAAACAACCTTGTCCTCGAAGCAGTCACCGCACCCCTGACCGAGATAGACTACCCTCCAATCTCAGTCTCCATCGCCTATACCGGCACTCCTGATAGGCTTCCTCCCCAGATTCTGATTAGCGAATGGATGGCACTCAATCAATCGACTATCGCCGACCCTGCTGATGGAGAGTTTGAGGATTGGATTGAGCTTCACAATCTAGCAGAGACCGGTATTGATCTCGAAGGCTTCACCCTGACGGATGATCTTCGAAGCCCAAGCAAATGGACCTTTCCGGCCGGCACCACCATAGCCCCTAAGGGCTACCTCCTCATTTGGGCTGATGCAGAACCAGAGCAAAATATAATGAACGATTCGCTCCATCTCAATTTTCGGCTCAACCGAGAAGGGGAACAATTGGCCTTATTCACCGCGGACGGACGACTCACCGATTCCATTCAGTTTGGCAGGCAGGAAGCCGATGAAAGCGAGGGAAGAACGATCGCATCGCAACAACCAACTCGACAGAGCACCCCTAGCCCAGGTCAAGCCAACACCGATCAAACCATCCCAACACAGCCGTTTCGCATCACACATATCGAAATACTGGCCCCTGATACCATTCGCTTGGAGTGGGACGCTCCCACCAATACGCCTGTTAAGCTACAAAGCAAACAGACATTCGATTCAGAATCCCCATGGATCGATCTAAGCTCGCCACTACAAGGAACCACGATAGAGATTGGAATAGAAAGTTCACAAACATTCTACCGAATCGTTCAGCCTTAGAAGAACAGTAACGAGTCGAAGAGCAGCGGATTCATAATCTTCCGACAAGCGGGAAGGCAGGAATAAGCAGGCGAACTTCCCTATCTACCTAGGCCTAGAATCGGCCTCACGTAGGAGCAGAAGAAAAACTCAGCATGCACCTGTAATCCTCAAGGAACCCGGGGCAACGATCCTTGCAGAGGTCATTCAAGCCAGCGATAGTAGCAACCCCAAACAGCCTCTCCTCCGTCAAGACTGAAGACCTATTCAACACCAGCAATATAAAAAAAGGCCGGGCAAATATGCCCGGCCTTTGTGATTTAGAACCTAGAGAGACCCTTAGTTGACTCGGAAGAAGCCACCATCACCGGAAGCGGGAACTTCATAAGGACTGGTCGCATCGGCGACATCAGACCAAGCCCCATCAACGGTATCCGCTTTCTGAAGCGTTCCGCCACTAAACGTGATGACAACACCGGCACCCGAAGCTCCAATGGAGATCTCAGCGGGTCCCGTTGGCTCGACTGGAGTCGTTGGAGGTGCAACGAACTCAGGCACGGTTCCGACACGATAAGCGGCCAAACCACCATTCGCGGTGTCGTTAACGAGCACTCGTTCACCAGCATCATTGATTGTGAACAACTCGATACTGGCATCGCCACCTTGACTGAAGAAGACCAGGCGAGCTGGATAAATACCAGCAGCGCGAACGTCCATCAGGAAGGTTGTGTCATTGGATCCACGCCCACCATTGAAGCGACCAGCAACCATGACTTCAGGATGTCCAATATGACCGATTTCGAGCTTGAAACCATCATCACTGTTCACACCCATCGTGATCATTCCTTCAGGGAATTCGATGAAGGTCAGGAACTCAGCAGCGACACCAACGTTGAGATCAAGCGCACCAGGCAAACCAGGCATGAAATCATCAGGCTGGAAATTACCCAGATCGACGTCGTTCTCAAACGCGTTCAAGTTGATAACTGAAGGGATTTCGTATTGGACCAAGTGGCCAAAATCAACACCCTCAGCCAATGCGGCTCCTTTTTCAGCCTTAAAGGCATCGTTCACTAGCGTGCTACCATCAATGTCCTTAGGAGCTTCCAGGAAGATTCCTTCGACATTGTCGATCTGGTTGCCGTGATCGAATAGATCACTCTGCCAGAGATTGAAGACGAACCCAGGTTTGCCGGTATCAACTTGGCTCGCGATCATCGTCTCACGCAAAAGACCAAATGAAGGTGAGGTGATCGTCCCCGCATCGGTCACCAAGTTGCCATCGGTATCTTGGATCTCGATGAGATACTCAATCACGGTGTTTGGTTCGAAGTTCTCGGTGACGAACGTGAAGTCAGTCGCATCGATGTTCTTGTCCCCAGCAACGAGAGTGACTGCGTTACCGTTGATAGTCAGTTTTGCAGATGCCGGATCAACCACGGAACCGCCCTTATCGGTGGCACGGAAGGAGAAGGCATTGATGCTGACATTAATGGCAGAAAGGAAGAACTGGTCCGCGCTTCCGCCACCAATCCCGAGCGTCACGAGAGCCGTTTCTTCTGGAGACTTCCCGAAGACAATCGAATGGGCTCCAAGTCCACCCCAACCCTTTTGACCAGGGGTTTCTTTATCCCCATCATTGATCGCCATGCCTAGACCGAACTGAGTTCCCAATTCGAGCGAAGATAAGCCAAGGGTTTCCTTAGGAAGCTTGATCTCGTACGTTGTCCGTTTGGTTTCCGTATCACGTTTGATCACTGCTTCGGTCAAGGCGTCACCAATGTCAGCCGCTGGGGCTTCATGGTTGACGATGATTTCACCGATCTCTTCCTCGATTCCACCGAGAGCGTAATTGTAAAGAGCGACTTGAGCGTCTTGATTCGCACTGGCGATCATCAACTGAATGGAATCACCATTCCACGCACTATTCGCAGCGTTTTCATGATATTCATCGGTAACGACGAATCCAAAGTAAACGTTGTCAGCATCATATCCAATTTGAACCGCAGAGGTCTGATCGTCAGGGCCGGTCCAGGAACCGCCACCGTGTTCTTCGAAAAGCACAAGATCACCCGTCCGTTTGCTTCCCTTCGGGACAGAAAAACGAGGGTCAGAGAGAACCGGAATCCCGCTCCAATCATCAAGCACACCGTCAAGAACGATTTCGCCTGGGACAGGATTTGCCGTGTAGTACTCTTTACCAGGCTCAATATCATTCGCCGTAGCCAAGGTCACCAGGGCTGTCTCCTCAGGAGACTTGCCGAAAACGATGGCATGAGCACCGAGTCCGCCCCAACCTTTTTGACCAGGGGTCTCTTTGTCACCGTCATTGATCGCCATTCCCAATCCGAAACGAACGCCACCCTTTAGTTCAGCCAATCCCAAGGTTGCTTTGGGAAGCTTGATTTCATAGATCGTGCGACCGGTCTCGGAATTACGCAAGATAACAGCCTCAGTCAAGGCATCTCCAATATCAGCTGCAGGTGCTTCGTGATTGACGATGATTTCACCGATTTCCTCATCGGTTCCACCGAGAGCGTAGTTATAGAGAGCGACCTGGGCATCGCGGCCTTCGTTAGCAATCATCAATTGCACCGAGTCACCATTCCAAGCGCTGTTGGCAGCATTCTCATGATATTCATCAGTGACTGTGAACCCAAAGTAGACATTGTCATCATCATAGACAACCTGAACGGCCGAAGTCTGATCATCAGGACCATCCCAACTTCCACCACCGTGGGGTTCGAAGAATACCAATTCCCCGTCATCTTTAGATCCCTTTGGAATTGAGAATCGTGGATCAGCCAATAGAGAAGCCCCTCTCCATTCGGAGAGGTCACCATCAAGAACGATCGGGGCGGGCGCCTTGATCGCTGTGTAAAACTCCTTGCCGGGCTCAATGTCATTAGCCGAAGCCGACCATTGAGCAGCAAGGGCGGCAATTGCTGCCGCTGCCAAGTTCCTGCGTTTTGTAAACATAAATTACAAGTGCTACTGTTTGCGTTAGTTTTTTCGGAGTCCCTGAATGTCGTTCGGGGTGCCAAAATTCTACCCAGTTTCCCGCCAAAAACACAATCATATTAGCCGTAATTCTAAACCATTAGACGACACAATCCCCTCTAAACCGTTCTCCTCCAAACACTAGAACAAATCAGAAACAAAAGTAGGCCTCTTTTCGAAACCTCAAACAGACAGAGCTGTCTGAACGCTCCATTCTCCCGCTTGTCTTCGATCACGGCCCTGGCTAAATTGAGCTCGTGTCCATTCTAGCCGCCCTCGCCCGACTTGTCATCGCTTGCACCAGCACGGTGTTAGGGGCGATGGTGCTATGGCTAGCCACCCTGAAAGAAAGCCACGAGTTTTGGACCTACAAGAGCCCCTACCCGATATGGTTCCGCAATTTGGTTGAAGCGGGCTTCTACCCCCTCCTAGGACTCGAAACGCTTATATACCTGGCGACGAGCGTCATCCTCATCCGAGACCTAGGCCGAAGGGAAATTCAAACCCTTCCCAGTCTCCTGGTTATGATAGGAAACTGGTTCCTACTCCTCTCGACCATTTGGATCGTCCTCCGAGACAACCTATAAGTCGAAACCAGCGATAAAAGCATCCCCCCCCAACGAAAGAGGCGCAGGAATCTCGAATTGCCCGCTTGCACTACCTGGAGCAGGTTTGTTAGCGTCCCGGCACTTGCCTACGAGGCGTTTAGAAAACGACTCGATATCCAAGCCGGTGTGGCGAAATTGGCAGACGCACGGGACTTAAAATCCCGGGAGGGTTAAACCTCGTGTCGGTTCGAGTCCGACCACCGGTACCATTTGTTTGCGAGTAGTGAGGCGGTAGTAGAGGGATAGTTCGAGGGTAGCTGATTTTTTCGGGTCTACACCAAAGAATGGGGATTTCTATTTTTCGTTAGTTTCTAGTTTTCCGAATCAACCGCATAGAGCAATGACTCTGAGGCGGTAATTGTCAAAATTTCTAAAGCCGTAGGCAATGCGCTGGATGAGCTTCATCTTGCGATGAAAGCCTTCAGTGATCCCATTGCTCCGGGTGAATCGCCACATCCGAACGATTTCTTCCAGCCCTTAGTGTCGAAAAACTCGATTCATTCGCAATCTATTGATTTACCGCGACTTCGGATTCTTCCCCATTCGCCTTCATTTTCAGGCTCGAAGCCGGTAGAAATTGTCCCAGTGAGTCCACTCTAATTCTCTTCTGCCTTGCTGGCTGGATCAACTATTTGAAGGGGTAAAACAAAGTTTTAAATGAAATCCTGGGCAAGAAGCCCAGATTCACGGACCGGCAACGCCGCCGTCTGCCTGTTAAAGCCGAAAAGATCCGGTTCAGCTATCTCAAAGGCATCGGTGACCTTGCCACACCTCACGCATTAAGAATCTGGCTTCGAAAACTCGCAGGGAACAAATACGATTTCACCAACCGTCGTTCAACTGGCGGACCTCCAACCAATGAAGAGATCAGTAGGAATACCATCGCCAATATCATCAAAGATCACGGCTTTGAACCAGCCCCGGAGCGTGGAACAAGAACCAGTTGGGCAACGTTTCTTAAACAGCCCTGGAACGCCCTCTCCGAGACTCGGCAGATTGCTCGACTGTTACGGACCGAAAGCGGCGTAGGTATTTGCGATTCTACATTCAAAGAACAACAACTTGAACTGTAGCCCAAGTCAGCCTCACCGGAATCCCCGGAACTCGCTCACGATCGATTTGGAAGAACCATCGAATCGTGCTAAACGGTTATTATACCCACTCCCAATCCAAGATTGCCTTAGAGAACGAAGCGGCGCCGTCACTTCAGAAGCTCGACTCCTCCGAGACATTAATGGCAAGATCGGCGCCGATGAACGAACTGCGACAGACCATCCATGTGTTGTCCGTACTCGCGTGGGCGTTGTGGATGGGCGGCTTTACCTTTTTCACGTCCGTTTCCCTGCGTGTCGCCCACAAGGTACTGAGTGAATCGCGGGAATTCGGCTTCGTTACCCAAGTGGTCACCGACCGCCTAAACGTGATCGGGCTGATCGCATCGTTCTTGTTGCTCGCACAATTGGTAGCACATTGGCGGGTCCTCGCCCGGTGGCGACGATTCCTTCTGGGTTTCACCTGGTTGATCCTGGCCATCACCCTGGGGTTTATGTTCAACCTCCACAACGCGATCGACGTAGTGGTGAATTTCGAACAACGCGTGGTGATCGATTATGATGCATTTGAGCCGGTCCATCGCCGCTACAAACAAGTCGCCACCGTCCAATGGTTGGCGGCTGTAATCCACTTGTCGGTGATACTCACGGCCAGTCGCTCAGAGAGGCGCGCATATCGGGACGCGCAGTGACTCCGAATGGCAATGCTCAACTTCGAGGATGATGGGCTGTTTGACCACGATCGCACGATTGGCGATCGTGCCAGTGAACAGCAAAGAGCTGGGACCGAAAACAGAGAATCTTGATGTTTCGATCAGGGACCAAGGACGGATTCATCACCGAGCATTAGAGATAGAGCGTTACCCATTCGGAATGACGGCCCTTTCCTCACAGTTTTCCGAACACTCCCAGTTCAACCAGCCATGAAATCGCTCGCATCCCAACTCTTTCTCGCCAGCTCTCCCGCCGTTGGATCCACTGCCCCAGACCAACCCAATATCGCTTTTATCCTCGCCGATGCAATGGCGAGGCACGGCACCGGCACCCAAATGGAACCAGGGTTCGGATGCTCCGTCGGCACCACCCGCCGCACGCCTCATATCAACAGGCCCACCAGGACGGAAATGGTCTTTAAGCAGCGCCTTTTCCGCAACCAGGATTTGGGCGCCTTCGCGCTGCAGCATAGGCATGGCTAGCGAATTCTTGATCGATGCACGGATCATGGTCCGCCTCAAAATGATTCTGGCTCACGAAGGAGCCGTCTCTAACCAATGACAGGTCACGCATTCGGAAACAACTGCAAATTAGCCACGCAATCAGATCGCTTACGATCATCAGCACAAACTCGATTCAAGTTCATTCACCTCGACCACTAGAGTCTCACCAATTGTGCAGGAACAAATTACTGCCTCCAGTCATTTTGGTGGGACCTTAAATGCATCCGGTTTACGCGGTATTTCTAAATTGATCTGTTAGCCACCATCGCGCAGAGTCGGAACGGATGCGTTGTTCTTGGAGGATATCGTTAGTGGTTGCTTGGTTGGCGTTGATTGACTCAACGAGCGCCGATACGCTTTCTGGTTTTTGGGAATCGTCTATTCGGCCTCCGACCGCCCAGGATTTGAATCCAGATCCGAGCATCGTCGAGGTTGAACTCACGGCCGCCCCCCTTATCTGGGATTTCGGAGATGGTCAGAAGGTCACGGCTTGGGCCTACAACGGAAGCATACCGGGCCCCACAATCGAGGCTTTCGAAGACGATCGCTTGATCGTTCATTTCAAGAACCGGCTTCCCGTGCCGTCCAGCCTTCATTGGAACGGTGTTGAGACACCTTCTCAGATGGCAGGTTCAGTGGTGAGTCATCCGCCGGTTGCCCCAGGGGAAGACTATCGCTACGAGTTTCGAGTTCCACGGGCAGCGACGTACAGCTACCGGCCAGGGTATAACGCGGCGATCGGAAATGAAATGGGCCTTCACGGAGCACTGATTGTGGAGGATCCAGGCGTGGATCTCCGGTTAAACCTTCCACCTCAGCAACATGTTCTCGTCTTAGACGATATCAGTCTGGAATCACAATCCATCCAAACCTCGCCCCCTGCCCCCCCCATTGCCCGCGCCGAGTTCTACATCAACGGAAATGAAGGCAAGCATCTCCTCGTCAATGGCCGTCGTACAGCAGTCGGTTCCATCGACTTTTCTCTGCCGCATCGGATGCGACTGATCAATGTTGCCAACGCGCGTTTCATGAACCTCGAATTCGTTGGCGCCCACGTCTGGAGAATCGGTGGCGACTCAGGTTTGCTGACCACTGCTCTCGAGATTCTTCCTCCCATTCCTGCGCAATCCGGCACACCGCATCATCATGAATCCTGTCTCTTATACACATCTCCGAGCCCACGAGACCTCTCTACATCTCG
>CAJXVR010000255.1 GCA_913061285.1 uncultured Verrucomicrobiota bacterium | reverse complement strand
ACGAGATGTAGAGAGGTCTCGTGGGCTCGGAGATGTGTATAAGAGACAGCCATGACACTGGAGGACGTTCGCCGCCAACAAAGTGAGCGTTATCCCCGCGCAAAAATGAACCCAGGCCATTGCACCTGCAGCAATCGCTTGTCCTGGCTTCGGAGCGACTTGGTTTTTGTGACTAAACATTCAATTGGAACGGGTATTGTCTTGGCTCGAACGGATCCCGATTGAGGATTGGACGCAGCAGCGCCTCCCTGCTGCTATTAACAGCAAAAGCTGAGCCGTTTAGGAAGGATTCTCTTTCTTGATTTTAGATTTCTATGGCTCTTGAGGATCGGTCATTCAATCGAAATGATCATGGAATGAATGCGATCTTTCTCTCTCTCCGAGTGAACTTGAATTCGAGGTCGCGTTTGTAATGGCTAGTGGCGGATTTGATTTGCCACACTGTGATCACTGCCGATCCGGGCTGGAATTCGATTCCACATGAATCGTCAGCCGTGGACAAGCATGGGACAAATTATCTGTGATCTTTTTGAAACTGAACGATCTATCTTTGAGTATAGTCAAAGGTAACGATTTAACTGATCCAAGGAATTGTATGATTGAGCGAGATAACGGAAATGAGAGACAACAGTTGCTTAGGCGCCAAGGGTTTACCCTCATCGAGCTCTTGGTGGTGATTGCCATTATCGGAATTCTCTCGAGTTTGTTACTTCCCGCCTTGGCAAAGGCGAAAGGGAAGGCAAATCGTATCAAGTGCGTCAGCAACTTGCGGCAAATGGGAATGGCGGTGCAGATGTATGCGGGAGACTTTGACGATTACTGCCCTCCGGTCACGCGGGTGTTTGAAGAAAACTGGATCGTACAACTGCAGCCCTACTACAACGATCGAAAGATTTTGAAATGCCCCTCTGATAAATTTCTTGAATGGCGTAGCTACTTGATCAATGGATGGAACGATCATTTTCGGAGCACCATGAGCAGAGAAGAATTTGATATGCTTGATCAAGGGCAACTAACGCGAGCCATGAGGCTGGGGAATGTTAGATATCCCTCTGATACATTGCTCTTTGGCGAGAAACAGGAAGGCTCATTTCATGTCCACATGGATTTCTACCAGGGGACTGGCAATGATGTCGAAGAGATCAATCAAACGCGCCACCGTACTGGCACGAATAAAAAAGTCGGCGGTTCCAATTATACCTTTGTTGATGGCAGTGTTCGATTGTTGAAATACGGTGAGTCGGTGCGACCAGTGAATTTGTGGGCTGTGACGGATGAATGGCGGGATGCGCCCGAGACCCCACTGGATGTTCTTCAGTAGTCGCCCCTTCCAAGCGTCGTATCTTCATGAGAAAGCTTGTCCTCCTCGCTGTTTTTGTATCGTTCGGGCTAGCCTTGCTGCCTCAGCGACTCATGGGTGGGGTCCTCATCAATGAGTTGATGTATCATCCTCCGGGAGATTCCGATCAGCTTCAGTATGTCGAACTCTACAATTCGAGTGAACAAGTGCTCGAACTTGGTGGTTGGGAGTTTGATCGAGGGATCACCTTCCTGTTTCCCGAAGGAGCGAGAATCGATGCCAAGGGCTTCTTGGTTGTTTGCAAGGATCAGCGTGTTTTCCAAGAACACTATCCGGCTAACCTATCCGTAGTAGGTGATTTTTCGGGGCGCCTAAGTCATAAAGGGGAAACCGTTCGATTAAAGTCGTCACAGGGGAAGGTGGTCGATGAGGTCACCTATTCGGACAGAGGACCTTGGAGCAGGGGACCGGATGGCTATGGCCCTTCTTTAGAACGAATTGCTCCTACCGGGGCGTCGCCTGGGTTCCAACATTGGGCCGGCTCGGTTATGGGGAACCTGAAGGTCGCCCTCGGCTCACCCGGGCGGAAGAATGATGTCCACTCGTCCCAACCGTTACCATTCCTAGAGGAGTATTCCATAGAGCCTCAATGGCCTCAACCTGGTGAGGAAACGACCATTCAGATTTCGTTCTCGAAAACACCTGCTGTTGTTAACGCGATCTTGCGTTATCGAGTGGCGGGATCAGGCAAGGAAGGTAAGGTTAAAGAACGATCGATCAAGTTAAATGACCATCAAGGTCGCGTGACGATTCCAGGGCAATCGGCAGGCTCTCTGGTGAGGTTTCAGATTCTAGCACGGTCAGCGTCGGGGGCGGATCGAACCACTCCATCAGAACATGAGCCCCGTCCCGCCTATAGCTATTATGTGGGAGTGTCGCCGAAAATTGATCACATTGGTCACGGCCTGGTTATAAATGTTGGACGCCCTGAGCGGGGAGCGGGAAAATTTCATCGAGATCGAACGGGGCGTACTCCTAGGGAACCGGCTCAAGGAAACTCGGCCTTTGTTTATTACTCCAGTCAGGACGCGAGTCCCGAGCTCTTCGATTTCATTCGAGTCACGGATCGTCACGGCGGATTCAAATTGCGATTTCACGCGGATGCCCCGATGGATGGCGCGACCGTGTTGAACGCCTTGAATGAAGGGAAGTCTCGCTATTTGCTCTCTGAGTTCTTGTCGTTTGAACTTTTCCGCCGGATAGGCGTCCCATCGCCCAAAGCAGGGCATCTGCGCGTCTCGATCGATGGGCGCTACGTTGGGCCTTTCCTTACGGTGGAGCAAACCAACCGGTCTTTTCTCAGACGGAATGAGCGTGATCCAGGGGGGAATCTCTACAAAATCCTTTGGTTTGGGCGTGGGGTTGTCGAGCAACACGAAAAGAAAACGAATCGGCACGAAGGGCACGATGATATCCTCCAAGCCATCGCTGCCTTGCGTCGATTGAAGGGCGCCGATCAGTGGCGATATATTCAACAGCATTTCAATGTGGTCGAATTCGCCAGCTATTTTGCCGGGAGTATGTGCGTTTCGAATTGGGACGGGTTCTTCAATAACTATTTCACCTATCACGATATTGCTGACACGGGAAAATGGGAGATCTATCCTTGGGATCAAGACAAGACCTGGGGCGATTTCGATGGGGCTCCACGCGATTATTCCTGGCATCAAATGCCTCTGACCTTCGGGATGAATGGGGATCGATCTCCGTCTCGAGGCTTCAATTTCTTTCGTCGCGGCCCTTTTGGTGGCACTTCGTGGTGGCGGCCACCGGGGTATTTTTCAGGGCCTCTGTTGGCCAATGAATCGTTTCGGCGGGTGTTCCTCGAACGCTTGAAAACGATTTGTCATAGCGAGTTTAGTGAACCCAGATTCTTATCTGTGATAGACGATTTGGAACGGCGCCTATTGCCGGAAGTGGCATTTGAAGCGGAGATTGAGGATCGCGATGCAAACCGGGCGAAGCGAGAATTGCGAGAGGAGATTGATTCCTTTCGCCGCCAACTCAAGAGTCGCCGCACGTTTCTCCTAGCTGAGATGGCGAAATTATAGCCCGCTGCGTTGAGATTCCTGGGTGAAGAGTTTAACTTTCTAGCCGACAGGGCTGATTCCTTGAGGTATGGTTTTCCCATGAACTATCTAGTCACAGCGACGCTCATTGGTTTTCTCAGTCTTTCTGTCCCACTCTCTGCGCAGAATGCCGTCTCAAGTGCTGCATCGGCGTCGCCGTCGCCATCTGCGGGTGAGGCCGCTTCTTCAAGTGCTCAATGGATTTCACTCTTCAACGGAAAGAATTTGGATGGTTGGACGCCTAAGATTCGTTACGAGGCTTTCGGTGAGGATTCGCGAAAGACCTTTCGGGTAGAAGATGGCGTGATCAAAGTAGGCTACGAGAACTATGACTTGTTCAAGGAGTCTTTTGGGCACCTGTTCTACAAGACTCCGTATTCCCGGTATCGACTTCGCGTGGAGTATCGATTTACTGGCCAGCAGGTTAAGGACGGTCCCGGTTGGGCATTTCGCAATAGTGGCTTAATGCTCCATGGCCAAGATCCGAAAACAATGAAGAAGGATCAAGATTTTCCAGATTCAATCGAGGTGCAATTGCTAGGTGGATCTGGGAAAGGAAATCGAACGACCTTGAATCTCTGCACACCCGGGACAGACGTTGTGATGAAGGGGAAACTGTTGAAACGTCATTGTATCAGTTCGGAGTCCAAGACCTATCATGGAGACCAGTGGGTGACAGCCGAGGTTTGGGTGAACGGCTCAAAGGGCTTTAAGCACATCATCGACGGCAAGGTTGTGCTTGAGTATGAGAGCCCACAACGTGATAACGGGACTTTAATCGAAGGTGGATCCATTTCGCTTCAGAGCGAGAGTCATCCATGTGAGTTTCGCAAGGTAGAGCTACTTCCCCTCTAGCCATTGGCTCGCGAATTGGAAGGCCCTTTGAGGGCTGGTAGTATGGGAAGGCATTGAGTAGAACTTTCGAATGCCCTTGTTTGTTCGATTGCTAAAAGCGGCCCACGTTGGCCTCATCTTGGTGGCGATTGGTGGATTCGCTAGATCGGCTTGCCTTGCTGCTTCTACCCGTCCTCCGAACGTGCTATTCGTCGCTGTCGATGATCTAGCGACGACGCTCGGTTGTTATGGCGATTTGATGGCGAAAACGCCTCATATCGATCGATTGGCATCAAGCGGGGTCCGCTTTGATCGGGCGTATAATCAGTTGCCACTTTGCAATCCCACCCGGGCGTCGGTCATGACGGGGCTTCGGCCGGATCAGATCCAAGTCTATGATCTCGATCGTCACTTTCGAGAGACGGTGCCAGACGTGGTGACCCTGTCACAGCATTTCATGCGCCGGGGCTGGTTTTCCGCGCGTGTCGGAAAAATCTATCATTACAATGTGCCCGCCAGTATTGGGACCGATGGCTTTGATGATCCGCCATCATGGCAGCGGACGGTGAATCCAAAAGGGCGCGACAAGACGGATGAAGCGCTGATTTTTAACGCCGAGCCGCACCGGAAGATCTCTGCTGCCTTGAGCTGGTTGGCTGCCGATGGAGAGGATACGGAGCAGACCGACGGGATGATTGCCACGGAGGCGATTCGGATCATGGCGGAGAAACAGGCTGAGCCCTTTTTCTTAGGGGTCGGGTTCTTTCGCCCGCACACGCCTTATGTGGCCCCGAAGAAATACTTTGATCTCTATCCCTTGGATGAGATCCGTTTGCCCTATGCGCCCGAAGGGGATCGTGAGGATATTCCTGTCGCTGCCTTTGCCCATAATTGTCCGGTGCCCAATTACGGATTGGATGAGTTGACCTTGCGCAAAGCGATCCAGGCCTACTACGCCACCGTTTCCTTCGTGGATGCGCAGGTAGGAAGGCTCTTAGCAGCACTCGATCGGTTAAAACTCCGTGACGATACGATCGTCGTTTTCTGGAGCGATCACGGCTACCATTTAGGTGAACATAACGGGATCTGGCAGAAACGAACCTTGTTTGAACAAGGGGCACGAGCGCCACTCATTATCCGGGCTCCAGGGCAGCGAGGGAACGGACAGTCGTCGCCTCGAATCGTTGAATTCGTTGATATTTATCCGACCCTCGTCGAACTTGTGGGGCATTCGCTGCCTGCAGGGCTCGCAGGCCGCTCACTCACGACCCTGTTACAAGATCCAATTGCAGATTGGGATGGATACGCCATCACTCAAGTCATGCGTCCCGCAGACCAGCGTCTCTCTGAGCCGGTCATGGGGTGTAGCATTCGTACTGATCGGTGGCGATTCAGTGAGTGGGGCGAAGGAACGTTTGGCGTCGAACTCTACGATCATCACGCTGATCCGATGGAATTCAATAATCTTGCCGTGAATCCTGACGCATCCGCGACCGCTGTTATCGAACGATTGCGCCCTCTGTTGCGAGCCAAAGCTAGCGGGAAAACGCCAAGCAGCCCAGTCAATCCCGCTCGTTTGTAGGAGGAGATTCCCGGTCCCTTCGGGCTGCCTGCGTTAAGTGGACCTGTGATCTAAAATATCTCTCGTCATTTCGTGTGTCCTTCCCTAGTTTTTCGTCCCTATGTTTGAGACGGTGAAAGAGCGGATGGCGGTATTGAAGGATAAGTTATCTCACTTACGGAGGTATCTTTGACGCCGATTCGATACGGAAACGTCAGGCTGAGCTAGAGTCAGCCATGGGGATGGAAGGCTTTTGGGATAACCGGGAACGGGCCCAGAAGCTGATGGATGAGTCCACCAGTCTCAAACGAAAGATCGAACCTCTCGATTCGGCTCAAAAAGATCTCGACGATCTCGAAGTGATGCTTGAGCTAGGAGAGTCCGAGCCGGAGGCAACTCAAGCCGATCTCGAAAAGGAATTTGAGGGGGACACCGCCCGACTTCTGAACTCACTTGAGGAGCTCGAATTGCGCACGCTATTGAGTGGGGCTCACGATTCCAAGAGCTGCATTTTGAGCATTAATGCCGGCGCAGGTGGGACGGAATCCTGTGATTGGGCAGATATGCTGCTGCGAATGTACCAGCGCTGGTGTGAGCAACGAGAATTCAAGTGCGATATTACGGACATCCTTCCGGGTGAAACCGCTGGAATCAAGAGTGTGAGTCTGTTGATCGAAGGTGAAAATGCCTATGGATTCTGCAAGGCGGAACGTGGGGTGCACCGTTTGGTGAGGATTTCTCCCTTCGATTCTAACAAGAGACGGCATACGAGTTTTGCGAGTGTTGATGTCATTGCGGAGATTGACGATGAGATCGATATGGATATCCCGCCCGGTGATCTGAGGGTTGATACGTTTCGTTCTGGGGGCAAAGGGGGACAGAATGTGAACAAAGTGGAAACAGCTGTTCGCATTACCCATGTGCCGACCGGCTTGGCAGTCGCGTGCCAAACCCAGCGTTCGCAGCATCAAAATCGGGCCACGGCAATGAAACTCCTAATGTCCCGTCTCTACGCGATTCGAGAGGATGAAGCGAAGAAGGACATGGAACGGTTTTACGGAGACAAGGGCAGTGTTTCTTGGGGGAATCAAATCCGTTCCTATGTTTTCCAACCTTATCGGATGGTAAAAGACCTGCGTACGGGGGTTGAAACCAGCAATATTCAGGGTGTGATGGACGGGGATGTGGATCAGTTTGTGAATGGCTGGCTTCGGGCCGGATGTCCCATCAAGCGGATGGCGGATGTCGCCGATGAATAGGAACGTTGGGTGACTCTCATTTGAGTGAGTTAGTGTTGTATGACGATATTGGATCAAATCGTAGAGGATAAACGAGCTGAGGTCGCAGCATTACCTCGACAGACTGTGTCATCGGCCGTGCTGAAGACGAAGATTGCGGAACGAGGCGGGGTGCGTCCCTTTCAGTCTGCGCTAATCTCGCCGCGCTTTGGGCGATTAGGATTGATTGCAGAAGTGAAAAAGGCCTCGCCTTCGGCAGGGGTGATTTGTCCTGATTTCGATCCGGTTGCCATCGCGACGGCTTATGAAAATGGTGGCGCTTCGTGTTTGTCGGTATTGACGGATGAGAAGTACTTTCAGGGTTCGTTGGACTATCTCAAGGCGATCCGCTCCGCGGTGTCTCTCCCTTTGCTTAGAAAGGATTTCGTCATTGATGAGCGTCAGATTCTCGAGGCCGTGGAGTGGGGAGCAGATGCAATTCTATTGATTGTGGCAATCCTTGATGACGCTACCCTTACAGCCCTCCATCAACTTGCATTGGATGCCGGTTTGAGTGTGCTTGTTGAAGTGCATGACGAAAAGGAACTGGAACGAGCCAAGGCGATCGGTGCGACACTCATCGGCGTGAATAATCGTGATCTTAGACACTTTACGGTCGATTTGGGAACGACCGAACGGCTGGCAAAGGAGCTTGAGTCAGTGCCGAATCGGAGCGAGCTCGCGTTGGTTGCGGAAAGTGGAATCAAGACCCGCACGGATGTTGATCGTCTTGTCGCTTGTGGCGCTCAGGCGCTTTTGGTGGGGGAATCGCTCATGAGAGATCTTGCAAGCGTTGACGAGAAGATCCGGTCGTTGATCGGCTAGCGCACTCGGCGACGCCCTCTGCCAGTGCCGCGGTTGCAGCGCAGTAGCTCGGTCATTGAGCCCCGCGAGGCCTTAATCCCTCGAACTGAGCGCGTTCTTCAATCGCGAGGCTACCGACGAGTCGTCGGGCAGATTTGTTGCCATGATAAGACTTGTGAAATGGCGGGCGAGAATCTCTTCCGGTTGGAAGACGCTGTAACGGTTGCCACCGATCTGGGGGTAGAAATCTTCTGCTTCATCAAAACTCCATGTCGCTGCGTCTGTTCCCAACTGACGCACCTGCCATCGTCCCATTCTGTTTTCGATCTCAATGAATCGTTGCTCAAGATAGGAAAAGAATGGGGCGCTTGCATCTGGATCATAGTCAGCGCTCTTCGTGAGCAGGACGGGGATGACCGATGTTATTTTTCCTCCGCGTGTCACGCGAATGAAGTGATCGTAGATCGGAGCGTCAGGATTGGTGATTCGCTTCTCGTTCAGTTTCCCTGGGAGTCGTATGGGGTTGCAGGGCTCGAATCCGATGGTTTTGTAGAGTCGGGATCGAAACTCAGCGGGAGCGTTTCGAGTGAGGATATGAAATAGTTCATGGGCCAGGAGTGCGTCTGGTTTGCGGGGGGAACGAACAACGGCTTCCGGAAGGATGATTGCGTGTTGGCGGGTGTAGGGAGCGGGTTCATCTTTACCGCTCGTCTTGATCAAGAGTATTTTTTTGGGGAAAGAAAGCTTGAGCGATTGTAGGGGTGTCTTGATTCGCTCGAGAGAATCGCGGAAGCGCTCGATTTCACTAGGCGTCCAGTCTAGGGCTTGCTGTCCAACAAACTTAAGAAAGTGCTCGGGCGAAATCTGATCGTTGCGCTTCAATCGGACTGCTCGATCGAAGCGGCTGAGTTGCTTGGTGAATGAATCAGGCGTCGTGAGCACTTGGCTGGCGTCCTCCTTCTCCGACCAAATGATGGTTGTTGTTTTATCAAGGTTAAAGGTCGCGGCAGCTAGTGGTCCGCCAATGATGAGTGTCAGGACGATTGCGCGCAGGGTATTCATGAGCTTTCAGGTGTCTTCCAAATGACGCGTACAGAATCCAGTCGAAGTGTTGCTTCACTGAGGGCTTCCTCCAGGGCCTTTTTTTGTTTTCTGGCCAAACTAAGTTCAATCGGTCTCACATGATCATTGATGGCAACGAGGGATTCCAATCGAGTGATCTCGCTGTCGAGGGCTTTGTTCATTTCAGTAAGCCTCGTCTTTGAGACTTGATTCGCTTCCCGTTGGGCGATGGTTTCAGCACTCTTGAGCATCGCTGGCAGTAGCTCGTTCTTCATGTGGTCATTGTCGAGGAGGCGGTAGGGTGGAGAGTTTTTCAGTACCCGCGATGCGAAACTTGGTATCTCGCTCGGTTCGACCGGTTCAAGTTGATGGTCGACGATGATCTTGATTGGCGTTCTTGGAAGGAAACGATCGGCATGCCATTTGCCTGGCGCCATCGTTGTCAGCTCGTATATGGCCTCAAGGAGTAAGCCGGGAGCGGCTTGATCCGGCCAGAGGGCGAAACAACTGTTTCCAAGTTCGGAACTCAGGATGAGATCCATTGCGCCCGTGACGATGGGATGGTCCCAGGTGAGAAAACTAACGTCTTCACGGGAAAGGGCACGTTTGCGATCGTAGGTAGCGATGAGGCCTTCTCGAGGAATTGAGGGGAAGGAATCTGTGATGACACCCCGGGGATCGAGTCGATAGGTGCGATCGGTCAATTCCTCGACATGGACTCCGAAGTGATCGAAGACATCAGACATGAATTGTTCCAAGTCGCGTTGGCAGTCGTCTGTCTTGATTTGTTCAATGAGCATTGCCGCTGGCTGCTCCCGGAAGGAACTCAATTCCAGTAGCCGATCTCTTCCTCGCTTAAGCCGTTGAGTGAGTTGGGTTCGTTCTTCCTTGGAAGTTTGAAGAAGCGCGGTGAGTTCTTTCGCGGATTCCGCCTTTGGTAGGGCAGGGTACTCAAGGGCGAAGTCGTGGATTTGTTGCCCGAACTTTTGGTAGAGATAGTGGCCTCCTTCGAGATTCGTTTCCAGGGCATCCAAGGCCTGATGGTACCATTGGGTAATGACCTCTTGGGGACTATGTTCAAGATAGGGAACATAGATTTGGATGTCTTGTTTCTGTCCGATACGATCGAGCCGTCCGATGCGTTGTTCTACCAACTCAGGGTTCAGGGGAAGGTCGAAGAGAACGAGGTGATGGGCGAATTGAAAGTTTCGTCCTTCGCTTCCGATTTCTGAGCAAATGAGCAGTTGAGCCCCTTCGTCCTCGGCGAACCAGGCGGCGTTGCGATCTCGTTGGACTAGAGGAAGGTCTTCGTGGAAGACTGCGGTTTTTGCCGTGATTTGCTTGCGGAGTGCATCGTCAACGGCGAGCGCCTTTTCTTTGGAATGGCAGATAAGCAGTATCTTGTCGGGCGTTCGTTGCTTAACCAGGTCTGCGAGCCACTTGATGCGAGGGTCGTCGTCGAGCGCGAGATAGTTCTCGAGTGATTTATCTCCGGCGTCCGCTGCGAACTCGGTTGCCGCGAGATCGAGGAGTTCTTCCCGGTTCTTAGCAGGGCGAAGAGCGACAAGATTGGCGATTCGCTTGGGAAATCCACTGATCGCGGCACGAGTGTTCCGAAAGATAACGCGGCCAGGGCCATGGAAATCTAAGAGCTCGTTGAGTGCTGCTTTTCGTTGTTCAGGCTTGCTGAGGGGAAGGGGGCGTTTGAGGAGTTCTGCTAGCGCCTCGCTTTCTCGGGGGAGGATCTCTCGATCTTGGTCGAGTGCATCTGCGATCTTGGCGACGGCCTCGTAATGTTCTGATTGTTCCAAGAAGGCTTCAAAGCTGTGGTAGCGTTCTGGGTCGAGAAGGCGCAAACGAGCGAAATGACTCTCGGGTCCGAGTTGTTCTGGAGTGGCAGTGAGTAAGAGGAGTCCCTCTGTCTCCTTAGCAATGGTTTCTACTGCCGTGTATTCTTGGCTCACCTGAGCCTCGGACCATTCAAGGTGGTGGGCCTCGTCGACGACAAGGAGATCCCATGACGCCCGGGTTGCTTGTTCAAGGCGTTTGGATGAATTGGCGATGAGTGCCGTACTACATAGCACTAGCTGATCGTCAAGGAAGGGGTTCGCATCCTCTTGATTGGCCTCGATTGCTTGGCACCGTTCTTGATCGAAAATGTTGACCCAAAGATTGAACTTTCTCAGTAACTCAACGAACCACTGGTGAACGAGTGATTCGGGAACGACGATTAGAATTCGCTCCGCACGACCACTGACGAGGAGCCGGTGCAAGATCAGGCAGGCTTCGATCGTTTTTCCGAGGCCCACTTCATCGGAGAGGAGCACTCGAGGGGCGTGCCGGGCACTGATTTCCTGGGCGATATAGAGTTGGTGGGGAATGAGGTCGACTCGACCACCGACGAATCCTCGATTGGCTGCCTGGTGCCTGTGGAAGCGGTAGTCGGCACATACTTTTCTTAATTCGAAGGCGTTGAGTTCGTCGCAGTGGGCGTTGAGTAAGCGGTCTTCCGGTCGGCTGAAACTAATACGATCATTGAGTTGCGCTTCGGGAACGGCCTGTCCACTGCCATGATAGGTGAGGAGCCCCGCTACTTCATCAACGCGCTCAACATCGATTGAACGATCCTCGTGATTCGTGATTGTGTCGCCAATGCGGAAGCGAACACGTTTCAAGGGTGCATTGTCGCTGGCATATTGTCGCAGTTCTCCAGTGGCGGGAAAGAGGATGCTCACTTTGTTCCCATCGATTTGAACCAAGGTGCCTAGACCCAACTCTGGTTCCGACTCGCTGATCCAGCGCTGCCCTTCTGTAAATGTCGTATCGCCCATCAATTAGCTGTTTCTACCCCCTCATGGAGGAACGGCCGATGCTGCCCGCTTGAGGCGGAGCTGAAAAGCTGGAAATGGAATCTTATTTGTCCTCAGGTGACACGCGGGGACTGAGGTGAAGGGTCGTTGCCGCAGGTAATTGGATCGTTAGTTGGGTTCCGTGAGTTTCTTCTGAGATGATCGCCGCATTTCTCGGTGATGACGAGCTCTGAGGCCCTCCTTGAAACGGGTAGGCCGATGAATTTAAACAAAGACTCAAG
>CAJXVR010000254.1 GCA_913061285.1 uncultured Verrucomicrobiota bacterium | reverse complement strand
TTCGACGCCCTTTCCAACTCGAGATCGTTGAAAACGAGTGGGACTTTGTGCTGAAGCACGTACTGCGAAACCCGTTGAGCTGCGTTTTCGATTGATGGAAGACCACTTTCCGGCCAGACAAGGAGGTCGGGACGGTGTTCCAGCGACGCCGTGGAAAGTCGAAAGAGCTCTGTAATTCGAGATTCATTGTCGGTGCCTTCCCAGATGACCTTTTGAGGGACGCTGGGTTGAACCAGGGCGATCCGAACGGTGCCTTTGGTTTCGAAACTGGCTTGAATACGACTGAACCCAAGACTGGCGATGACGATGAGGAACGTTCCAGCCGGAAAAAGTTCGCGACTCCAGGAAAGTGGTTTGCCGGGTGTAGAGGCGATCTGAGAAATGGCGAGAAGAAGCGAGAGCGAAACCCAGGCGATGATAAACGAGATCCCATAGACCCCGGTAACTGATGCCAATTGGATCAAAGGCAATAATTCCACTTGAGAAATTCCCAACAAATTCCATGGGAATCCGGTGAACAAGTGTGATTGGAGCATTTCTACGGATGTCCAGGCCGTTGCCCCGACCACTGCCCAAATCTGACGTTGGAGCCAGGACATACTTGAGAGGCGGTAGAAGAGTTGTGTGAATGGAGGCGGTGCGAGTCGACGGGAAGCCGGCGAGGGGAGCATCCGCCAACAAAAGATTGCCCAAAGAGCGGGATAAATGGCGCAGTAGGCGCTCAGTGCGAGCCATGCAGCGATTGCGGCCATTCTCACTGGCATGAACAAGAGCCAGTATAGAGCGCTTAGATTGAAATAGAGACCTGTGAGGAAGCCCATCTGGAAAGGGCTCAGGCGAGGCGAAATTCCCGCGACTAAGACAAGAAGTCCTGGGATAAACCAGGCTACCCCTCCGCCAAGGGAGGTGAGAAAGGGAACCGCCCAAAGACAGCCGGTCATGCCCGCGAGACTGACGGGAAGGACGTATCGTCGATATGATATGAATCGATGCAAGAGTTCGTAGGGTGCCGAAGAGTCCCCCGAAGAAGCAAGGCCAGACCGATGTCAATAGGTAGGAATCACAAGTTATTGATGAAAAATGGATTTTATTATGGCCAGAATATCGTCAGAGTATCGTTGCGACGCAAGACTACCGAGCGTCGAATCATCTTAGTTTTTTGTGAAACCGAACGATTTACGAGGTATTCTCAACTACATTCCCCGCTTTCGCGGGGAGATATTCGTGATTGCTGTTGATGGGGCGATTGTGTCAGAAGAGAATTTTGCCAATGTCCTCCTAGATATTGCCGTTCTTCGCTCGCTCAATATCCGGGTGGTCCTTGCTCACGGTGCGGCATATCAGATTGCCGAGATCGCGGCAAAGCGCAACCTGGATGTGTCTGATCTCGATGGGAACGGTGTTACCACCGATGACACGTTGGAACTAGCGATTGATGTTGGGAATCGATTGTCCCACGAGATTCTTGAGGGGTTTGCGACACACGATATTCGCGCTGCCGTTACCAATGCGATTAAGGCCCTTCCTTGCGGCATCATTGGGGGCGTGAATCAACTCAATTTGGGGAAAGTTGAACGGGTTGATGAAAAGCTGTTGGCTGCGTTGCTTGAACGCGGGGTGATCCCCGTCGTGCCGCCATTGGGTTTTGATGGTAGCGGTCGAACTTTCCGGGTGAATTCTGACTCGATTGCGGTGTCGATCGCGGAGGCACTTGATGCGGTCAAACTGATTTTTGTAACCTCGCAGGACGGTATCCTTATTGGGGATCAATTGATTCGCGAAATGCCGGCTTCTCAATTGGATGCGAAGCTCAAGGAGGCAGCTGCGGGGAAGGAACTCAATTGTCTTTCGAAAGCCAAACACGCGGTGCGAGCCTGTCATGGAGGGATTCCTCGGGTTCATGTGATCAACGGCCGGACAAATGAAGGACTCTTGACGGAAGTGTTTTCTAACGAGGGGATTGGGACTCTCGTATACGCGAACGACTACCAACAGATCCGCCCGGTAAAGAAAAAAGACATTCGGCTTCTCGTGCAGTTGACTCGAGATTCGGTGCTGGCTGAAGAGCTCACGAGTCGGACTCGCCAGGAGATAGCACGCCATTTGGATGATTATTTTATTTTTGAAATCGATCGTCATCCGATCGGGTGTGTTGCCTTGCACGTTTTTCCAGAGCAGAAAAAGGCGGAATTGGCATTTTTGTGCGTATCCCGTTCGCATGAAAATCAGGGCATTGGATTACGGTTGATCAAGTTTGTCGAAGATAGGGCGCGACAGCAGGGAGTGGAGCAACTCTATCTGCTTTCAACCCAAGCCTATACCTATTTTCAAGCGAAGGCTGGGTTTGTCGAAGGCGGGATCGATGATCTTCCCGCTGCTCGGCGTGACGTTCACGTTCAGAGTGGGCGGAACTCAAAGATCCTCGTCAAGAGTCTCGACCTTCGGTCTGCGAGGGCTGTTCGAGAGGTATAGGGGCGTCCCGATGATAAACGCGCCGAGATTCCGAGAGAAGCTTCCGCAGCTTTCGGGAGACCTCTTCCTGGTGGATGGAGGAATCGAAACCACGTTGATTTTTCACGAAGGAATCGACCTGCCGCACTTTGCGACTTTTCATCTTCTAAACGACTCAAAGTATGAAGGGGTGCTGGATCGTTATTACGCTCCCTATCTTGAGATTGCTAAACGAGCCCGATCAGGTTTCATCTTCGAAAGCCTCACTTGGAGAGCGAACGAGGTGTGGGGAAATAAGCTTGGTTATTCCAAGGAAGCCCTAGCTGAGGTCAATCGCCGTGCGGTTGAACTGTGTTGTCTTCGACGGTCGCAGTGGTCACCTCTGCAGCGCCCCGTTGTGGTGAGTGCGTGCGTTGGTCCGCGAGGGGATGGTTATGTGGCGAGTGATACGATGTCTATCGCTGAGGCTCAAGCGTACCATGAAACACAGATTGGCGTCCTTTCGGAAACCGCTGCTGATTCGGTTTCAGCTGCCACGCTGAATTACGTTGAGGAAGCAATCGGCATTGCTCTGGCTGCAGCGCAGTGTTGTATTCCAGTGATTCTATCATTCACGGTTGAAATCGATGGCCGCCTTCCCAATGGGGAAACGCTCAAGAGTGCGATTCTGCGTGCCGATGAAGCGACAGCGGGCTATGTGAGCTACTATGGAATTAACTGCGCTCATCCCAGTCATTTTGAGCACTTGCTTTGCAGCGGGGAGGCTTGGACGAGGCGTATTAGGGCCGTCAGAGGCAATGCGTCAAGACTGAGTCATGCTGAGCTAGATGGGGCGACGGTTCTTGATGAAGGGGATCCTGTTGAATTTGGAGCGGCCTATCAGTCGATGCTGGGCTCGGCAGCCCATTTGAACGTCCTAGGGGGCTGTTGTGGGACCGATCACCGTCATGTTGGAGCGATCGCGCAGCGTTGTGCCTCTCGAAGCTAGGCGGGAGAGGCGCTTCCCTGGGAAATAAGAAAAGGCGAGCCTCGGATGGCTCGCCTCAATTGCAAGAACGGAATCGCCCTTCTAAAGAACCCACCCGTCCCGATAGGTCTTGTGGATATATTGGTTTGCTGCTGACGAATTTGTAAACCTCAGGTTGGGGCCATCCCAGAGGAGTTTCTTGTCGGATCGCATGGCAATATTACCCAGAAGGATCGTCTCGGTGAGAAGCCCCGCGTAGTTGAAATTGGATACGGCCGGACGGCCACCCTTGATTGCTTCCACCCATTCTTCCTTCATGCCTTTGTCTCCTCGACCGTTTCGCGGGATGCTGGGGGCAGGTTTCTCAAAACCTTCAAAACTGTCTTCTGGCAATAGTTTGTATGCGGCCCCGTAGTCGTTTGGCGAATAGAGAATCCCTTTGTCGCCGACAAGGAGAGAACCACTTCCAGGGGGGGTGTTTCCGTGGAAAAGTTCTTTTGGTGGAAGGTTCTTGTCTCCGTTCGGTAACTTCCCTTCATACCAATAGAAATCGACTGGAGGGAGGTTGCCACGTGAGGGGAACTGAAATTTTACCGTTGCCCAAGCTGGGTAGGTTTCAGGATTGAGGGGGCCGTTCTCAGCAGAAACGGAATCAGGGTAACCGAGATTCAAGGCCATAAACGCCATGTTCGCGGTATGGCAAGCCATATCACCCAAAGCACCGGTTCCGAAGTCCCACCATCCTCGCCAATTGAATGGGTGATAGGCGTTGTGATAGGGCCGGTACGGGGCAGGGCCGAGAAATTGATCCCAGTGGACATGAGCGGGAACCGGAGGTCTTCCGACGGGACGAGAGACTACCTTAGGGGCTTGTGGCCAGACCGGACGATTTGTCCACACATGAGCTTCTCTGACCGGACCTATCGCGCCGGACCGAATGACTTCCACAGCCTCGCGGAGGCCGTTTTCAGCCGTTCCCTGATTTCCCATTTGGGTGGCTACCTTGAATCCTTGGGCTGTCTCCCGCATCAATCGGGCTTCGTAGACCGTATGCGTTAGAGGTTTTTGACAATAGACATGCTTTCCTAGGCGCATTGCCATCACTGCCGCCGGCGCATGGGTGTGATCAGGCGTGCTGATGGTAACGGCATCGATCGACTTGTCCATTTCTTCGAGCATCACTCGAAAATCGTTGTAGAGCACCGCCCGGGGACTTTTTTCAGCTCGTCTGCGGAGTGTGTTGTCATCAATGTCACAGAGAGCGACCATGTCTCCCAACTCACCTGCGTGGGTGGAATCACTCCCTCCTTTGCCGCCAACACCAATGCTGGCCATGTTGAGGCGTTCATTGGCACCGAAAACACGGCTGGGTAGGAAGGTGAAGGCGAAGGCAGATGCGGAAGCACTACCGATAAATTCACGACGCGAGTAAGTCGATCTACTAGTTCTACGCATGGTCTGATCAGTTAATCTTGAATTGCTTATTGGGTGCCGTTGAAGTATCGGCCCATGGTGCATGGCTGCAAGTAAAATTGTTTGCTTGCTCCGATCCCGCCATTTTCCCTGTCTCGACGAAAACGTCTTGGTGAGAGATTTTTATTCGTTTTTCAAAGCCTCATCTTGAGGGTAACCTCTCGCTTCCAAGATCCGATGCGTTTCGCTAATAAAATGCTTCTCACTCGACTGGGGGAGCGTTTGTGATAAGCCAATGCCGGATGCGTAATGTCATCTCCTTCAATGGGGATACCTACAGAAACATGAGTTTGAAAAAAGAATCTCGAACGCGTCGATCCCTTGAGAGTGCGTTCACGCTGATCGAGTTGCTGGTTGTGATCGCTATCATTGCCATTCTTGCAGGGATGCTCCTGCCGGCGCTTGGCAAGGCGAAAGGCCAGGCCCGTCGGATCCGATGCGTCTCAAATCTTCGTCAGATCGGAATTGGAATGTCGCTCTATCGAGATGATTTTCAGGGACGGTTCCCAGATCGACGCGATCTCAAGTTACTCTTGCCTGGCGGGTACAAGCCATGGGATAGCTGGCCTCGCTCCGATCCTCGCTCCGGATGGGCCGGGATAGTTTTCTCTAACTATACTAGCGATGCTGATCTATGGTCGTGTCCAAGCGTCGTCCATTCTCCAATCGGGAGGGCAATTCAGACGACGCAATCGATAGGATTTAGCACCAATGCGCCCACGTCTAATTATTGGATGTGGCGCTTTGATCAAGCAGGTGAGGAAGTCCCTTTAGACAATTTCTGGGGCAAATCGGAAGACCAAGTCGTGCAGAGCCTGCGGAAAGCGAACAATCGATTCATTGGTATTCCAGACGGGGTCTCGGATGTGGAACTTGTGGTGGACGCCTATTATCCGAACACGATTGATTCGCTAGATGAGTCGATAAGAGGGCGGGCAGTGCATCCTGGGGGAAGAAACCGGCTCATGCTCGATAGCCATGTCCAGTTCTTGAAAGACAAGAGGACGCGCTAGTTGCCTAGGTGGGTGATTGAGCGTTTCTCGCTTAGCTTGAGATCGCTCTAGTGTCGCAAGAGTTGGTAGATCTGTTTTTTGAGATCGCGGGTGATGTTCTGGAGTTGCTGCATGGATTCTTCAAGGTCCTCGAGTTGATTGTTGCGACCGGCTTCTTCTAGTTTTAACGCGAGTCTTTCTGCGTCCTCTGCTCCGAATTGCATGTAGGAGCCCTTCAATCGATGGGCAGCTGTTCTAACGGTTTTTGCATCACCATTTGCGAGACCATTCTCTAAAGAATTCCACAACGACGGCGTGGTCTCGAGGAAGAGTTGTCCGACTCGTTTCGCGACATTGATTTCTCCTTCGAACGCTTCAATAATTGAAGAGGGGTCGGCATTAGCAGGCATGCTGGAAACCGTAGTGCTTGGACGGTCCTTCCGAAACATAGCCCGTTCGAGTGCCGATTGAAGATTTTCTCTTTTTATTGGCTTCGTGACGTAGTCGTCCATTCCGATAGCCAGACACTCTTCCCGGTCTCCCTTCATTGCCTGAGCGGTTAAGGCAATGATCCATTGATGTTTGCCGGTTTCCTCTTCGCGTTTGCGAATGATACTTGTGGCTTCTAGTCCAGACATCTCCGGCATCTGCACATCCATTAGAACGATGTCGAATGATTCGTTCTCGAGTAGGTCGATGGCTTCTCGTCCGTTCTCAACACATGCGACTTCATGGCCGAATTGTTTAATGAAATTCAAAGCGACCTCTGAGTTGATTGGGTTGTCCTCGACAATCAAGACTCTCGTCGCTTTTTCTGAGCGCTGGCTCTCTTTACTGGCGAGTGGATTGATTAACTGATCGAGTAGGGTAAGGAGGTCTTCGGAAGAGACGGGTTTTGGGAGATAGTGCTCTAGATTGTGTTTTGCGCAGCGTTGAAGTTCTAGTTCGCGGTTCGGGGATGACAGAAGAAGGACGGTATTCGAATCGGGGCTAAGGTGGTTTTCTATTCGGGAAGGAAAACTGAAAGCCTCATTCCCCGGAATTCGGCTGTCTAGGAGACAGAGGTCGAACTTCCCTTTGCGATTCGATTCGCCCTTCAAGAAGCTTTCGGCGGCACTTGCACTGGTGAATCCTGAAGGTTGAATGTTGACGCTGAGGAGCGTGCGAGAGAGGAATTCGAGGCTCGTTGCGTTGTCGTCGATTATCAGAGCCTTAATCCCGCCGTAGTCTCGGGCTGCAGCAGAACTGGTCTGCGAATGAGCTTGAGCTTGCGCGTCGACTTGAAGGTTAAAGCTGAACCGGCTGCCACTTCCGACCTCACTTTCTACTGAGATTCTTCCTCCCATGAGTGCGACAAGTTCCTGAGAAATCGCCAGACCGAGACCTGTCCCTCCGTACTTATTGGGGATTGAGCTATCTGCATGATGAAATGCCTCGAAAATCTCGCGGCATTTGTCCGCAGGGATGCCAATGCCGGTATCGCTGACCGAGAACGATAAGGCGATTGGTTGCCGTCCTGCCAAAGCAGGAGCATTCTTTGCTCGCTGATCAAGCTTGATTTCGAGAACCACTTGTCCATTGGGAGTGAACTTGATGGCGTTACTAAGAAGATTGGTGAGAACTTGTTGAATACGGCTCCAATCAGCATTGATCGTCTGCGGGATGGCGTCGTCGATATGGTAGGCCAATTCAAGGTTCTTTTCATGGGCCCGGAGAGAAAGCGTTGAAATCATCGCGTTTGCCGATTCCCTGAGGGCAAACGGAGAAGAAACGATTTCGAGTTTACCTGCTTCGATCTTGGATAGGTCCAGGATATCGTTGATCAGGAACATCAGCTGTTCAGACGAACGGCGTGCGGTGACCAAAAAATGTTCTTGTTCGTCGCTTAGTTCCGTTCCAAGAGCGAGTTCGAGCATTCCCAGTAAGCCACCTAGAGGTGTGCGGATTTCATGGCTCATGTGGGCAAGAAACTGTGATTTAAATTGACTGCTCTCGACGGCCTTCTGCTGGGCACGCTTGAGTTTGGTGATGTCTTGGATATGGACGAGGTTTTGAGCCCCAGATCCTATGAGCTCTTGTTTGAGCCGCGACACGCCTGAGATCGCATAGATGACGTCGCCGTCTTTCCGGATATAGCGATTCTCGAGTTCAATGTGTCCGGATGGCTGTTTCTCTAGTTGATTGTAGCTTGAATTGAAGGTCTCGAGGTCTTCCGGATGGGTTACCAGTTTGAAAGAGCGAGACTTTAGGGATTCGGCATCGTACTTGAGCATCTTACAGAGGGTCGGATTGACTTCGCAGAATTTCCCGTCGCTGTTCGTCAGTGCAATACCGATATTTGCGCGATTGAATACGGCCTGGAAGAGTTCCTTGTTTTGCTGGACCTGTTCTCGGTCTTGATACTGCTCGTTGACATCTTGAATTGAACCAGCCATGCGAAGGGGGCGTCCCGTTCCTGATCGACTCGCTTGTCCGCGGGCTCGAAACCATCGGTAGCTGTCATCCTTACATTTCAGTCGGTAGGTGATATTGTATTCTTTCTTTTTCTCCAGGTGCTGCTCAATCGCATCGATCGTCTTTTTGTGATCATCTGGGTGGAGTCGCTGTTCCCAGGCCTCAAATTGATCAGGGAATTCGTCTGTATTGAACCCTAGGAGGGCCTTCATTCTCGGTGAGAACCAGATCGTGTCATCGACAATGTTCCAGTCCCAGAGCCCGTCACTGGTCCCTTCGATCGCAACGGATAGATGTTCTTCGAGGCGATCTTCGCTTGCCCCAGAACTGCGGGACCGATCTGGGTGGTTTAGAATGGTGTAAGCAGCAAGTGAAAGAAGGGTAACGCAGAGTAAACCCACAAACGCGAAATCCAGTCCATTCTCAATCGCTTCGAACTGGGCCTCAGGAATCAAAAGAGGTCCCAAATGGCATAGCACACCCAGCAAGCAAAGTAATATCGAAGAAACGGCAGTTGAGGTGGGATAGGTAGGGGTGCGACGGAAACGAAATGTTGCCGCCGCCAATACGAGTGTGAGAAGAGCCAGGATGCCTCCGACAATGAGGTCGACCGTCGAGATTGTGCCAGAGAATTGAGCGAACATTCTAGGGGTAGCGTAGGGTCGGATTCTTCTTAGAGCCTTGGTTTGTGTCGTAGAACGTAGCGACAATAGTCGCTTTTTCAGTTGTATACAAGGTCGAGAAATAGTGGTGAAGGTTCCGATGATATAGAATGCGATTGTGCCGCAATTCATTGTTTTTTTTCTGATCTTTGTTTCACTTGGGGCGGAATGAAACGAATAAAACATTTTGTTGCGGTGGCCGCTTTTTCTGTCAGTGCATTAGGATTGGGTGTTCCAGGTGCCGGTGCTGAAGATTGGCTGTATCCGTTCAATGGTTCAAATTTGGATGGGTGGACGCAGCGCGGAGGAAAGGCCACGTATCGTGTCGAGGACGGGATGATTGTTGGAACCACGGTCCCACGCTCACGAAATTCGTTTCTCTGTACAGCCCGCGATTACAGTGATTTCATTTTTGAGGTCGAATACAAAGTGGACCCGCGAATGAATTCGGGCATTCAGATTCGTAGTGCTAGTATTCCAAGCTATCACAATGGTGTGGTTCATGGCTATCAGGTGGAGATTGATCCGTCTGAGCGCGCCTGGTCTGGTGGCATCTATGACGAATCGAGGCGTGGATGGATAAACGACCTGAAAGGCAATGATCCTGCCCGGCAAGCGTTTCGACAGAACGAATGGAATCATTATCGAGTCGAAGCGATAGGGGATCATATACGTACTTTTATCAATGGCGTTCCGGCAGCGGATTTGAGGGATTCGATGAGTCTGAGTGGCTTCATCGCCTTGCAAGTTCATGGTACTAATAGCGAGGAACCAATGGAGATCGCCTGGCGAAATATTCGAATTCAGGATTTGGGCCGTCACGAATGGCGCCCCCTTTTCGATGGAACGACTTTGGCCGGTTGGGAGGCGCGTCCTGGAGGCGAATGGTCGGTGAGTGACGGTGTGATTCTAGGGACGAGTGTTAAAGCTGAGAAACGGCACGGATTGTTGATGAGTCAAGGCAGTTTCGATGACTTCACGGTCCGTCTGAAGTTTAAGGTGTCTCAGGGGGATAGTGGATTCTATTTCCGCTCGACGCCCGTTGATCATGCGGTTGGAGTGAACGGATTTCAGGTCGAACTTGATACGACCTACGAGACGGGGGGGCTTTACGAAACGGGGGGCCGTGCATGGGTGGTTCAGCATCCAGCGGACAAGAAAACGCGTTGGTACCGCAAGGGGGAATGGAACGATCTTACCGTATCGGCTTATGGCAGGCGGACTGTGGTTCGAATGAACGGTCGGAAATCTGCCGAACTAGTGAATGATACCGGGCGAACTGACGGACGACTTGCTCTGCAGTTGCATGGTAGTCAGGACATGCGGGTGGAATTCAAGGGGCTCGAGCGATTGGTCAAAGCGACTGACTAGAACGAGAGCTACCCTTGAGTGCTCTCAATTGGATTTTAAAACGGCTGCTTGATCCGGCTGCATTGCTCTGGTTGGCACTGATTGCCTACGCTATCATTCAATGTCGGAGGAAGCGCTATATAGAGGCATCATTTTCTGCCATCATGGTGCTTCTGCTGTCGGCCTTCGGCGGGACGACATTGACGGAGCAATTGGTCAGAACGCTTGAAGAACCCTATTATTTGGGGCTGTCCGAGGAAATTGCTGTTTCAGATGTTGTTCTCGTACTCGGTGGGCATGCGTCATCAGCAGAAGGAGAGCCTCATGGATTTGATGCAGGAGCTGCGTTTGACCGAGTGCTGACGGGGATTGAGCTCGTCCGGTCCGGTAAGGGTGAACGGCTATGTTTGGGCGGAGGGGCCGCGGGATCGTCGCAACCGTTGGTTTCCGAATTTGAGCTCATCACTCCCTGGATCGAGCGTTGGGAGCTTTTGGATCTCCCTGTGGAACATCTCGGTTTATGCCAGGATACTCGCGAAGAAGCGCTTAGGGCCAAAAAAATGGCTGACGAACAGGGGTGGGATCGAGTGCTGTTAGTGACCTCAGCCCTTCACATGCGTAGGGCTGAAGCCGTCTTTAAAAAATCGGGTCTCGACGTTCAAACCGTTGCCTGCGATTTTCAATCGAAACCTACGGGGCCTAACGTGCTGATTCCAAGTTCCGGGAGACTCTATCTGTTGAGAGCGTTCCTTCACGAAATTGTTGGCGTATTCAGCTATAGGATTCGTGGTTGGATCGATTGAAGCATCTGTAGCATTCGCCTACTTATTTTTCCCGAATTTCTTGAGTTTTGGCCGGATGACAAAGTAGCAGTAGCCTTGATTAGGATTCTTGCGGAAAAAATCCTGATGATAAGCTTCTGCCGGGTAAAACTTTTCGAATTTCACAATTTCAGTGACGATCGGGTCATCGAAAGATCCAGCCGCTTGCGACTTTGAGGATTCGGCAGCGAGTTTTTGTTCCTCATCGTGATACAGAATCACAGATCGATATTGGGTGCCGACGTCATTTCCCTGACGGTTGAGTGTGGTTGGATCGTGAGCCTGCCAAAAGTAGGAGAGTAGCTCATTAAATGTGATCACGGAGGCATCGTAACTTACCTGGACGACTTCGGCGTGTCCGGTGGTTTCGGCGCAGACTTCTTTGTAGGTAGGGTTTTCTTTGTGGCCACCTGCGTATCCAGATACCACCGAGTGAACGCCGTCGAGCGTTTCGAGAAGGGCTTCAGTGCACCAGAAACACCCTCCACCGAAGGTCGCTAAGGCGAGAGGGCCTGTGGGTTCAGCGGATTTTGAATTCACTGCACTATCTTCGTTAGCATCGACGACTCCTGTCAGTGTCCAGGCCGCTAAGGCCACTAGTGTAACTCCACATAAAATCTTCATTTTCTTCGTGATACCGTTGTCCTTCGCAATGTGAATCGTTAAGTTAGATTCGTCAACCCCCATGAGTGCTGATTCTGGAATTGAAATTCGAGTTGCCGGTTTGGCTGATGCGGCCCGTCTCTCATCGCTCGCTGCAGAGATATGGCATCAATGCTACTCAGAAATCATCTCTACATCTCAGATTGATTATATGTTGGAGCAACGATTTGGTGAGAATTGCCTCCTGTCTCTTATACACATCTGACGCTGCCGACGAGCGATCTAGTGTAGATCT
>CAJXVR010000253.1 GCA_913061285.1 uncultured Verrucomicrobiota bacterium | reverse complement strand
GTTTTTGGCGGGGGGGCTCTCGCTACTTCAAGGATCGGTTGAGTTCGCGACCAAGATTAAGAATAGCGTCTTCTTTGTTGGGACGGATGTTTCCCCGGCGCTCTTGGCGGTTGGTTACATCGTCCGCCTGCAAATTGCTATGTTGGTGTTTATTGGGGGGGCTATTGGTTGGGTGTTTGCTATCCCTCTCTTTGGTGTCCCTGCGTCAATGAGTGCGGAATCGAATCTCGATACTGCGTGGGCTTTGTGGAGTACTCAGATTCGTTACATGGGAGTTGGTGCCATGGTTGTCGGAGGAATCTCTTCGATCATTTCTGTTCGCTCTGGAATTGCCTCCGGTTTGAATCGCTTGGTTGCCACCTACAAGGAACGTGGGGAGACGGAGGTGAAACGAACGGAGCAAGACATTCCCTTAAGTGGTCTGGTGGCGGTGCTTGTGGTCGCCGTTGCGCTCGTATTTGCGATTTACATGACCCTGGTGGGATCCTTCGCGGTATCGTTGTTCACGACGGTCGTGATGGTGGCTCTTGCCTTTATCTTTGTGGCTGTTTCGAGCTATATTGTTGGTTTGGTTGGAACGTCTAATAATCCGGTCTCGGGAATGACGATTTCTGCACTGTTGGTGACGGCTGTGCTCTTCCTCATCTTGGGATACAAGGGGGATTCGGCAATTCTCGCGACGCTAGGAGTTGCGGCAGTCGTATGCTGTGCCGCTACGACCGCTGGAGATTGTTCTCAAGACTTAAAGACCGGAGTGCTCGTTGGAGCAACGCCGAAGTATCAACAGCTGGGGCAGGTGATTGGTGTCTTGATTCCGGCCTTTGTGATCGCGCCAGTCTTGACTCTGTTGCACTCTAGTTATGGAATTGGAACCGGTCTGAAGGCGCCTCAAGCCACACTTTTCGCTAGCCTCACCCAAGCTCTTTTTGGGGATGGGGCCTTGCCGTATCGAATGGTAGCGATCGGTGCCGTTCTTGGGGTGATAGTACTGATCGCGGATAGTGGGCTTAAGAGGGCAAATTCTCGGTATCGCTTGCACTTGATGCCCTTAGCGGTCGGGATCTATTTACCGATTACTTTGGCGGTACCCATTCTCTTGGGTGGCATCATGCGATTTCTCGTTGAACGAAAACGAGGTGCGAAGTCTGCAGGGAGTGACAGTGACTCGGGTGTGCTTCTGAGTTCTGGGTTTATTGCCGGCGAGTCCATAATGGGAATCTTGATCGCCCTTCTAATTTTCATGAACATTGAACTGCCGAAAGACTTGATTGGTTCTGGGTTAAGTTCGGTGCTGTCGATCGGTGCCTTAGCGGCCGTTGCCTATTATGTGTTTCGAGTGGGCCGATCTGATGTTGCCAAGTCTTAGTCCTCAGCGTCGCTAGTTTCATGAATGGCCCATTGACGACCAATGATGGGGTAGTGTTCGGATGCCTTTGTCTGATTCTCGCCTTCGTCTTTCAGTCTGCACGGAGTCGGCATCCTTATTTTCGGCGATTCTATGGGATTGTCCCTCCATTGTTGATCTGCTATTTCGCGCCCTCCCTCTTGACGTCCTTGGGGATCTACGACCCTGATCAGTCTCAGGTCTACTATGTTGCCTCTCGATATCTCTTGCCGGCGAGTTTGGTCCTGTTGACGGTGAGCACCGATCTGAAGGAGATCCTACGCTTGGGTCCTAAAGCGATCATTGTGTTCTTAGCTGGAACTTTCGGGGTGGTGCTGGGGGGACCTGTGAGCCTGTATTTGATGCAATGGGTTTGGCCCGATGCCGTCGCTGGATTTGGCGATGATGCAGTGTGGCGAGGGATGGCTACGGTTGCCGGTTCGTGGATCGGCGGTGGGGCGAATCAGACGGCGATGAAGGAGGTGTTTGAGGTCAACGAAAGCATGTTCTCCGCTATGATTACCGTGGACGTTTTGGTCGCGAACGTGTGGATGGCATTCTTACTTTTTGGAGTGCCGAGGGCTGAAAAGATTGATCGATGGAACGGCGCTGATGCTTCGATCATTGCAGACTTGAAGGAAAAGCTCGTTCTCAGGCAGGAGGGGAAGGAGCGTGTTCCTCAAGTAGCGGACCTATTCTTACTGATGGCGGTCGCATTCGGTGTCACGGCGTTCGCTCATTTCTGTGCCGATCTCATCGCTCCCTGGATCACAGCCCATGCGCCCGGTCTCGCTCGCTTTAGTTTGACGAGCTCGTTTTTCTGGTTGGTTGTCATCGCAACGTCGGGCGGTATTTTGCTCTCGATGACGAGGGCCTCACAGCTTGAATCAGTGGGGGCTTCGAAATTGGGAACAGTGTTTCTCTATGTGCTCATAGCTTCGATAGGGATGAAGATGGATGTTTTCGCCATATTTGAGCACAAAGGCTTGTTTCTCATGGGGATGATTTGGATTCTTATTCATGGTCTCGTGCTTTTCAGTGTTGCCTGGATAGTGAAGGCTCCGTTCTTCTTGGTCGCGGTGGGAAGTCAGGCAAACATTGGCGGCGCTGCTTCTGCTCCCGTGGTTGCGGGCGCCTTTCATCCATCGCTCGCGCCGATTGGGGTGCTCCTCGCTGTGCTTGGATACGGGGTGGGTACCTATGCTGCTTATTTCTGTGCGCAATTGATGAGAGTGTTGAGTGGCGGCTAGGTAGCGGGCGTCCTTAGATAGGCTCTTGGTTCAGGGGCGAAATGGATTGCCTTCGTGTCTGGGCGTAATAGCATCTCCTCCCCATGTTATCGTCCTCAGAATCGAGTGCCCCGAGTTTTCGCGTGGTCTATTGGACGGCCTTTTTGTGCCTTCTAATCTCCGGTGTCGCTGCCTTGGTCTATCAGGTGGTGTGGATGCGTTATTTGGCCCTGTTTATGGGCCATACCAGCTACGCCGTTGTTGCCGTATTGGTGGTCTTTATGGGAGGACTGGCCCTAGGCAACGCGATGTTGGGTTCCTTGGCCGATCGGGTCCGGCGTCCCTTGGCGCTCTACGGGTGGCTAGAAATTGTTATCGGGTTATACGCCTGGCTCTTCCCATGGTACTTCGAAGTGGCTCAATCCATTTATTTCAACCTGGCTAAGAATATTGGGATGGGTGGTGCCGCCGGCTTGGGCCTGAAATTTGTCTTTGGACTAGCGATCTTGTTTGTGCCAACGGTCTTGATGGGGGGAACGCTGCCCGTGTTGACGCGCTTGGTAACGCGGACACTGGGAGAACTCCAAGAGCGAGTCTCTACCTTGTATTTCGTAAATAGTGCGGGGGCTGTGATCGGAGTGATCTTGGCCGAGTTTTGGTTTGTGCCATCTGGAGGTCTTCAGGTGACCGTCTATGTCGCCGCGGCCATGAATTTACTGGTGGGGGCAGTTGCTCTCGGAGTGAGCGGTTATATTGGCGAAGAGGACAATGAGAAGCCTGTTCCACCGAAGGCGACTCCCTCATCCGATTCCTCGGATAACGTTGCCGTTCAACGACTCATTCTCTGGTCGATCGCTCTCTCTGGGTTTGTAGCGATGCTTTACGAAGTCGCCTGGACTCGGCTCCTGGCGATGGTGCTCGGTTCCAGTTCTCATGGGTTTTCGGTGATGCTCATCACGTTCATCTCCGGAATAGCCGTTGGGGCTTGGATTATCGGACGGTGGCGTGAGATCAAGGATCCGGTTCGACTGTTCGCTCGTTTGGAAATTCTTGTGGGAGTGACGATTTTTATCTCGTTGTTTAGTTTTGAGTATCTTCCCTTTTGGTTCGTTCGTTTTGCGAATGTCTTGAACCGAACTCCAGAGGCGTATCCGCTCTATCATATTGTGCAGGCGTCGATTTGTTTCTTGGTGATGTTTGTTCCCACGGTGTGTCTCGGGATGACATTGCCACTGGTCAGTCGTATCGCAACCGACGAGGTGTCTAAAACAGGGCGTCGGGTTGGTCTGGTATTTTCGGTCAATACGATTGGAACGGTTCTTGGCGCTGCCTTGACGGGGCTAGTCTTGCTGCCTGTCTTGGGCTTGGCTCGCGTCTTCGGTCTGGGGATTGCCATTAATGTGGCGATTGGACTCGTTATTTTAGTGCGGCGATCGGAACAGTTTCGGCGTTTCGCCACGATTGGGGTTCCACTGATGGTGCTTGTCATTGTGTCTTTTGCCGGTGGGCGTTTCGGTACTGCTTGGCAGCGGGTTTTGACCCAAGGTCTTTGGCGCCGCGCCACGCCACCTCAAAGCATGGCCGAGGTGCGCAGCCTGGCGAATGGGAGTGAGGTGCTTTATCATCAAGATGGCGCCGGCGCGACCGTTACGGTGAATTCTTACGATCCCGGCGAGGATAATCTGCTGAGCCTCCGAGTGAATGGGAAGGTCGACGCCAGTACGGCGGGCGATATGTTGACGCAGCTCTTGAGTGGTCACATTCCTATGTTGTTGCGACCTGGGGCGGAGAACGTCTTGGTTGTTGGTTTGGGAAGCGGTATCACCTGTGGTGCGGTCCTCCGGCATGAGTCCGTTGCCCGTCTCGATACGGTCGAGATCTCTCCTGAAGTCGTCGAAGGGGCTCGCCTCTTCAAGAAGGCGAATGATGATGTGCTGAACAACGAGCGAATGCACTTGGCCGTCGAGGATGCAAAGTCGTTCCTTAAACTGACGGAGCATGATTATGACGTTATCATTAGTGAGCCATCGAATCCTTGGTTAGCAGGTGTCTCGGGGGTCTTTTCTGCCGAGTACTACGAGAATTGTCGATCGAAGCTCAAGGATGGAGGGGTTATGGCGCAGTGGGTTCAGCTCTATGAGACGAATAATGAGGCGCTCCAAACGGTCTTGGCTACGTTTGCGTCGGTGTTTCCTCATCTCAGCATTTGGATGGGCATGGAATCGGATCTTATCTTAATCGGCTCGAAGGAACCGCTGTCGATTGATCTTGCCGCCTTGGAGGCCCGGTTCTATCAGCCGGAGATCCATGATCACTTCAAGCAGATCGATATCCTACGATTTCCTGTCTTCTTAACGACAGAAGTCGTTTCGCATGCGAACGGTTATTTTACGACCCCCGATGAGGCCCCGGTGCACTCCGATTTCTTCCCTCGATTAGAGTACCTCGCTCAGCGCGGGTTCTTTGAAAGGCGGGTCGCGACTTATTGGAATCAATTCAATGAGCTTTATAGTGCACGGCCGATGACACTCTTGGGGCGTTACTTGGAAGAGCATACGCTGAGTCAGCCTGATTTTCGGGCCCTCGCGTCATTTTTCTTGGAACGAAAGACTTATGATCCAGAATATTTTCGGTCGATCCTCGAAGAATGGCTGCGCCGATTTTCCGATGATCCGTTAGCCTTGGCGATGTCAGCTCAATTTGCTGATTTCCGAACGACTTGGGAAAGTGAAGTTTCATTCCTAGGGAAACATAGGGAGGCGATTATGAAACAGGCTGAAACGGATCCCGATTTGCTACGGCAATATGGAAAGTACTTGTTTCAACACTATCGAAGCCAGCGTTCGGTCTTTCATTTGCCGGATTCGACCGAGGCCGAGGAAATTCTCACCTTACTGATCGAGCGAGATCCTCCGTTCCAGCGAGTCTATCGGATGCATCTCGCTGAAATGGCATGGGATCGGGGTGATGATGCGCGTTTTTTGGAGCTGGCGAATTTGGCTTTCGCTCCTGAGTTTGAGCTGGGGCCTCCCAATTACGAATTCGATTCCTTGGCTCCTTACCGCACCTTGGGGCTCATGATTGAAACTCATTGGCGGCAGGGAAATATTCCGAGTGCTTGGGGTGTCTGCAAACAGGCCATTGCTGGAAAGTACTTGGGCGACGATGCCCTCAGACGATTGCCCGTGCTCGATCTGGCCTTTCGAAAAACTGCCCACAGTATGCTTCAGCTGCAGGCTCAGTCGGAGCCTGCGACGAACCCGTAGAGCTCGTCTCGGTCCCGTAGCTTGTCTTCGGAACGTGGGCTATCGAACTCGGCGGGCTTGGATTCGAAAGAACCGGGAATCTGAGGGGCCGCCGCGTTCAAGGTGCTCGATGGGAAATGAATCCCTTCTTTCGCTCCACTCCCTAATCGGGGTGAAGGATGTTCCATCGTTGCTTACCTCCAGCGTGTAGTGAATCTGAGGGTTTCCTTGCCACGTGACGCGAACGATGCCGCCGCCAAGGTGGTTCGCTGTCATTACTAGTTGTGAAGTGGGGTCTTGAGGGTCCGTGCCTGCGCGGTATTCATCGAGGTTCGATATCTTGTCCTGATCGGGATCTCCATCGGAACCGTTAGAACCTTGCGAGAGAAGCGGCGAAGGGTTGAAGGTGAGTTCCCAGCCATCCGGAAGCTGGTCTCCATCGGAATCGGGATTCTCGGGATTTGTGCCATGCTGGCTTTCCTCATCGTCTGGAATACCATCGAAATCTTGGTCTGGGTTTTGTGCGAATTTAAAGGTTAGCGGGCTCAAGGTCTTTCCTTCAGGTGTCTGATCGAATTGTGTTCCGACATAGCCGGTATCAAATTCAATCGTTGCGGGCATCGGTTGCTCGTTGAGCGTGCCGATGAGAGCAGCGACCTTGATCGAATTGAGAGAAAGGGGATCGAGCGCGTTTTTGGGCAAGGCGATTTCCACGAAGTTGGAATTTTGCTCGTTGGGTTTATTGTGGGTTAAAGGACTGTGATCAAACTGCTGTAGCCGTGCGCCATCCAATGCCTGTCCCGAGAGATCAAACGAGTAGACGCCTTGTCCAGCGAATATTTGCGACGAGGGACGGCGAAAACTTCCGTCGGAGAGGTCCGCGTATTCGTCACCAAGGAGACAAATTATATTGGGATTGAAGTCACGGAAAATTAGGTTTTCCGTCAATGCGAGGGCCTGGAGTTTGGGGGTGGTGCTATTCTCTGGAGGGCTCGTTTCCAGGGGGAGGGACGAGCGGAAGCTGGAGTTGCTTGTGCTTGTTTCAATGAATATATAGGCGAATTGATTGGTCCTCAGCATGGTTGATTCGAGCCCCAGGTAGATCGACTCTTGGTCGTGATTGACGGAGAGGCGTCCGAGGTTGGAATGTTGTCCGGCGATGCTCGTGACCCCATGGCCAATCAGGTCGTATGTCTGGCCGGGAATGTTGCCGTCGGTCGATATCGAGCCTGGTGTTGATTCGACATGAACGATATTCCAATCGGCTTCATGGATCGGACGCGTTGAGCCTTCTCGCCGGAGGTACATTCGGTCAAAGACTTTGCCGGTAACCCCGATCGCTTCCATGGTCATTTCGGTGCCATCGATGGTGATTCCCACGAAATGGTAGGTGCGCCAGAACTGGGCGCTACCAGGAAGGCGGCGGGTGAGGGAATAGAGGCCACCGCCACCGCCGGCTGAAGTAACGAAGTGAACGCCATCGGTGGGTGTGAAACGTTCAAACACATGGTCATGGCCAGTGAAGATTAGCTGCACGCCGTATTTTTTTGCGAGGGGAAGCAAGAGTGCCTGAAGTTCTTCTTGATCGATAAGTCCGTTTCGATCCCAGTCATCAAAGGTGTGGGCACTGGACGAAAAGACGTTGTGATGGAGGAGAATCACTTTCCAGGCTTTGCTCGATTGCTGCAGGTCTCGCTCAAGCCATTGGTACTGAGGGTTGCCGTGGGTGAGTGCGTATTGACTGAAGAACGGTACATACAACACGGTGAAATGAGCATCTCCATGATCGAATGAGTAGTAGAGTTCCGGAGCGGTGCCTTCGCTGTCGTGGTTGATTTTTGGTGTGTTGTTGGTCGGATGATGAAAGGCGTTGAGGAAGGGGAGAAGCCCGCCGTTCACGTCGTGATTACCTGCGGCAAAGAAGTAGGGGCGTCTCGCCATGTCTTGTCCGTAGACAGAGAAACATCTGAAATCCGCTCTTCCGGGCGTAAAGTCTGGATAGACGACATCTCCGCCATGGATCACCAAGTCAGGGGCCCATTCACTGAGACGTTTGGCAACTTCGTACTGCGCCGCGCTTCCCTTGCCGGTATCAGCCAACATCGCGAATCTTAGGGATCCTTGTTCTTTCATGGTTCGAAACGAGTAGATTTCTGATTGGGCCGATTCTGTTGAGCTCTGAGCGGTGATCCGGTAGTCGTATCGGGTGTCCGGGCGGAGATTGGTTAGATGAACCACATGCTCGACGCTTGCTTGCCTTGAATTGGTTTGGATTGGGGGCTCATTGGGCGCGTTGTATTCGACCGATCCCACGCTTCGCTGGTGAGTGCGCCAAACTATCTTTGTTGAAGTCGAAGAGAGATCCTGAATGAAGGGCCCTCGAGTGAAATTCGCGAGCATCTCCGCCGTAAAAGCGAGGGAGGTTGAGGATCGGCTTTGTCCATGGACTTGAAACGCGAGTAGATTTTCTCCTGGTTGGAGAAGGTCTCTGAAATGGCTTAGGTCAATCTCAGTGGCGTTGCCAGAAAAGCGGGGATCAGCCTGTTGGTCGAATGGAATCTCGTTGTTCCACTCGGAGCCGAGCTGTTGTTGAATGAGGGGCTCTCCGTTTAGATAGGCCGCGAATCCGTGCTGAAAATCGATCCTTAGGGTTAGCCAAGTAATGAGGGCAGGATCTTCAACCGTGAATCGTTTTCGGAATAGAACGGTGCCTTCATTGATTCCCAGCCCGATTATGGGCGTTGCTTCGGGGACGACGCCAAATCCGCCATAGAACCCGGACGGGCCTTCCTGCCACTGTGAATCGTCAAACTCAGGTTGGCGCCAGAGGTCAATCGGGTTCGTGAGAGCATCCTGGGCAAGTGTGTATCGCCAGCTTTCACCTACCCGGATAAGTGGGGCTGCGGCAACGAACGCAGTTTGTAGCAGCGCTGCCAGGCTACATATGACAAGAAGACGCATAGGGGCCAGCTTAGCTTGTCTCTTACTTCGGTCAACTCCGGGCCCGAACAGGTCCTTGGCATCGAGGGAGGGGATCAGGAGCGTTGGAGAGCGATTAGAGTGAAATTGAACCTTTCTGACTGAAATTAATCCCTGTTTTTGGCCGGGAATGACAATTCCCTTGCCCTGACATCATCACGTAGTTATCTGTTCTCGGCTCTTTTGACTATGGAACATCACATTTCGAATCGTGTCGCCTCTCTAACGCCTTCGTTGACCTTAGCAATTTCTGCTAAGGCGAAACAGATGCGAGCAGATGGCTTGGACGTCGTTGGCTTTGGCGCGGGTGAGCCTGATTTTGATACGCCGGAGCATATTAAGGAAGCGGCCACCAAGGCATTGCGTGATGGATTCACGAAATACACGCCCAGCAGTGGGGTGATCGAATTGCGCGAGGCAATCGCTACGAAATTCCAAGAGGAGAATGGGCTCACCTATTCGCCCTCGCAGATTATTGTCAACTGTGGTGGAAAACATTCGTGCTATAACGTGATCATGGCGACCTGTGATCCTGGCGATGAGGTGATCATTCCGGCACCCTATTGGGTCAGCTATCCTGAAATGGCAAAACTTGCGGAAGCGGTTCCGGTTATCCTTCCGACGAATGATGAAACCGCCTTCAAAGTGACGCCCGCCCAGCTCGAGGCAGCCATCACAGACAAGACCCGTTTGTTCATTCTCAATTCTCCTAGCAATCCAACAGGAACGGTCTACACACCCGACGAAATCAAGGCCCTGGGCGATGTCTGTATCGCTAAAGGAGTCTACATCATGAGTGATGAGATTTATGAGCGATTGATTTACGGGGATTCTGTTCATCGATCAGTCGCCACGTTTTCCCCCGAACACTATGATCACACCATTATCGTTCACGGCTTTGCGAAAGCATGGTCGATGACAGGTTGGCGCTTAGGATTTCTCGCTGCGCCGGATCCGGTGGCTAAAGCCATCAATGCGATGCAGAGTCACAGCACGAGTAATCCAACGTCGTTTGCTCAAATGGGCGGGATTGCCGCCTTGCAAGGACCTCAAGCCCATCTCTCTGGGTGGCTGGTTCAGTTTGATAAACGCCGCCGCGCTGCTTACGAGCGATTGCTTGCCATGAAGGGCGTGACCTGTGTCGAGCCTGGGGGAGCCTTTTACCTATTTCCAAATATTTCTGGCACAGGAATGGGCTCGGTCGAATTCTGTGATCGATTGCTGCAAGAAAAGCAAGTGGCGATGGTTCCTGGCGTGGCTTTCGGATCGGATTCTTGTTTGAGGATGAGCTATGCCACGAATATGGAGAATATCGAGAAGGGCCTAGATCGGATGGCCGATTTCGTTGAGAGTCTGGGATAGATGATCACTCGTCGCCAGTTTCTTGCTCGCTCGCCGCTCGTCTTGGCGGGAGGCATGGGATTGGCTTCCATGGTTGATTCCCTGCGGCTAGAGGGCCTAAGTGCTGATGAGTCTGAGGCCGATGTCGTCGTTATAGGTGGCGGACTCGGCGGGTGCTCCGCCGCTTTGGCTGCCTTGGAACGGGGTTTGTCCGTGGTCTTGACTGATCCAAGCGATTGGATCGGCGGGCAATTGACCAGTCAGGGGGTGCCTCCGGATGAGCATCGCTGGATTGAGACTCATGGTGCAAATGAATCTTACCGAGCCCTCAGATCGAAGATCCGCGACTTCTATCGACGGCACTATCCCTTATCCTCCACAGCCCTGGCGGATCCATTTCTGAATCCCGGGAAGGGTTCCGTGTCCCGGCTTTGCCATGAGCCCCGAGTTGCGCTTGCCGTGCTTCTTGAGTCCATGATGCCCTACCTGGGCAATCGGCAGCTTCGGATGCATCTGAATACCAAGCCGATCACTGCAGCGGTCACCCAAGATCGCGTCGAAGGCATTCAGGTGCAGAGCGAGGACTCTGGTCAAACCCATTGGCTGCGAGCTGCGTTTTTTGTCGATGCGACCGAGTTGGGAGACTTGTTACCGCTGACCAAGACTGAATTTGTCGTCGGGAACGAAGGGCAAGAGAATACGGGAGAGCTGCATGCTCCCAGGGGCCGTGATGAAGGGAATCAACAGGCGTTTACCTGCTGTTTTGCCATGGACCATCATCCGGGTGAGGATCATACCATCACGCGGCCCTCTGCTTATGATTATTGGCGGAACTATATGCCTCAATTGACTCCGGAATGGCCAGGGCGTCTGTTGGATTTTACTTACACCCATCCCAGAAGTGGGATGCCGAAGAAACTCGGCTTTAATCCCGCATCTGGGCCTCACGGCGGCGTGGTCAACCTATGGACTTATCGTCGTATCGCCGAGGTGAATCAGTTTGTCGCTGGGCACTATCAAAGCGATATCTGTCTCGTCAACTGGCCGCAAAACGACTACTTCGACGGCCCTTTGATTGGAGTCAGTGACGCGGGGCAGGCGAGTCATATTGCCCGAGCGAAAGGCTTGAGCGCGTCGCTGCTCTATTGGCTTCAAACTGAGGCGCCCCAATTCGATGGGGGTACGGGCTTCCCGGGCCTCCGCTTAAGGACCGATATCATGGGGACTGACGATGGGATGGCAAAGTTTCCTTACGTTCGGGAGTCTCGGCGGATCCGTGCGAAGTTTACCGTTACGGAAGCCGATTGCGGTAAGGAGCAGCGTCGACTCGAAACGGGGGGGGCTGGCGAGGCTTTGCGGTCTGCTCGGTACCCGGATTCGGTGGGTGTGGGAAGTTACCCGATCGATCTTCACCCGAGCACCTCAGGAGACAACTACATTGATTTCGAGACCTTACCATTCGAGCTGCCTCTCGGAGCGCTCATTCCGGAGCGGGTTCAGAATCTTCTCCCGGCCAATAAGAATATTGGTACGACTCATGTCACCAACGGTTGCTATCGGCTTCACCCCGTCGAATGGGGGATCGGAGAAGCTGTTGGTAGTCTCGTGTCCTTCTGCCACCTGAAGAAGCATTTACCGGCTGAGGTTTGGGCAAAGCCAGAGCTGGTGAGTGAGTTTCAGCGGGAACTCGTCGGCCGAGGGGTTGAGATCCGTTGGCCGCGTTCCTAGATTTGGAGTTTTCAAGAATCCCGATGGGGAGTTACGAGGTGAACCGAATGGTCTCCTTCGGGTGCTCGAGCTTCAGTTTGCGTTGGAGCACGGACGCGATATCTTGGGCTGCTCGCCAGGCTGTCTCTTATACACATCTGACGCTGCCGACGAGCGATCTAGTGTAGAT